>DATAHR010000164.1:0-17936 GCA_036263035.1 Gaiellales bacterium | reverse complement strand
GCTGCGAACCGTCGCCTGGCGGCGTCCTCGGTCGCGCCAATATTCCCGATATTGACGCTCCCTGCCATTCGCGATCTGCGTGATCGCAGATCGCTCATGACCGGTGCAAGGCGTCCGCCTTGCACCTTGCGAGACTCGGTTCTCGCCCACTCGCGATCTGCGTGATCGCAGATCGCTCGTGACCGGTGCAAGGCTCCGCCTTGCGCCTTGGACTTCACGGAGATATCGATCAATCATCTAGAGTCGTGCCGCCATGGCGGGGACGATCATGATCGCCAGCGAACGCGGCGAGGTCGGTCTGCCCGCCGGCATCGAGATCCTGGCCGCCGGCGGCAGCGCACTGGATGCGGTCGAGGCGGCGGTGAGAGCGGTGGAGTCGAACCCCGAGGATCACTGGGTCGGTGTCGGCGGCATCCCCAACCTGCTCGGCGTTGTCGAGCTGGACGCCTCGATCATGGACGGCCGCACGCGAGCGGCCGGCGCCGTTGCGGCGGTTCGCGGGTACGCGCACCCGATCTCGATCGCGCGCAAGGTGATGGAACGGCTGCCCCAGCACGTGATGCTGGTCGGCGAGGGCGCCGAGCGGTTCGCCGCCGACCTCGGCTTCCCGCAGGAGCAGACGCTGACCGAGGAGGCGCTGCGGCGGTGGCGGGAGGGGCTGGATGAGCCCTCGTGGGACGGGTCGGAGTCGGAGGGGGACCGCCGCTACCGCCGCGCCGCGCACGAGATGATGCAGCGGATGGTGCCGCCCGAGGGCAACTGGGGCACCGTCAATATCATCGCCCGGGACGGCCGTGGCGACCTCTGCGTCGGTGTCAGCACCAGCGGCTACCCCTGGAAGCACCCGGGCCGGGTCGGCGACTCGCCGGTGATCGGGGCCGGCAACTACTGCGACAACGCGGCCGGCGCCGCCGCCTGCACGGGCCGTGGCGAGCTGGCGATGCGCGCGCAGTCGGCGCGGATGGCGGTCGAGGCGCTTCGCCGCGGCGCGGATGCGGCGGCGGCCTGCCGGGCGGTGCTGGAGGAGGCGATGACCCTGTCTGACGAATACCGCTCGCCGCTGCAGGTGCTGGCAATGGCGCCCGACGGCAGCCACGGCGGCGCATCGACGCGGGAGAGCTCGACGTACTCGGTGATGACTCCCGCCATGCGCGAGCCGGAGATCGTGCAGCGCGAGCGGGTCTGACCGAAACCGGGTCCAGGCGCGCTACAGCGGCTCGATGCCGCCGCCCACCGCCAGCAGGATGCCGTCCTCGGCCATGGCCGGGCTGGAGGTGACGAACATGATCACGCCCTGCTCGGGCGACTCGACCACGTGCAGCTGCTCGCCGTGGAGGTCGCGCACCACGCCCAGCCGGTCGCCCGCGGCAACCGCCTGCCCAGGAACCGCCTCGGCATCCCACCAGCCTGCGACCGGTGAACGCATCCACACGAACCGTCGCACCAGGCTCTGCCCGGGAGGCGGCGGCGCAGGGTCGCCCTCCAGCACTCCCAGCATTCGCAGCGTGTTCTCGATTCCGGCAACATGCGCGGTGATCGACGGCTCATCAAGGCGGCCGCAACCGCCGGCCTCGGGCGTGATCGCGGGGATGCCGGCCGCGGCGGCGGCATGGCTGGTGGTGCCGCCGATCGCCTCGCCGGCGGCGGTACGGATCAGGTAGCGCAGACCGAACGCCACCGCCATCGCATGCGCCTGCTCCTGCACGGACGACTCGTCGTACAGCGTGAACGGTTCCAGCGCCTCCACGAGGTCGCCGCCGTGCAGATCGATCAGCGCGTCGCTCGGCCGGATCACCCGCTCGAACACCTGGTGAGCGAGCGCCTCCGAGAAGCTGCCGCCGGCGTCGCCGGGGAAGCAGCGGTTCAGGTTCTTGCCGTCCTCGGGCGTGATGAAGGGGCTACGGGCGCGAAACCCGGTGATGTTCACAACCGGCACGGCCACGATCGACCCGGCCAGCCGCTCCGGGTCGAGGGCATGCATGAACCTGCCGAGGGCGGCGATCGAGGCGTACTCGCAGCCGTGGATGCCGGCGATCAGGGCGACGCGAGGGCCGGCGCCCCCGCGCGCCTGAAGCAGCGGCAGTTCCAGCCCCTCGAGCAGCGGGCCCTGCAGCTGAAGCGCGCTCCGCTCGATCACGCAGTGTCGCCCCCGTCCACCGACAGCACGCTGCCGTGCATGTAGCCGGCGTCGTCGCCGGCCAGCCAGGATACGGCCGCGGCGATGTCGTCGGCGGTGCCGATCCGCCGTGCCGGGATCGACTGCTCCCACGCCTGCAGCTCCTGCGGGCGGCTGGTGATCCAGTCCGCCATCGGCGTATCGATCAGCCCGGGACAGACGCAGTTCACGCGCACTCCCTGGGGGCCATGGTCGAGCGCCAGGCAGCGGGTGAACAGGACCACCGCCGCCTTGCTCGCGTTGTAGACCGCACGGCGGTGGCCCCCGCGCAGCCCGGCGACGGACGCGATGTTGATGATGCAGCCGCTGCCGGCGGCGATCATCGCGGGCAGAAAGGCGCGGCAGGCCAGGAACGTGCCCTTGACGTTGACATCCATGATCTCGTCGTACTGCTCCACGCTGGTGTCGGGCACGTCGTGCTCGAAGAACACGCCGGCCACGTTCACCAGCATCCAGGGCGGCCCGACGCGTGCGGTGGCCGCGTCCCGCAGCGCCGCCACCGCGACCTCGTCGCGCAGGTCGCAGCGCTCGTCCACGTCGCCGGCGACGTCGGTGGTGACGACGTCGAAGCCGTCGGCGGCCAACCGCGCGGCCACCGCCGCGCCGATGGCACCGGCCGCGCCGGTGACCACCGCGGCCGCCATCAGGCCTCCTGGCCCAGATCGCGGGTCAGCGCCACGACCGTCACGAACCGCCGGTAGAGAGCCAGCGGATCGGCATCGGTGATGGCGATCGTGCGGTCGCCGGTGCGTTCCACCCCACCAACCCAGGTGGCCATCTCGGCCATGTCGGCGATCCGCATGACGACGTCCAGCCGGGCCGGCAGCTCGATCGCCGGCGGCGACATCTCGCCCAGCCGCTCCAGCGCGCGGCGCGCCCCCTCGCGGATGCGCCTGCAGGCCACCTGCGGGTGCAGGCTCTCGGCGGCAAACCGCGACACCGACCGCTTCACCGTCACCGCCTCGATCTGCGGCATGAACGGACGGGCCTCCTCGCCTGTGACCTCGTCGCCGGTGATCAGCGCGACCGGCACCCGGTGGTGCAGCGCCACCAGCGCGTTGATGCCGGCCTCGCCGGTGACGGTGCCGTTCAGGCGCACCTCGGAGATGCAGTTCGGGTTATAGGTGTGCGAAAGGATCGCCGTGCGAGCGCCGATCGAGCCGTGATAGCTGATGAACAGCGCCGCCGCGAAGCTGTCGTCGAGGCCTTCCATCATGTACAGCGGCTTGTGCTTGCCCGACAGCAGCGACGCCTCGCCGTGCAGCTCAGCCGGCAGCAGGTTCAGCATCAGGTAATGGGAGTCGTTGACGACCAGCTCGTCGGCGCCGGCCTCCACCGCGCCGTCGATGGCGGCATTGACCTCGTCCTGCAGCAGCCGCCGGCCGAGCTCGTACTCGGCGCCTGGGCCGAGCACCTGCGACCAATCGGCGATGCCTGCGGTGCCCTCGATGTCGGTTGACAGGAACACCTTCATGACCGTCCCTCCACCTCGCGCAGGAACCGCTCGACCACCTCGGCGTAGCGCTCGCCCTCCTCCAGGTGCGCGACGTGGGCGCTCTCCTCGAACAGCTCCACCCGGGAGCCGGCGATGCCCTGGTGGATCGTCTCGGCGCACGCCGGCGTCAGCTCGTCGTAGCGGCCGACCGTGATCAGGGTGGGCGCGGTGATCCGGTGCAGGTCGGCGGTGCGGTCCCAGTCGCGCAGCCGGCCGATCACGTCGAACTCGGTCGGCCCGTTCATGGTCAGGTAGACCGCGTTGCCGTCCATCTGACCGGCGCTCTTGACCAGCGCCTCCGGCCACGGCTCCGACCGGCACAGGTGCCGGTGGTAGAAGACGTCCACGGCGGCGAGGTAGTCGGGGTGGTCGTACTCGCCGCGGTCGCCGAGCTCGATCAGGGTGGTGCGCGACGGCTCCGGCAGCTGCTCGATCAGCAGCCGCGCCTCGGCCATGAACTGCGGAATGCTTGCCGAGGTGCTGGCCAGCACCAGCCCGGCGATGCCGGAGGGGCCGCGCACCATGTAGTCGATTGCCAGCCAGCCGCCCCACGACTGGCCGAGTAGGTGGCAGCGGTCGAGCCCGAGTGCATCCCGCACCTGGTCGACCTCGGCCACCGAGCGCTCGACCGTCCACAGGGAGAGGTCGCCGGGACGCTCCGATCGACCACAGCCGAGCTGGTCGTAGACGACCACCGGGCGGTGCTCGGCCAGCCGCTCGGCCAGCGGCTCCATGTAGTAGGCGGCGGCACCCGGCCCACCGTGCAGCAGCAGCACCGGCAGGCCTTCGCCCGTGCCCAGCCGGCGGTACCAGACGTTGCCTCCGGTGACGGGGATGTGGCCCTGCTCGTCGATGATCCGGCTCCTAGGGGGAGGGGGACGGGACGGCACACGCTACGCGATCGGGCGGGCCGCCACAACGGCGGCGCGCGCCTCTCGGATGCCTACCGGGCCTGGGCCTGGACGGGCGGCTCGATGTCGGGCCGGTAGCCATACGCCGCCTCGCGGACGGTCGAGTCGGCCTCGAGCCCCGCTCCCAGCGCGCCGCCCACCATCGCCAGCGACGCAACCAGCCAGATCAGCGCGACGTACTGCGCGGCACCAACCGGGCGTCCGACTGCCTCGTGAAACAGCGGCGTGGGCACGAGCAGCAGGGCACCTACGGCCGTGACCAGGACCAGCCCGGCGTAGAGCGTGGCCAGTCCGATCAGCAGGCTGAGCGAGGTGACGATGTTGAAGAGCGCGATCTGGTCGCTTGACCGGTCGTCGTGGCTGCGCTCCCAGAGGTCGTGAGCCATGATCAGGGTGACCGTCGTGACCAGGACTGCGAAGATGGCGATCGCACCCAGGCGGCCCCAGCCGATCGCAACGGCGATCCGCCACACATCGGTGGTCACCAGCGCCACGGCCACGACGGCCAGCGCTGCGACCAGCGCCCGGTAGAGCCTCATGCCGAGCCGCCAGGGCCGGTTCGCCCGAAGCATGCCCACCACCAGGCGGCTGCCGCCGCGCCCGGATCGCCATCCCAGGCTGAGACCATCTCCGAGGTCGGCGAGGTCCTGGAGCCTGCGCAGCCTCAAGCCCGTGGACGCGCCGCGAGCCGAGCCGTCCAGTGTCCGGCTGATCAGCCGCAGCGCCGCCTCGCGCAGCCGCCGGCGCACGGCGACGACGCCGATCGCGGGCACCGAGATGACGACGACGCTGTGGCTGACGCTGGCATGACCGGCGACCGTGCGCCCGGCCGAGGGCAGGGGCAGGTCGGTCAGGCACAGCGCCATGTCCCACCGCTCTGAGAGCAGCTTCCGCCGGCACGCGTCGATCAGGTCCGGCAGCAGCGCCGGCGGGACCACCAGCGCATCGAAGATGACCGGCAGCCGCCATGTCATCTCCGGGTATGCCTTGGACAACTCCGCCGCCAGGTCGGCGGCCATGTCCGGTGCCATATCGGCGGGCAGCCCCGGTGCCGCGACGATGCCCAGCGTCAGCTCACGTCCGGACGCCACGGGTGCATCGGGCGTCTGCATGCGTCAGTCGGCGCCACTCGACGCGGTCGCTCGGGTCACCTGGGCGCCAATTCCTGGTTCATTGCCCTGTCGAGCACGATACACGCGTCGACCGCGGCCTGGGCTCTGGACGGATCAGCGGGTAGGCAGCTCCGGGTAGTGCACCGGCGCGCCGGCGATGCCGAGGTCGATCGATTTCACCACCTGGCCGCCCAGTGAGGCGATGGCGACCTGGCGCAGCCCCTCGCCGAAGAAGCAGACGTTTGTCGGCATCGGGATGTGGATGCCGGTGGGATCGTCGAGCACAACCTCCGCGTCTCCGCCGCCCGGCGGCACCAGCATCAGGCGGAAGGGGTAGTAGCAGGAGACCAGGAACCCGCCGTCTGCGGTGAGGGCAACGCCATCCGGCGAGGTTCCCTCGAGCTCGCACAGCACCGTGGCTTGGTTGCCCACGACAACCGACAATCGCGGCCTGAACGTCTCCAGGAAGACCGGCCGGCCGGCCGCGTCCAGGCACATGCCGTTCGGGAAATGCAGCTCGCCGAGTGGGAGCACCTCGGCATCACCGCCGCCCGGGGGCACGCGCAGTAGGCGGCCGTTTCGGATCTCGAGGCTCTCCGTTCCCGAATCGGTGAACCACAGGGTGCCGTCTTCGGCGAAGGCCGCAAAGTTGGGCGTCTCGAGCGGGCCGCCGCCGGCCGAGGTGCAGTAGGCGGTGACGGTCCCGTCCGCCGGGTCGACACGTTTGATCCCCGGCTCTGCGCCGATGTCGCACACGTAGACCGCTCCCTCGGCGTCATGGCAAAGCCCGAGAACGAACCCGCCGGTGTTGGCGATCTCCGCAAACTCGCCCGTCTGCACGTCGATCCTGTACACCTGGCCCGCCTCACCGCCGGCGTAGAGCATCCCATCCGGGCCGAGCGCGACCGCCTCGGGATGATCGAGCCCGGCTGCGATCACGCGCAGGTCTTGCAGTGTGGCCGTCATACCGGGCCCACCTGCTGCGGCACGCACTCGAAGAACGGCATGTTCGGGCTCCCGGACAAAGGTGCGCAAAGGTACCGACAACGCCGGCCGCTCGTCAAGCTCTACGCGTACCGATGGACGACGCGCCCCGGCGCCAGCGTCACGTCGATCACGCGGTGCAGCGCGAGCACGACCTCGCGCACCGGCAGCAGGTAGACCGGCGCCTGGGCGTTGGCGTGCAGCTCGAGCGTGCCCGGGCCGGTCCACGCCTCGTGCTCGACCACGTCTGTGAAGTTGCGGGCGACCAGCTCGGTCCTGAACTCCTCGCCCTCATCCTGCCGCTGGCGAAGGTTGACGTTCACCGCCGATCCGGCGACCAGCTGCTCCAGCTCGGAGCCGCTCGAGGGCGACTGCTTCCAGCACATGGTCGCCGTTGCGATCTCGATGCCGTTTCGGGCAACACGACCTACCAGCAGGTCGCCGTTCGGTTCCAGCGACACCTGGCCTGCCTTCTTCGGCTGGCCGTAGGCCTCCCGGCCGGCGGCCACGGCGCCGTCGGACTCGAGCACCAGAAACGGCGAGTACACGGCCGGCGTGCCGTCCGGCATGCGCACCGGCAGCTGCCACGCCGACTCGCAGTAGACGCCGAACCACTCTGCATCGTGCATCCGGTACACGTGGACGACGCACAGGTCGCCGGCCAGTTCGAGCGGGGCGGGGATCAGCCGATCGGCCGCATCCCGGTCGGTACGGTGCACGATCGTCAGGATCTCGGTTCGCCGCAGGCGGATCGGCAGCGGCGGCACCAGCGGCGCGCCGAAGGGCGTGCCGGTGACCGTGGTCGGGTCGAAGGGGCTCACACCAGCGCGGAGGTCGTGCCGCCGTCGATCACGACGTTCGCGCCGCTGATGTAGAGCGCGCGGTCCGAGCACAGGAAGACGACGAGGTCGCCGACCTCGTTGGGATCGCCGACCCGCCCGGCCGGCACGCCGGCCAGCAGCCGCTCGCCGTCCACGACGCCGGCCTCGATGTCGGCATCCCACATCGGAGTCCGCTGGAAGCCGGGCGAGATGCAGTTCACCCGCACCCCACGGTCGCCCCAGTCTGCCGCGGCGCAGCGCGTCATCATGAGCACCGCCGCCTTGGGTGCGCAGTAGGCGACCCGCTCCCGGTTCGGGGTCTCGGAGCGGATCGACGCGATGTTGACGACCGAGCCCTTGCCGCGCTCGAGCATCCCCGGCGCGACGGCTCGCATGCAATAGAACGCCCCGTGCTGCATGACATCGATCGAGCGGTGCCACTCGTGATCGGTGACCTCGTGCAGCTCCTTACCGACGTGCGACACGCCGGCGTTGTTGACCAGAATGTCAACGCGGTCGAGCGACTGCACGGCCTCCTCGACCTGGTCCCGGTCGCTGACGTCGACCTGGCGGAACTCGCCGGCCAGCTCACCTGCGGCGCGCTCGGCAGACTCGCCGTCGATCTCGAACACGACGACGTGCGCGCCCGCGTCCGCCAGCCGGCCGGCGATGGCCCGGCCGAGCCCAGCCCCGGCACCGGTCACGATCGCCACCCGCCCGTCGAGCTCTCCCATGTCCCTATGCTATGGCATCGTGGCGGCGCTGACAGGGAGAACGGTCGTGGTCACCGGCGCGTCGTCGGGCATCGGCCGCGCGATCGCGGTGCGCTGCGCGGACGAAGGCGCGAAGGTCCTTGCCGTCGGCCGCGACGAGCATGCGCTCGCCCGGACGGCCGCCGAAGACGGACGGATCGCAACGCTTCGGGCCGATCTGGTCGATCCGGGCGCACCGGAGGCGGTCGCCGCCCACGCCGTCGAGGAGTTCGGGGGCCTCGACGGCCTTGTGCATGCGGCCGGCACCGTGCGGCGAGCCGAGGACTTCCGCGAGACGGACGACGCCTGGCTGGACAACTTCATCCAGGTCAACCTGACCGCGGGCATGCGGATGGCCCGCGAGGCGCTGCGCCACATGATCGCCGCCGGCAGCGGCTCGATCGTGCTGGTCGGCAGCCAGCTCGCGCACGTCGCCCAGCCAGGCTACGCCAGCTATGTGGCGACGAAGGGCGGGATCACGGCGTTCGCGCGTGCCCTGGCGGTTGACGCCGGCCCCCAGGGCGTACGCGTCAACGTCCTGGCGCCCGGGGTCGTCACGACTCCGGCGGCCTACATCGACCGCCCGGACTGGGACGATCTCGCCCCGCAGGTGGCCGGGCGGCTGCCGCTTCGCCGGGTGGGCGAGCCGCAGGACATGGCGGGCCCCGCGGTGTTTCTCCTGTCGGACGACAGCGCCTGGATGACCGGGCAGACGCTGATCGTCGACGGCGGGTTCACCATCCAGTAGCTTGACGGGCTATACGCTATAGCGTTTACTACGCCTCAATGGCGGATCAAGGACGGCCGGTGGCGGTGGTCACCGGCGCGGCGAACGGCATCGGGGCGGCGATCGCCGCCCGGCTCCGGCAGGACGGGATGCTGGTCGTCGGGCTGGACATCGAGCCGTGCGAGACAGGGCCCTCGGTCGAGGCCGACGTCTCGGCGATCGAGTCGCATGACTCGCTGATCGAGCGGGTGGCGGCCGAGCACGGACCGGTCAAGGCGATGGTGAACGTCGCCGGCGTCTTCATTCCCGAGTCGGTGGCCGACCTGACCCCGGCGTCGTACCGTCGCCAGCTGGGCGTGATGCTGGACGGGCCGATCTGGCTGGCGCGCGCCGCCGGGCTGCACATGGCGCACAACGGCGGCGGCAGGATCGTCAACATCACATCGATCCATGCAACCAACAGCGAGCGCACGGCGCTCAGCTACGACGCGGCCAAGGGCGGGCTGGAGGCGGCCACGCGCACGCTGGCGCTCGAGCTGGGGGAGCATGGGGTGCTCGTCAACAGCCTGGCACCCGGCTTCGTGCGGACGCGGATGTCGGTGGTCAACGGCGTCGACGAGCTCGACGGGGATTGGTTCAAGGACAACTACGTGGAGAGCGGACGGCTGCCGGTGCGGCGGGCGGCCGAGCCTTCAGAGATCGCTGCGGTGGTTTCGTTTCTTGTCTCTGAGGACAACACGTACACGAACGGCGCCCGTATCGTCGTCGACGGCGGGCTGACAGTGACGTTCTGAGCGGTTCGCGGAACCGAAGGAGGATCGCGATGGTGAAGAGGAAAACAGCCGTGTCCGTCCTGCTTGCTGCGGTGGTTGCGGTCGCGGCGGGCTGCGGCGGCTCGAGCGCCAGCTCGAACGGTGGGTCCAGCGCACCGGCGTCGTCCGGCGGCCCCGTCCACCTGACCATGTGGTGGTGGGGCGACCAGGAGGCCGCCGGCATGAAGAACTTCGTTGCCGACTCGGTGCAGAAGTACGAGGCAGCCCACCCCAACATCACGATCGACACGGTTCTGCAGTCGACCGACAACCTGATGCCCAACTTCGCAGCGGCCGCCAAGGCCAAGAAGGGCCCCGACATCGAGTACCGCTGGGGCGGCATCTGGAACCTGCAGGACGCGTGGGACGGCAACCTCGCCCCGGTGTCCGACTACATCCCGAAGGACGAGCTGTCCCACTACCTGAACGCCTCCGAGGACACCTCAGGTGGGAAGGTGTGGACGGCGCCCTGGTACGTCCAGCCGTCGTTCCCCGTCCTCTACCGCAAGGACATCCTGCAGAAGGCCGGCGTTGCCGTCCCCACCAACTGGGACGAGTTCCTGTCGGCGTGCGACACACTCCGCTCGAAGGGCATCACGCCCATCGCGGGCGGCGTCAAGGACGGGTGGTTCGGCGGGTGGCTGTACTCGATCCTGGGTAGCCAGTCGCTGACGTCGATCGACGACCTCAAGGAGGCGGTGGTCGGCACCAAGAAGTTCACCGACCCCGAGTTCGCCGAGTGGTGGTCGAGGCTGCAGGACATGATCGACCACAAGTGCTGGAACGACGACATCGGCTCGCAGGAGCTGTACCAGGCGCAGCAGACCTGGGTGGACGGCAAGTCGGCCATGACCATCTCGGCCGGCACCGAGGTGGGCAACTTCGTCAAGCAGGTCGGCGCCAACAAGGTCGGCGTGATGGCGATGCCCGCCTACGGCCAGGGCATCGGCGCCGGCAAGCTGGGCTCGACGTCTCAGACGCTCGGCATCAGCTCCTGGTCACCGCACAAGCAGGAAGCGGCCGACTTCATCATGTATCTGCACACGCCCGAGCGGCTGGCCGCGTTCTACAAAGCCACCGGCGCGCTGCCGGCGGACGACCGGTTCGACGCCGGCATGATCTCCGTGCCGCAGGTCAATGACCTGTTCCAGATGTCGAAGGACGGCTCGCCGTACCTCGAGAACTTCATCCCGACGGACCTCGACTCGAAGGGCAACTTCGAGGGTGTGCAGCTGATGTTCGCCGGCAGCGAATCGGCGGATCAGGCGGCGGCGAACATGGAGAAGGAGATGGAGCGGATCAGGACGATCCAGCCTGACCTGATCGACAACTTCAAAGAGTGGGCGGGGAACTAGATGATTGATTCCGCGGCGCCGTGCGGTCTGAGCGAGCGGTAGGCAAGCAGCGCAAGGATCGAGGGAGGGCCGATATCGGGAATATCGGCCCGACCGAGGACGCCGCGATGCGAAGACCTACCGGTCGCAGCCCCCACACGATCGGCAACAACCCACAGTCACGCGATCAGACGTGCGGAGTCGTGGAATCAATCATCTAGCCGCTCATTCGGTGAGCAAGCCGGCGGGGTCGAGGCGCAAGCGTCGGTCCCGCCGGCGCACCCCGTGGCAGGCGCTGGTGTGGATCGCACCCGCCTTCCTGTCGATCGCGTTCGTCTTCGGGTACGGCGTGTACCGCGTGGTCGAGGAGGCCCTCCACCGCGAGGGCAAATGGGTGGGGCTCGACAACCTTCGGATCGTCATCCACGATCCGCCGTTTCGCACCGCCGTCGGGCACAACCTCCGGCTGCTGCTGACGCTGCCGATCATCATCGTGATCGCCCTGATGCTGGCGATCCTGCTCTACGAGGGGCTGCGCGGCTGGCGCATCCACCGCTTCGCCGTGTTCCTGCCCTACATCCTGCCCGTGCCGGTGGTGGGGGTGCTGTTCGGCCAGATCCTGACGCTGCACGGCATGCTCAACTCCTCCCTGGAGGCGGTCGGCCTGGGCGGTCTGGCTCATGACTGGCTGGGCGATCCGAACATCGCGCTCTACTCGCTGGCGTCGGTGATCATCTGGAAGGAGCTTGGCTTCGGAGTGATCCTGTTCCTGGCCCGCCTGCTCAGCCTGCCCGGCGAGCTCTACGAGGCGGCGAAGGTGGACGGTGCCGGGTTCTGGCGCAGCCACTGGCATGTCACGCTTCCGCTGATGCGCTCGATCATCGGGTTCTACGTTGTCATCGAGGGCATCACCCTGGTCTCGTGGGTGTTCAGCTACGTGTATGTGATGACGCGCGGCGGCCCGGGCGATGCCACGCAGGTGACGGAGACATACATCTACGACAACGCCTTTACCTCCGACATCCCCTGGCTGGCCGCGAGCGCCGCGACGGTGCTGCTGCTCGGGTTCCTCGCGCTGGCGGCTGCCTTCCTGGTGTTCCGCGCGGTGCTCCCGAAGAGGAGCCTGCGATGAGCCGGCTGCCCGGCAAGGTCGTCCAGCACGGCGTGCTGATCGCCTTCACGATCGCCGCGATCCTGCCCATCTACATGATGATCTCCGCCTCACTGCGCACGCAGGGCGCCTTCCTCGACCAACCGCTCGGGTTCCCGACCTCGCCGTCGCTCGACGCCTACCGCACGGCGCTCAACGACCAGTTCCCGCGATGGCTGCTGAACAGCACCATCCTGACCATCGGGTCGGTCACGATCACGCTCACGTTCTCGGCGTTCGCCGCCTTCGCCTTCTCCCGCTGGCGGATCCCAGGCGGCGACAGCCTGCTGGCCGGGATGATCGCGCTGATGGTGCTGCCGCCGGTCGTGCTGGTGGTGCCGCTGTTCCTGCTCGGCACCGAGCTCAACGCGATCGATACCTTCCGGTTCGTGATCGTCATCTATGTCGGCCTGATGATGCCGTTCTCGGTGTACATGCTGACGGCGTACTTCCGCACCCTGCCGCCGGCGCTGATCGAGGCCGCCGAGATGGACGGCGCCGGGTCATTCCAGGTGTTCTCGCGCGTGGTGCTGCCGCTGTCCGGTGCGCCGCTGATCACGCTCGCAGTCGTCAACATGCTGTGGGTCTGGAACGAGCTGCTTATCGCCCTGGTGTTCCTGCAGAGCGACCACTCGCGCACGCTGATGGCCGGCCTGACCGCGTTCCAGAACCGCTACAACCTGGACATCCCGGTGGTGATGGCGGGGCTGTCGCTCGCCACGTTGCCGATCATGGCGTTGTACCTGTTCGGGCAGCGGTTCTTCCTCCGCGGCCTCGTCGGTGGGGCGGTCAAGGGCGAATGACGACGCTCGAGCCGGAGGAGGCCACATGAGCGGCGCGCTGGTCGCGATCACCGACTCGGACCTGCCCTCGAACCACATCGAGGAGGAGCTGCTTGAGGGCGCCGGGCTGCGCGCGCTGCGGGCCAACTGCACCACCGAGGATGAGGTGATCGAGCGGTGTCAGGGAGCCGAGGCGCTGATCGTGCAGTGGGTGCCGATCGGCGAGCGGGTGCTGGATGCGCTGCCCACCGTGCGCTTCATCAGCCGGCTGGGCATCGGCTACGACATGATCGACGTCGGCGCGGCCACGGCCCGCGGCGTTGCGGTCGCCAACACGCCCGACTACTGCATCGACGAGGTCGTGTGCCACACGCTCGCGCTGATCCTCGACCTGCTGCGAAGCATCAGCACGCTCGACCGGGCGGTGCGGGAGGGACGGTGGGCGGCGGTTGCCGACTCCCCCAGGGCGGTGCGCCCGGCCGCCACCACGGTGGCCGTGATCGGCTACGGCCGGATCGGGTCGCGCGTCGGCGCGGCGCTGCGCGCGATCGGCTTCAACGTGCTGGTTCACGACCCGCTGGTCGCCGCGGATCGGATCCTCGCCGACGGGCTGCAGCCGGCCGACCTGGAGGCGGCGCTGGCCGCGGCGGACTGCGTCACGCTGCACGCGCCGCTGACGCCGGCCACGCATCACATGATCGACCGCGACGCGCTGAAGCTGATGCGGGACGGTGCCGTGCTGGTCAACACCTGCCGCGGCGGGCTGGTCGACGAGGGGGCGCTGGCCGAGGCCCTCGCCGCCGGACGTCCGGCCGCGGCAGCTCTGGACGTGTTCGAGCGCGAGCCGCTCCCCGCAGACAGCCCCCTGCGAGCGCTGCCCGGGGTGACCCTCACGCCGCACGCCGCCTGGTACTCGCCGCAGGCCCTGCATGACCTGCCGGTGTTCGCGACGCGGCAGGTCATCGACTTCGTGGCCGGAAGGCCGGTCCCGTCAATCGTCAACCCGGTGGAGGTCTGACCCCCATGGAGTTCCTCGTCCGTATCGACGTCCACCTGCCGCCGGACATGCCGGCCGACGAGCGCAAACGCCTGCTCGAGCTCGAGTCGGCGCGGGGGAGGGAGTTGATCGCCGAGGGAACGCTGGCTCGCATCTGGCGGATCCCGGGGCGCCAGTCCAACTGGTCGCTGTACAGCGCGCATGACGCGACCGCCGTTCACGCCGCGGTGACGTCGCTGCCGCTGTGGCCCTACATGGACGTCCGGGTCGAACCGCTGGCGGCCCATCCGCTCGAGGAGGGGCTGCGGTGAAGCTGGACGGCCGGATCTGCGTCGTCACCGGGGCCGGCCGCGGCATCGGCGAGGCGATCACCCACCGGTTCACGGACGAGGGCGCCACCGTGGCCGTGCTCGACCTCGACCTGGACGCCGCACGCGGTGTCGCCGCGGTGGCCAACGGCAGTGCCCATCAGTGCGATGTCTCCGACCGGGCGTCGGTCGAGGCGGCCGTCGCCGACGTGCTGGATACGCACGGCCGCATCGACGTGCTGGTCAACAACGCCGGCGTCGCCCTGGCCGGGCCGTCCGAGACGTTCTCGGACGCCGACTGGGACGCGTCGATCGGGATCATGCAGACAGGCGTGTTCCTGTGCAGCCAGGTCGTCGGCCGCCACATGCTCGAGCGGAAGGCCGGCACGATCGTCAACATCAGCTCGATCAACGCCTGGGAGGCGTTCCCGATGCGGCTCGCATACTGCGCCGCCAAGGCCGCCGTCGTCGCGATGACCGAGGTGCTTGCGATCGAGTGGGCGGACCGGGGCATCCGGGTCAACGCCGTCGCCCCCGGCGTCACTCGCACGGCGCTCGTCCAGAAGGGCATTGATGAGGGTGTGGTCGACGTCGTCCGCTACCAGGCGCGGACGCCGATGCACCGGTTCGGCGAGCCCGACGAGATCGCCCGCGCGGTGTTGTGGCTGGCCAACGACGAGGACAGCTCGTTCGTCACCGGGACGACGCTGACCGTGGACGGCGGGTGGACGGCCCAGGGCTGGATCGTCAAGGACACCGGCTCTTGACACGCTAGATGCTATAGCGTTGGATATCGCCACGGCCGGCTATCTCGTTCGGCCGCAACGTCTTCCTAGGAGGGAACCGCAGTGACCGTCACCGGAGAGGGCGGCGTCCCGCCCGCACATCACGGTGAGCTCCGCCAGAACGCGCTCGGGCTTTGGCAGCTCGTCATTCTGGGCGTCGCGTACATGGGCCTGGCGCTCACGGTGTACTTCAACGTCGGGCTCATGGAGGGCATCACCGGCCCGATCGTGCCTCTGGCATTCGCGGCCGTGGGCATCGCCATGCTGCCCACCGCGGCCAGCTTCGCGGTCATGAACAGCCGCCGGCCGTCGACCGGCAGCGTCTTCACCTGGCTGTGGGAGGCGACCGCGCCGCCGCTCGGGATCTGGCTCGGCTGGGTGCTCGTGGTGACCTACATCGTCGGCTCGATCCTGCAGCCGGTGATGTTCGGCCTGTTCTTCAACTCGCTGCTCGACTACTTCGGCATCACGTCCGGCGTCGGGGTGTGGACGGCCATGATCTCCGGCCTGTTCTCGGTGGTGGTCGTCGCCGTGATGACCAAGAAGGACATCCGCGTCTCCGCCAAGATCACCGGGTACTTCATCATGATCGAGGCCGGGTTTGTCGCTCTGCTGGCGCTCTACATCATCATCAAGCAGGGCATCGACGGAAACCTCACCGCCGACCCGTTCATCCCCAGCCACAACACCGCGGGGTGGACCGGCTTCCAGAACGCCGTGCTGTTCGCCGTGCTGGCGATCGCGGCCTTCGACATCGTTGCGCCGATGGCCGAGGAGACGAAGACGCCGCGCAACCTGGTGCCCAAGGCGACAATCCTGGTCACCATCGGCGCGGCCCTTTACTGGGTGTTCACCTCGTACGGCTTCGTCGTCTCGGTTCCGTCGAGCACGATGGCCGGCTACGTCAGCTCCGGCGAGTTCACGCCGATCTACCTGGTGGCCGACCACTACATCGGCCTGCTGCGGATCATGGTGCCGTTGACCGGCATCACCGCCGTGTTCGCAGCCTTCACGGCGATCTCATTGACGGCGGCGCGCCTGCTCTACGCGCTGGCCAGAGAGGGGCTCGCCCCGCGGGCCTTCGCCGAGGTGGACGAGAACCAGACGCCGTGGAACGCGCAGGCCTTGGTGCTCGGCTGCTGCGTGGTGCTGCCGTTCATCATCGTGCTGTGGCAGGACCGGAACCCGCTGAACGCGTTCGGGTGGATCGGCGTCTCGTACGTGTTCTACGTCCTGATCCCGTACACGCTTGTCTGCGTGGCCAACATCTTCTACCACCTGCGCGTGGCCCGGGATCAGTTCAACCTGTTCACGAACATGATCGTGCCGGTGATCGGCATCATCCTGAACGTCTACATCTTCTACAAGAACTTCCTGAAGACGTTCCTGCTCGACGCCACGGACTTCAAGACGCAGAGCAGCATCGCGTACTTCGGCTTCGCGGTGTTGATCATCCTGGTCGGCGTCACGGTGTGGGGCCTCTCCCGTACCGGCTCGGCCCACGAGCCGCACCACTTCTCCGAGATCGCGGAGGAGGCCGGCGATTAGCGGTCGGCTGAACGGCCGCACGGCGATCATCACGGGCGGTGGCCGGGGCATCGGCCAGGCCACCGCCCGGCTGTTCGCCTCGGAGGGAGCCGAGGTGATGGTGCTCGGCCGCACCGTCGCGGACCTCGATGCCACCGTCGCGCAGGTCGAGTCCGCCGGGGGCACGGCGTTCGCCCACAGCTGCGATGTGCGCGACGACGACCAGGTGGAGGCCGCGGTCGCCGCTGCCGTCGGTCGGTGGGGGCGGATCGACGTCCTGGTGAACAATGCCGGCATCGACGACGACACGCCGTTCCTCGAGGTGGATCGCTCACGGTTCCGCGACATCGTCGCCACCAACCTGACCGCGTGCTTCGTGATGGCGCAGGCGGTCGCCCGGGAGATGGTGAAGACGGGCGGCGGCGCGATCGTGCACAACGCGAGCATCGACGCCTCCGGCGGGGACGGGCCGTTCGTCGCGTACAACGCGTCAAAGGCCGGCCTGCTGGGGCTGAACCGGACGATGGCGCTGGAGCTGGCGGAGCACGGCATCCG
This sequence comes from Gaiellales bacterium, assembly GCA_036263035.1. GTDB lineage: Bacteria > Actinomycetota > Thermoleophilia > Gaiellales > JAICJC01 > JAICYJ01. The sequence continues at coordinate 708 of DATAHR010000164.1, read as the reverse complement.
CTCGAACTGCGTCAGCCCGGGTTTCACGCACACCGAGATGACGGAGAAGGCGGTCGGCCCGGAGATGATGGGCTATCTGAACGGGCAGTTCGCCCGGGTGCCGATGAAGCGGCTGGTGCGCACCGACGAGGTCGCAAACGCGATGCTGTTCCTGGCCTCGGACGACGCGTCGGCGATCACCGGCATCGACCTGCGGGTCGACTGCGGGCTGACGTCGAACTGGTTCATCCTGGAGACGCTGCCGGAGCACTAGATGATTGATTCCATGGCCGCGTGCGGTCTGAGCGGTCGGGAGGCAAGCAGCGCAAGGATCGAGGGAGGGCAGATATCGGGCATATCTGCCCGACCGAGGACGCAGCGATGCGACGCCTCCCGGCCGCAGCCACCCAACCGCTGACCAACCCCACGCGCCGGACGTTCAGACGTGCGTGGTCGTGGAATCAATCATCTAGCGCCGGACGATCTAGTCGCCGGATGCGCCCCAGGTGTGCTGGTCGGCGATACGGCGGGTGGCCGTCTCGACGTGGTGCTTCATCGCTCGCGCCGCCGCGGCCTGGTCGCCGCTGGCGATGACGTCGAGCAGCCGCTGGTGGCTCGCCGCGTGCTCGAGCGCCTCCTCGGGAGCAAGCGAGGCGGCGGCGGCACGGAAGAAATGGTTCGTGCGACCGCGCAGCTGGGCGACCACCTCCAGCAGCAGCTGATGGTCGG
>DATAHR010000163.1:0-3499 GCA_036263035.1 Gaiellales bacterium | reverse complement strand
CGGGGTCCGCACCCAGGCCGTCCGCGGCAGCAACCTCTGCCACATCCAGGCGTGGGTGGACGAGGCGCGCGGCCGCGTGATCGTCGCCGCCGCCATCGACAACCTGGTCAAGGGGGCGGCCGGCCAGGCCATCCAGAACGCCAACCTCATGCTCGGCCTGCCGGAGCAGACCGGGCTTCCCTCGGAGGCGGCATGGCTGTAGGCGCCTGCTTTCCGAAGGGGTTCGCCGCGGGCATCGCCGCCTGCGGCATGAAGCGCAGCGGCAAGGCCGATCTCGCCCTGCTCGTCTCCGACCGGCCCGCCTCGGCGGCCGGTGTGTTCACCACCAACCGGGTGGTCGCAGCCCCGGTCACCGTCAGCCGCGCGCAGGTGCAGACCGGCACCGCGCAGGCCGTCGTGACCAACTCCGGCTGCGCCAACGCCTGCACCGGCAGCGCCGGCCGCGAGGATGCCTGGACGATGGTGCGGGAGACGGCGTCGGCGCTCGGCATCGCACCCTCCCGCGTGCTGGTCGCGTCGACGGGCGTGATCGGCCGGCCGCTGCCCATCGGCGACGTCGTCGCCGGCATCCACAGCGCCGCCGCGGCGCTGGCCGGAACCAACGGCCGCCAGGCCGCGAATGCGATCCGCACCACCGACCGCTTTCCCAAGCTCGCCCAGTCGCAGGTCGAGCTGGCAGGCGGGCGGGTGCGCATCGGCGGCATGGCCAAGGGCGCCGGGATGATCCGGCCGGACATGGCGACGACGCTCGCCCAGGTCACCCTCGACGCCGACGTGCCTCACACCACGGTTCGACGCATCCTCCGGCAGGCCGTGGCCGACTCCTTCAACGCGATCTCCGTCGACGGCTGCACGAGTACCAACGACTGCGTCTTCATGCTGGCAAACGGCGCCTCGGGCGTGACGGTCGACGGCCCCCGCCAGCTGCGGATCCTGACCGGCGCCGTGGGTGAGCTGATGCTCGACCTGGCCAAGCAGGTGGTGCGCGACGGCGAGGGATCCACCCGGGTCTGCGTCTACACCGTCACCGGCGCGCTGAGCGGGCCGGAGGCCCGGGCGGCCGCGCGCGGCGTCGCCGAGAACGTGCTGGTCAAGTGCGCCCTGCACGGAGGCGACCCGAACTGGGGCCGGATCCTGGCGGCGCTCGGCGCGGCCGGCGTGCACCTCGACCCCGACCGGGTCGCGATCACCGTGGGCGGCGTGCCGATCGTGCACGGCGGTGAGGGGGTCGAGCACGCCATGCCGGACGCGAAGGCGCACCTCAGCCAGGACGAGGTCGAGGTGCAGATCTCGCTCGGGCTCGGCGCCGGGCACGCGACGGTGATCGCGTCCGACCTTTCCCCCGACTACGTCCACTTCAACAGCGCGGTGACGACGTGATCACGGTGGTCAAGGTGGGAGGGGCCGCGCGGGGTGCGGCCGCCCAGGTCGCCGGCCTCGTCGCCCGCGGGCGCCAGGTGGCCGTCGTCCACGGCGCCGGCCCGCAGATCAGCGCCGCCTGCCGCGCCGCTGGGCTGGAGCCTCGGTTCGTGGACGGCCAGCGAGTGACCGACACGGCGGTCATGCGCGCCGTCGAGTCGGCGATCCGGGAGGCCAACGCCGGCCTCTGTGCTGCGCTGTCCGACGCGGGCGTGTCCTGCCGGCCGATGCTGGACGCGCTCACGGCGGAGCCGTGGGGCGACGAGCGGCTCGGGCTCGTGGGCCGCGTGACGGCGGTCGAGCAGATCGGGATCCGGGCCATGCTCGCAGCCGGCATCGTCCCGGTGATCGCCCCCACCGCCAGCGGGCTCAATGTCAATGCGGACAACGCCGCTTCGGCGGTGGCATCCGCGCTGCGCGCATCCGAGCTGATCTTCCTCTCGGACGTGCCGGGGCTGCTCGGGCCTCAGGGCGACGTCATCCGCCGCGTGAGCGCGTCCGCGGTGTCGCAGCTGGTCGCCTCCGGCCACGTCAGCGGCGGCATGATTCCCAAGCTCGACGCGGGCCTGGCGGCGATCGCCGGCGGCGTCTGGCGCGTCTGGATCGGAGCGGAAACGATGGTGACGGCATGAACGACCGGCAGCGGATGATCACCGAGCTGCTCGACGAGCACGAGGTCTCGACCCAGCTGCAGCTGCAGAGGCTGCTCGCCCGGCGCGGGCACGAGGTGACGCAGGCGACCGTCTCCCGCGACCTCGACCGGCTGGGCGTCGTGCGCGTGCGCCGGCACGGCCGGCTGGTCTATGCGCTGTCCGAGGAGGCCGACGTGGCCCCCGCCGACCCGGTCGGGCAGGTCGTCCTCGCGCTCGGCCTCGTCCGCTCCATGGAGGCGTCCGGCAACCTCTGCGTCCTTCGCACCGGCCCGGCCAACGCCCATCCGGTCGCTTTCGCATTCGACAACGCCTCGTTCCCCGAGATCATCGGCACGATCGCCGGTGACGACACCGCTGCCCTGATCGCCCGCGAGCCACACAGCGGGCACGACCTGATCCGCCTCATCGAGCGGCTCCAAGAGGAGACACCATGAAGGACACCATCATCCTTGCCTACTCAGGCGGCCTCGACACCTCGGTCGCCCTGCGCTGGCTCGCCGACGAGTACGACGCCGAGGTGGTCGCCCTGCTCGTCGACGTGGGCCAGGGCATCGACGCCGACGCCGTCTCCGAGCGGGCGCTGAAGGCTGGCGCGACCGAGGTCGAGATCGTCGACGCGCGCGACGAGTTCGCCCAGGAGTTCGTCCTGCCGGTGCTGCAGGCGGGCGCGCTCTACGAGGGCCGCTACCCGCTGGTGTCGGCGCTGTCGCGGCCGCTGATCGCACGGCACCTTGTCGCGGCGGCCCGGCAGCGCGGCGCGACCGCCGTCGCCCACGGCTGCACGGGCAAGGGCAACGACCAGGTGCGGTTCGAGACCGCCGTCGCGGCGCTCGCGCCCCACCTGGCCGTGCTCGCGCCGGTGCGGGACTGGGGGATGACCCGGGAGCAGGAGATCGCCTACGCGAACGAGCACGGCATCGATGTGCCGGTCAAGTCCGGCGAGGCGTTCTCGATCGACCACAACCTGTGGGGTCGCTCGATCGAGGCCGGCCCGCTCGAGGATCCCTGGCAGTCCCCGCCGGAGCAGGCGTTCGCGCTGACGATCGCACCGGAGCGCGCCCTGGCCGCGCCGCAGGTGGTCGAGGTCGAGTTCGAGGCGGGCGTGCCGGTCGCGATCGACGGCGAGCGGCTCGATCTGGTCTCGCTGATCGCCCGGGCCGGTGCCCTGGCGGGCGCCCACGGCGTCGGCCGGATCGACATGATCGAGAACCGGCTGGTCGGGATCAAGAGCCGTGAGATCTACGAGACCCCCGCGGCGGCGCTGCTCCTGACGGCCTACGCCGGAGTGGAGGAGCTGGTCAGCGAGCGCGATCTCGCCCACACCAAGCAGCAGCTGGCGCTGCAGTACGCGACGCTGATCTACAACGGCCTCTGGTACTCGCCGCTGCGGCTGGCGCTGCAGGCGTTCATGGATCAGGTGACGGCCG
>DATAHR010000162.1:0-10020 GCA_036263035.1 Gaiellales bacterium | reverse complement strand
CCCGACCAGTAGGCGCTGCCGACCAGCACGATCGGGAACCGGGTGACCTTGCCGGTCGCGACCAGCGTCAGCGACTCGAACAGCTCATCCAGCGTGCCGAACCCGCCCGGGAAGACGACGAACGCCTCGGAGTACTTGACGAACATCGTCTTTCGCACGAAGAAGTACCGGAACTCCAGCGAGATGTTCGCGAAGGTGTTCTCGTGCTGCTCGTGCGGGAGCTCGATGTTGCAGCCGATCGAGATCCCACCCGCCTCTGAGGCGCCTCGGTTGGCGGCCTCCATGACGCCGGGCCCGCCGCCGGTGATCACGCCGAACCCGGCTTCGACGAGGTGCGCGGCCGTCTCCCGGGCGGCCTCGTACATCGGCGAGTCGCGCGGCGTCCTGGCCGAGCCGAACACCGCCACCGCCAGCCCGACCTCCGCCAGCCGGTCGAACCCGTTGACGAACTCGGCCGTGATGCGGTGGATCCGCCAGGGGTCGGTGTGCAGGAACCGCGTGTCCTCGCGCTGGAGCAGGTGCTCGTCGGCCGTGCCGGTGCGGGTCTTGGGCGGCTCTGCCACGGCGGTCAACCCTACAGGCGAGGGGGCTGACGTGCCGATACATGACGGGCCGGCGGCAGGTCGCGCGCCGCCTGCATCGAAACATGCCCCGCCAGGTACACTTGCTCTATGCCCGTGACGACGACCCTGATGCCAGATGCCGAACCTGCGCCGGATCCCGAGGACAGTTCGCAGGCGGCCGCGCGCCGCGCAGCGGCAGGATGTCGCACGGACCGAACCGCAGTTCGCTGAGCTGCAGTTCGGCGGGCTCCGCTGGCTGAACATCGAGACGCCGACCGCGATCGAGACGGCCTACCTGGCAGAGCACTTCGACTTCCACGAGCTCGACCTCGAGGACGTGCTCTCGACCCGGCAGCGGCCGAAGATCGACGAGTACGACGACTACCTGTTCCTCGTCCTGCACCTCCCCCGCTTCGACAAGTCGATCGGGCGGCTGAACGCGGCTGAGCTGAACGTGTTCGTCGGCCAGGACTACGTGATCACGCTGCCCAACCACCCACTGAAGCCCGTCGGCCGCCTGTTCACCCGGCTGTCGAACAGCGAGGAGCTGCGGGAGGAGTACCTGTCGAAGGGCTCGGGCTACCTGCTCTACGAGATCCTGTCCGAGTCGTTCGACTACTGCTTCCCGATCCTCGACAAGATCGGGTTCAAGCTCGACCGCCTGCAGAACGCGATCTGGGAGGAGCGCAGCGAGGACGTCGCCCGTGACATCTCCAACGTCAAGCAGGAGATCATCGCGTACCGCAAGATCATCAAGCCGGAGCGCTCGACGCTGCGGCTGCTGGAGCGGGCGCGGACGCGGTACCTGTCGGAGGATCTCGAGGTCTACTTCGACGACATCGTCGACTCCGCCGAGCGCATCTGGGACCAGCTCGACAACTACAAGGAGGTCGTCGAGGCGCTCGAGCAGACGAACGAGTCCGTGATCGCCCACAAGCAGAACGACATCCTGCGCGTGCTTGCGATCTTCAGCGTCGTCATGCTTCCGGCAACGTGGCTCGGCACGATCTACGGGATGAACGTGCCGATCCCGTTCCAGCACGAGCGGCACAGCTTCTACGACATCATCCTGGCGATGGTGCTGATCGCGGGCGGCATGCTCGCGTACTTCCGTCACAAGAGGTGGTTGTGAGCGAGCGGCTCTGGGCGCCGTGGCGCCTGGAGTACATCGAGTCGGGCGGCGGCGACGGCTGCATCTTCTGCGAGAAGCCGGACATGTCGGACGACGAGGCGCTGATCGTGCACCGGGGCGAGCGGGCGTTCGTGGTGCTCAACCTCTACCCCTACACGAATGGGCACATGATGGTCGCGCCGTACCGGCACGTTGCCAGGCCGGGCGAGCTGGACGAGGGCGAGCGGGCGGAGATGTGGTCGCTGATGGACTCCGGCATCACAGCGCTCGAGGGCGCGATGGCGCCGCAGGGGTTCAACTGCGGGATGAACCTCGGGCGCGTCGCCGGCGCCGGCGTCGAGGGGCATATCCACCTGCACGTCGTCCCGCGGTGGAACGGCGACACGAACTTCATGCCGGTGCTGGCGGACGTGCGCGTCATGCCGGAGCACCTGTCGCGCACGCTGGAGAAGGTGCGTGCGGCATGGCCGTCGGCGTGAGCTCGCAACCGCGGCCGTCCTGAAGGCAGGCCCTGCGGTCAGTCTGAAGGCCGACCCCTCAGAATGCGTGGCCGGTGCGCGAGCGTGCCATCGAAGTCCCAGAGCAGGACCCGGCGATCCGCCGTCACAGACGCTTTGCCATGTGCACCGCGGTCTCCCGCCACCCGAGGGATTGGTACAGCGATCGTGCCACCATGTTCCCGCCGAACACGTTCAGCTCGAGCTCCGTCAGGCCGCGCCGGGCCGCCTCCCGCTCGAACGCCTCCATCGCCGCCCGTCCGAGACCGCGGCCGCGCTCGGCCTCGTCGATCTCGATCTCGTAGAGATACGCCACCGTGCGACCGTCGAGCACCCGCTCCGCGAACCAGACCGTGCCCACCCGCCGGCCGTCGGCCTCCACGGCGAACAGCCAGTGCCCAGGCGTCTCCAGGCCTCGTGGCAGCGTCATCGCGTAGTCGCGCTCAGCCTTCGCCTGGGCAGCGGCCGGCTCCATCCCTGAGAACTCCACCAGCTGCCGCACGTAGCCCTCACGGCCGTGCTCGGCGAACGCGTCGAACTCCTCCGGCCGCATCGGCCGCAGCTCGACGCTCACTCGGCCACCCGCTGGAACAGGATGTGGTCGCGCCAGTCGCCGGCGATGCGCAGGTACCGGGGCGCGACCCCAATCCGGACGAAGCCGTTCTTCTCGAGCACGCGCTGGGACGCGAGGTTGTCGACCAGCGTGCCGGCCTCGAGGCGGTGCAGCCCGATCCGGCCGAACGCCTGCTCGACCGCGAGCCCAACCGCCCGCGTCGCCACCCCCCGGCCGTTCACCTCCTCGGCGACGAAATAGCCGAGGTTCGCGCTCTGGAACTGTCCGCGCACGACGTTGCTGATGCCGAGCGTGCCGGCGATCGCGCCGTCCGCCAGGATCACGAACCGGTGCCGAAGGTCGGCGCGCGACTGGGCGACGGCCTGCTCGAGCTCCGAGCGCTGCCCGGCCACGGTATAGAACCCATCCGGGCGGATCGGGTCGAACGGCGCCAGAAAGTCACGCTGGGACGCATACAGCGCGGCCAGCGCCTCGGCGTCGTCGACCCGCGCCGGTCGCAGTTCGACCTGCTCTATCATCGCCGCGATGCTCAGCTCCTCCGTGTTCAAGGCGTATGACGTGCGGGGCATCGTGCCCGACGAGCTCGACGCGGACGGAGCGTACCGGCTCGGTCGTGCGTACGTGGCAGCCTTCGAGCCCGCCACCATGGCCATCGGCCATGACATGCGGCTGACCTCTCCAGAGCTGGCCGAGGCGGCCGCACGGGGCGCCGCCGAGCAGGGCGCCGACGTTGTCAAGCTGGGCGAGATCGGCACCGAGATGCTGTACTTCGCGGTCGGCGAGTACGGCTACGAGGGCGGAATCCAGATCACCGCCTCCCACAACCCGCGCGCCTACAACGGGATGAAGATCGTTCGCCGCGGCGCCAAGCCCGTCGGTGGCGACTCGGGACTCGACCAGATCAAGCGCCTTGCCGAGGACGGCCTGCCCGATCCCTCCGGCGCGGGAGAGGTGACGGAGCGCGACGTCTACGCCGAGTTCCATGACCGGGTGCTGCGGTTCATCGACCCCTCTGCCGTCCGCCCTCTGCGCGTGGTGCTCGACGGCGCCAACGGCATGGCCGGCCCGATGATCGAGGGACTGCTCGAGCGCCTGCCGATCGACGCCATCCCCCACCACCTCGACCCGGACGGCAGCTTCCCAAACGGCGAACCGAACCCGCTGCTCGAGGAGAACCGCCGGTTCATCATGGAGCAGGTCGCCGGCGAGGGGGCCGACCTCGGCATTGCCTGGGACGGCGACGCCGATCGCTGCTTCTTCATCGACGACACCGCCCGCTTCGTGGAGGGCGACCTGATTACCGCACTGATCGCCCGGGCGATGCTGGAAGCGCATCCCGGCGCGACGATCCTCTACGACCTGCGCGCCTCCTGGGCCGTGCGCGACACCGTCGCGGAGGCGGGCGGCACCGCGCTCGAGAACCGGGTCGGCCACGCGTTCATCAAGGCCCGGCTGCGGAAGGAGGATGCGGTCTTCGCCGGCGAGGTGTCCGGGCACTACTACTTCCGCGACTTCTACTACTGCGACACCGGCATCGTGCCGGCGCTGGTCATGCTCGAGCTGATCTCACGCAGCGGAGGGAAGCTGTCCGAACTGCTCGCGCCCTACCGGGAGCGCTACCACATCTCCGGCGAGATCAACTCGACGGTGTCGGACGTACCGCTGAAGCTGCAGGAGCTGAAGGATCGCTACGGTCCGGAGGCCAAGCGCGTCTCGCACCTGGACGGCATCTCCTTCGAGTTCGACGACTGGCACTTCAACGTCCGCCCCTCGAACACCGAGCCGCTGCTGCGCCTGAACCTGGAATCGGTGGCGTCGCAGGAGGCGATGGAGCAGCGGCGGGACGAGGTGCTCGCCGTGATCCGCAGCTGATGCCGGCGACGGACCGACGCCCGCCGTTTCGCTACGTCTACCGGACTCGTGTCGGGTTCGACGAGACCGACGCGCAGGGGATCGTCTACTACGGCCGCTACATGCCCTACTTCGACCGCGCCCGGGTCGAGTACCTGCGCGACCTGGGCGTGCTCGTCCGCGAGCCCGCCGACCCCGAGTTCGTCATGCGCGCGCAGCACGTCGAGTACCACGCGCCCGCCCGCTTCGATGACGAGCTCGAGGTGTACGTTCGCGTGCGACGGATCGGGACGACGAGCGTGCTCTGGGAGTTCGAGGCCTACAACGCAACCTCGGAGGAGCGCCTGGTGGTGGCGACGCAGACCGCCGTCTCGGTCGACCTTGCGGAGCGGCGCCCGGTGCCGGTGGAGTGGCGGGTGCGCGAGGCGATCGCCGCCTTCGAACCGGAGCTGGAGCTGTGAGCGCGGACCACTACCGCGATGTGCTGCTCGAGGTGCCGCGGATCGTGCAGGACGAGGAGGACTCCGACGAGATCCTGCGGCAGGTCGTCGACGTGCTGCGCGAGCGATTCGACCACTACTCCTGGGTCGGCATCTATTTCGTCGAGGGCGACGAGCTCCAGCTCGGGCCGTGGAATGGGCCGGCCGCGACCGGGCACGTTCGCATCCCGGTGGGCGAGGGCGTGTGCGGCGCTGCGGCCGCCAGCGGCGTGACCGAGATCGTCGACGACGTCAACGCCGACCCCCGCTACCTCGCCTGCTTCGCGTCGACCCGCTCGGAGATCGTCGTGCCGATCAGCTACGAGGACATCGTCGTGGCCGAGATCGACATCGACTCCGACCAGCCGGCGGTCTTTGGCGAAGCGGATCGCCGGTTCCTCGAGGACGTTGCGGCGCTCGTCAGCCCGTACTGCCTGGTCGGGTGGGACACGGGCGGCGAGCCGTGGGAGCCGTGATGCCGGGCGGTCAGGCTTCCGTCTCCCAGGCCGCCTCCTTCAAGGCCTGCGGAGCCCGCAGCCAGTAGCTCTCGCGCATCCACTCGATCGCCGCCTCCAGGCAGTCGTCGTCGTCGACGCTCGCGGTGATCCACCCGTAGCGGCCGACGTAGCGGGCCTCGCTGACGTACGGCAGCGTGAGCGCGATCTCCCGCTCCTCGCGCGTCAGCTTCAGCGTGATGCGCACCGGCGGCCCGTCGCTCATGATCGCGAACATGCGGCTGCCGCCGCCCACCTTGAAGACGTGTGCCTCCGGCCCGAACGGGTGGTCCTCACGGGACTCCGGAAAGCGCAGCGCCATGCGGCGCAGCTGCGACGCCCAGTCGCCGGTCAATTGCCGATCGCGTGCAGGCGCTGGTCGACGATGCGGACGAGCGAGCTCGGATCCTCCACTCCGACGAACCGGAACTCCGATTCCGCCTCCTCCGTGCCGGCGGTGTCCCAGTCGACGTCACCGATGCCGAGCAGCCGCTGCATGATGGTCTGCGTCACGTTCACGTTCTGCACCCGCGACAGCTGCGTCGAATGCTCCCGCCGTGACACCAGCCCCGTGCGGATGTGGATCCGGCTGTCGGTCACGGTGTAGTGGGTGGTCGCGCGCTTGATCCAGCCGCCGGCGTACGTGAGGATCAGCCCGAGCAGCGTCAGCGCCGCGAAGATGGTCGGGCTGGGCGGGTCGCTCATGGCCTTGTCGAGGCCGACCCAGATCGCCGCCGGGATCAGCGACACCAGCGTCCACTTCAGGTAATAGAGCAGCAGCGCCTTCCAGCTGGGATGGCCCTTCCAGACCACGCTCTCGCCCTGCAGCACCTCCATGTGGGCGAGTCTATCGCCGCTCGCGGCGGGTCAGGCCGCTCGTTCAGCTGCTCGGCGTGACGCGGTAGGCATCGAACACCGCGTCGATGTTCTTCAGCGCGGAGATCAGGCTGCGCAGCGTCTTGGTGTCCCCCACCTCGACCGTGTACCAGTTCCGGGCCATCTGGTCGGCCACGTGGCCGCCGTACTCGACGATGTTGCAGCCGTACTCGGCGAACGTCCGCGCCACGTCCTCGAGCAGCCGCGGGCGGTCCCATGACTGCAGCGCGATCGTCACCCGGAACGAGGTCGTGGCGGCGCCGTCGCCGTCCCAGCTGACCGCGGTGAACCGCTCGGGGTTGCGGCGCAGCGCCTTCACGTTCGGGCAGTCCTCGCGATGCACGGTGATGCCGCGTCCGAGCGAGATGTACCCGACGACGTCGTCGCCTGGCACCGGGGTGCAGCACTTTGCCATGCGCACGAGCACGTCCTGGTCGACCGCGCCGTCGACCCGGATGCCGTAGTTGCTCGACGCCGACGGCCGCTTCTGCGGGCGCCGCGTGACGAGGAAGTCGGCCTCTGGCGTCACCACCTCGGACGTCTTCAGCTTGCCCAGCACCTTCGACACGATCTGGCCGACCGGCACCTTGCCGGCGCCGATCGCGACGTAGAAGTCGTCCGCCTTCTTGAAGCCCATGTCGCGGATGATCCCGGCCAGCAGCGGCGAGGCCGACACCTTCTGGTGCGGCAGCCCGTTCGACTTCAACGCCTGGTGCAGCGACTCGCGGCCCTTGTGCTCGAGGTCCTCGCGCGCCTGCTGGCTGAACCACTGCCGGATCTTGTTGCGCGCCCGCGAGGTCTGCACGAGGTTCAGCCAGTCCCGCGACGGGCCGCGCTCCTGCTTGGACGTGAGCACCTCGACGAAGTCGCCGGAGTGCAGCGTGTAGTGCAGCGGCACGATCCGCCCGTTCACCTTGGCGCCGACGCAGCGGTGGCCGACGTCGGTGTGCACCGCGTAGGCGAAGTCGAGCGGCGTCGCGCCCGCCGGCAGGCTCTTGACCTCGCCCTTCGGCGTGAACACGTAGACCTCGTCGGAGAACAGGTCGACCCGAAGCGTCTCCATGAACTCCTTGGGGTCGCGCGCGTCGTTCTGCCAGTCCATCAGCTGCGACAGCCACGGGATCGATCCGCCGTCCTTCGCGGCGGCCGACTTGTCCTTGTACAACCAGTGGGCGGCGATGCCGTACTCGGCCGTCTGGTGCATCAGCTGCGTCCGTACCTGGATCTCGAGCGGCTTTCCCTCGGGACCGATCACCGTCGTGTGCAGCGACTGGTACATGTTGAACTTGGGCATCGCCACGTAGTCCTTGAAGCGCCCGGGCATCGGCTTCCAGAGCGAGTGGATGACGCCAATCGCCCCGTAGCAGTCCTTGACCGAGTCGACCAGCACGCGCATCGCGGTCAGGTCGTAGATCTCGTTGAACTCCTTGCCCCCCTGGGCCATCTTGGCGTAGATCGAGTAGAAGTGCTTCGCGCGGCCGGAGATCTCCGCGCGCACGCCGGTCTCGTCCAGCTCGCGCAGCAGGATCGTCGACGCCTCCTCCACGTACCGCTCGCGGTCGGCGCGGCGCTGGTTCACCATCGCCTCGATCTCGGCATAGCGGCGCGGATGCAGCGTCTGGAATGCGCGGTCCTCCAGCTCCCACTTGATCGAGTGGATACCGAGACGGTGCGCCAGCGGTGCGTAGATCTCGAGCGTCTCGCGCGCCTTGGCCGTCTGCTTCTGCTTGGGCAGCGCGTCGATGGTGCGCATGTTGTGGAGGCGGTCGGCCAGCTTGATCAGCACGACGCGCACGTCCTGCGCCATCGCCATGATCATCTTGCGGTAGTTCTCGGCCTGGGCCTGCTCGCGGCTCGCGAAGTTGATCTTCGACAGCTTGGTCACGCCCTCGACCAGCAGCGCGACCTCGTCGCCGAACTCCTCCCGCACCTGGTCGAGCTCCGCCGACGTGTCCTCGACGACGTCGTGCATCAGCGCGGCGGCGATCGTGGCCGAGTCGAGCTTCATGCCAGCGCAGATCTGGGCGACGCTCCACGGGTGGTGGATGAACGCCTCGCCGCTCTTCCGAAGCTGCCCGGCGTGATGGTCGCAGGCGTAGTCGAACGCCCTGCCGATGAGGTCGGTGTCAAGCTTCGGGTTGTACGCGGAGACCTGGCCGAGCAGCTCCTGGAGCAGATGATCGTGCCGTTCGGCCTCCGCGCTGCGCGGCACGGTTGCCATGTTCACAGTGTAGTGGTCGATGCCCCGGTTGCCTCGGGCGACGATTGATGCGATCTCATCTACACGGCGGCCGCGACCGGTTCCGCGACCGGTTCGAGCGGCAGATCGCCGGCCGCCAGCCGGTCGAGGAAGGCCAGCGAGGCGCTGTAGCGCTCCTGTGCCGCGCGGTACGTGGCCGACCGGTCGAGGTCGACCTTCCCCTGGGGCGGCGCGGTGGGGTCAAGCCCGAGCTCCTCCAGTACCTGCGCGCACTTCTCCACCGTCTCCGGCGCGAGCAGCGGCGTCACCCCGTCACGGGCGGCGCGCCAGACTGCCGCCAGAGCGGGCCGCAGCGGCTCCTGCGCCTCGGCGACGCTGCGCGCGAACTCGATCTCGGCTGCGCCCCAGACGACGTGCGTGCGGGCCTCGGCCGCCAGCTCCGACAGCACCGCCAGCCGGCCGGCGTCCGGCGGCGGGTCGAGCACGACCAGCTCGCCGAACCCTGCCGCCGCCCTGGGCAACTCGCCCCACTCCGCCAGCGCGACGCCCGCCTCGCCGAACCGTGCCGGATGCAGGATGCTCGACAGCATCGCCATCCGCCGCGCCCGCTCGGCGACGATCACCAGGACGTCCTCGCCGGCGGCCAGGAGCCGCGCGATCGTCGCCACCTGGGTGCCGCGGCCACGGGCATCGATCACCTCACCCGCGAGAGCGCCGCCCGCAGGCGACGGCTCGGCCGCCGGGGGCTGCGCCGGCAGCGGGCAGACGTCCCGGATCACCATCTGCGGCGTGACGGTGCCGTTCCACTCGTTGCGCTGCAGGCGGAAGGCGACGTCATACCGTCCGGGCCGGCGCAGCTGCTCGGCGCGCCGGCCGAGCCCGAACCCAACGGCACGGCACCGGAAGCCGCCCAGCTCGACCGCCATCCGCAGGTGCCGGCCCTCGCTCATCGTCTCCACGGCCGCCACCGACGCGGCCGGGGCGAGCAGCGTGACGGCCGGATTGCCGAGGCCGCACGGCTCCAGCCGCGCCAGCTCGTCCGCCAGCTCGAGCGATACCTCGGACGGCGCCACCACCGCGTCCACGTGCATGGCTCGCCGCAGGTCGTCGTCCGCCAGCACGCCGGCCGCGTGGTCGGCGAGCGCGGCCGAGAAGGCCTCGATCCGGCCGGGCTCGATCGACAGCCCCGCGGCGGCGCGGTGTCCGCCGAACTTCTCCAGGTGAGCCGCGCATGCCGAGAGGCCGGCGTGCAGGTCGTATGCCGGGATGCTGCGGCCGGATCCCTTCGCCCCCTCGTCGCCGACGGCGATCAGCACCACCGGCCGGCAGTACCGCTCGACCAGGCGCGAGGCGA
>DATAHR010000161.1:0-4674 GCA_036263035.1 Gaiellales bacterium | reverse complement strand
TCGCGGTGCGCCTCCCGAGCGGCGGCGATCGCCTGCTCGACCTGCTCGGCGCCGCCCTTGTGGAACTCGGCGAGCACGTGCTCCTTGGCGTGCGGCTTGACCGCCTTCGCCGTCTGGCCGGTGCGAACCTCCTTGCCGCCGATGATCATCGGGATCTCGATCTGCTGGCCGTCCAGCTCGGCCAGCCGCTGCTTGAGGCTCGCGCGCTCGGGGGAGCCCGGCGCGTAGTCGCGGACGGGCTCGTTGTACGGATCTGGGAGGGTGAAGATGCCTGTCGTCATGCCGCCAAGCCTACCCGTTCGGCGGCCGGCCGTTCCGGGTCAGGGCGCAGGGTGACGGAAAAGTGCCGGGCACTTTTCCGTCACCGGCCGTCGTGTGACGCAGTCGCGACCGGTCTGCGCAGTGCTGTGACGGGCCTGGCTGCTCAGACGCCCTTGGGCGACTCGTTCGGCAGCGTCAGCAGGTCGCGGATCGAGACGATCCCGACCAGCGTGCCGCCGTCGCACACCGGGACGTGCCGGAACCCGCCGTGGATCATCATCATCGCCGCCTCGCCGTTGGTCGCGTCCGGCCCGACCGTGATCGGGTCGCGCGTCATCCACTGCTCGACGCTGCCCTCGATCGTGCCGCGGCCAACCGCCCGCAGCACGTCCCGCTCGGTCAGGATCCCCACCAGCGCGTCTCCCTCGGTGACGAGGATCGCCCCCACGCGCCGGTCGGCCATGCGGTGCGCGGCCTCCTGCAGCGTCTCGCCGGGACCGATCGTGAGCAGCCGGGTGGCCATCGTGGCGGAGACATGCTCTTCGCGCGGCCGCTGATACGTCATACCCATCGGAACCTCCGGTCGGGTGGGCGAGTCTACCGCATGCCCCTCGGCCGCCGCATGCCCGTCGCTACGATGCGTCCATGCCCGCACAGGCCTACCGAGGCAAGCCCTGCGTCTGTCAGCACCGGCTCGAGTTCTGCGACCAGCGCTGCGTCGCGGACATGCTCTCGACGACCTTCTACATGGCCTGCCTCAAGCTCACCGGCCGGCGCTGCCTCGTCGTCGGCGCCGGGTCGGTCGGCCTGGAGAAGGTCGAGGGGCTGCTTGCCTGCGACGCCCGCGTGCACGTGATCGCGCCCGAGGTCAGCGCACCCGTGCAGGCGCTCGCCGACGCGGGCGACATCGAGCTGACCGTCCGACCTTTCCAGCCGGGCGATCTCGAGGGCCACTTCCTCGCCATCGCGGCGACCAGCGACACCGACGTCAACGTGGCGGTGTTCGACGAGGCGGAGCGCCGGGCCATGCTCTGCAACGTGGTCGACGTCCCGCCGCTCTGCAGCTTCATCCTGCCCGCGATCGTCCGCACGGGCCCGATCGCCATCGCCATCTCCACCGCCGGCTCCAGCCCGGCCCTCGCGAAGCGCATGAAGCGCGAGATCGGCGAGCTGTTCGGCACCGAGTACGCGGAGCTCGCCGAGATGCTGAACGACGCCCGCGGATGGGCCAAGGCCACGCTCCCGACCTACGACGAGCGCAAGAGCTTCTTCGAGGGGATCGTCAACGGCGACCCCGACCCGATCGAGCTGCTGCGCGCCGGCGACCGTGCCGCCGTCGAGCAGCTGATCGCCAGCCGCCAGGCCGCCCTGGCCGCCGGCTGATCGACGCCGGCAACGCGAGGGTTCCTCCCGACGCCGTGCCCACCGGGCACGGACATGCTGGGCCTGCAACCGACGAAGGCAGGTCACCATGCACCCGCGGTCAGCTCTTCTCCTCGCCACCATCGGCCTCAGCGCCGCTCTCGCAACCGGCTGCTCCGGCGTCTCGGCCGCGGAGAGCGCGCACCGTATCCAGGTCGTCATGCACGACAACCACCTCGTCGCAGTCGCCTACCGCGCCGAGGCCAGGTCGCAGCGCGACTGCATCCGCAAGATGAACACCGGCGCGATCACCTCCGACGAGGAGGCCGCGGGCTGCCTCTCGGCCGGGCTCACGGCGTCGCACCTTGAGGATGCGATCGGAACATTCCACCGGCACGTGCTCGACGTGGGCAAGTCGGGTGACGACGGCTGCCGCGCGGCCGCGAACCGGCTTGCATCCGTGATCGCGCAGGAGAGGGCCTACGTCCACGCATCGCACGAGGACCTCGCCCGCCTGGACGGCGAGGCCTACAACGAGGACGGCACGCACGCGGGCGAGATGGCTGCCCGCGAGGCCGACCCCAGCGCGGCCATGGTCCGCGCCTGCATGGACGGCTGAGCCGCCACGGCAGCGTTACTTGAACCGGTACGTGATGCGGCCGCGCGTCAGGTCGTAGGGCGACAGCTCCACCTTCACCCGATCGCCCGGAAGAATGCGGATGTAATAGCGCCGCATCTTCCCGGAGATATGGCCGAGCACGGAGTGCCCGTTGTCGAGCTGGACGCGGAACATCGTGTTGGGGAGAGCCTCGGTGACCTCGCCCTCAACCTCGATGGTCTCTTCCTTGGGCATGGCCCAAGAGCTTAACCGACCACTGTGACGTTGGTGGCCTCGAGGCCCTTGCGTCCCTCCTGAGCCTCGTACTCCACCTTCTGGCCCTCATCGAGGTTGCGGAAGCCGCTGCCCGAGATGTTGGAGAAATGGACGAAAACGTCGTTTCCGCCGTCGTCGGGGCTGATGAAGCCGTAGCCCTTCGCCTGCGAAAACCACTTCACGGTGCCAGTAGCCATGATGCTCTCCTGGTCGATGGTTTGGAACGACGCAGGAACAGCATTGAGCCACCACACGCACGTTCATGAACCAACCAGACGGTTCACGCGGGCAACTATACCCAACGAACGGGGCAGGTTGGAAAAAATTTCGGTCAGGCCGTTTCGGCCGCCGGCGGCTCCGCGACCGCCGTGCCCACGTCCGCCTGGGCGTCGTCCGGCGCCGAGCCCGTCTCGGGCGCCGTCTTCCCCCGTCGCGACCGCGAACGGCGACGTCGCTCGCGTCGCTCGGGCGACGCACCAACGGCCTCGCCCCGCGCCAGCTTCCGCACCGCGCCCGGTCGCGAGTCGCGCGTGACCCCGTCCTCCGAGGCGATCTCGAACTCGACGCGCACCCGTCCGCGCACGCCGGCTCCCTTCAGCTGCACGAGCACGCGCCGGGCGGCATCGTCCAGCAGCACCTGCGCCTCCTCAACGGTCAGCGGCACGACCAGCCCGGCGCCGTCCACCGACACGCGCGCCTTGCGGTCGCTGCGCTCCGGCTCGCTCAACACCTTCGCCACCGAGATCTCGAGGCCCTCGAGCTCGGACGCGGCGGCCCGCACCTCCTGGGCCGACATCGGCTCAGCGCCGTTGACGCCGGCCAGCTTCCACCGCACCTCGGGCTCGTCCTTGAGCGACGCGCGAACCACCTGGTCGGCGTCGTCGCGCAGCCGCACCGCCACTCCGGGCGGGATCTCGACGATGACCTGACCGTCATCCCGGTGCACGGGCACCGCCGGCGGTGTGGCGCCGACGACCGCGCCGTTGAACGACACCGTCTCGCCCTTGTCCTTCTCCTTCGACTTGGCGCGCTTGGCCTGCTTCGACTTCGGCTGAGGCGCCGGGATGTTCGACCCGAGCGCGGCCGCCAGGCGCTGAGGATCCGCGGACAGCGACATCCTCGCCTTCTCGATCAGCCGCTCGGCCGTCGTGTTCCGCCGCGGCGACGCGACCGCCAGGATCGCCGCACCGGCCTCGAGCGGCGCGTCGACCGCCACCTGCACGAGCCGCGCCGCGGCCTCCGTGTGCGCCTGCTCGCCCGACGCCGACGCCAACGCACCCAGCAGGCTGCGACCGTCCGCCACGTGCGATCCGGCGAAGCGGTACTCGTGGTCGCGCGCCGCGCGTGCCAGCTGCCATGTCCAGGCAACGATGCGGTCGGCCGGTGCATCGATCTTGCCATCGCCCATCGCCAGCAGCAGCACGCGAGCGCCCTGCCCGCGGTCCTGCTGCCAGGTCGGCGCCGCCTCGACGAGACGGCATGCCATGGCGAAGGTGGTCTGGCTCGGCTTCTGCGATGAGAGGTCGCCCAGCGCCGCGAGCCGCAGCTTGCGGTGCTTGTTCTCGGCCGCGCAGGTGAAGAGGAACAGCTCGCGGGCCTCCGGCTGCAGCGAGGCGATCCGCTCGGCCAGCTGCTGTGCGTCGGCCGGCGTGACCGCTCTGGCGGCGACGACCGCCCACGCCCGCTGCTCGTCCAGCGGAAGCTTCGACCCGTCCACCAGCCGCCACTGGTTCGCGATCACGGCCACCCGCTTCTCCGGATCGTCCGATACCGGCACGATCCACGAGGCTTCCTTGACGATGGGCTTCGGCGGCCGGCGTCGCCATCTCCGCCGGCGCGGCGGCGGCGGCGTGACCAGGCCGTTCGGCCGGTAGGCATCCACGTCGAGCAGGGAGTGGAGCGTGATCACGCGGTCCGTGTGCGGTGCGCCCGGCTCGGCGAAGTCGACGACGATGCCCGCCTCCTTGCGCCGGTGCAGGCGCATGATCCGCCCGACCCGCTGCTGGTAGACGCGCCGGCTCGCTGTTGGCGCGAGGTGCATGCACACCGTGGCGCGCGGCGCGTTCCAGCCCTCCGCCAGCAGCATGGCGTTGACCAGCACGTTGATCTCACCGCGCTCGTATGCGGCCAGCGTCTCGGCCAGCACGCGCGGCGGCGTGCGGCCGGACACGGCCGCG
>DATAHR010000160.1:0-3677 GCA_036263035.1 Gaiellales bacterium | reverse complement strand
CGGTCGCAGCACCCTGACGGTCGGCAACTACCGACAGTGAGGCGATCAGACGTGCGGCGTCGTGGAATCAATCATCTAAGCCGCCGCCTCCGCCGGCTCGCGGGCGACGGTCACACCGATCAGCGACCCCAGCCGCGCGTCGCCCTGCAGGTCGGCCCACTCACCGAACGCCTGGTCGGCGCGGCGCTCGGCCTTGTAGGCGCGAACGATCCGCTCGACCGCGTAGCGCGCCTCCGTCGCCGGGATCGCCTTCGACGAGATCCGCCGGCCGAAGGCCGCACCCTCCCCCAGCCGGCCGCCGATGTGCAGGATGAAGCCCTGCACCCGCTCGCCGTCCGGGGTCTTCGCGATGCCGCCCTGCAGGCCGATGTCGGCGATCTGGTACTGCGCGCAGGCGTTGGGGCAGCCGTTCAGGTTGATCCGGATCGCACCGTCGAGGTCGCCGATGCGCCGCTCCAGGTGCTCGATCAGCTCGGCCGCGCGCTCCTTCGTCTCGACGATGGCGAGCTTGCAGAACTCCATGCCCGTGCAGGAGATGACGCCCCGCCGGAACGCCGAGGCCTCCGTCGGCAGGCCGAGGTCCGCGAGCTCCGCGGCAACGGCCTCGACGTGGTGGTCGGGCACGTCGATGACGATGATGTTCTGGCGGTTGGTGCAGCGCAGCTCGCCGGATCCGTAGCGGTCGGCGATGTCGGCGACGCCGATCATCTGGTCTGCGGTGAAGCGGCCCCGCAGCGTGGTGCCGCCGACGTAGTAGAGGCCGTGCCGCACCTGCGGGTGGATGCCGAGATGGTCGCGCTGGGGGTCGATCGGGTCAGCCGGTGCAACGGACGTCTCCAGCTCACGGCCGAGCCGCTGCTCGACCTCGGCGCGCAGCCTCTCGACGCCCCACTCGTCGACCAGGAACTTGATCCGCGCGCGCGTCCGCTTGGTGCGCTTGCCCTCGTCGCGGAAGATCTCGGTGATTGCGCGGCAGACCTCCACCGCGTCCTGCGGCCGCGCGAAGATGTCGAGCCGCCGGCCCATGCGCGCGGAGGCGCCGAGCCCGCCGCCCACCCAGACGTCGTAGCCGACGGCGCCGTCCTTCTCGACCGCGACGAGGCCGATGTCGTTGATCTCGTGCTGCGCGCAGCGGTGCACGCACGCCGATACCGAGACCTTGAACTTGCGGGGGAGGTTCGAGTACTCGCGATGGCCGACGAACGTCCGCTCGAGCTCGGCGATCAGCGGCCGCGAGTCGATCAGCTCGTGCCCGTCCACGCCGGCCAGCGGGCAGCCGACGACGTTGCGCCAGACATCGCCGCAGGCGTGCGTGAACGACAGGCCGACCGCGTTCAGCTCGTCGAGCACCACCGGCATGTCCTCGATCGCCAGGTTGTGCAGCTGGACGTTCTGGCGGGTGGTGATGTCGCCCATGCTGCGGCCGTAGCGCTCAGACAGCGTGCCGATGGTGCGCAGCTGCTCGGACGTAACGATGCCGTTGGGGAACTTGACGCGGAGCATGAACAACCCGTCCGTCTCCTCCGAGGGGCCCGGATCGCCGCTCTCGGCCGATTCCGCCGCCCGCTGGGTGTAGATGCCGTACCAGCGGAACAGCGCGAGGTCGTCGGGCTCGATCGCATCGAAGCCGAGCTCGGCGTAGCGGTAGATGTCCGCGAGCACGTCGAGGCCGTCCTTTCGGCTCTTGATGTGCTCGATCTCGGGAAGCTTGACGGCGGTCTCGGTCATGAAGGCGCTCCAGTGACGACTGCGCGGAAAGTGCACCCACCCTAGCCCGTTTGGATCCAAACGTCAAAAGTTGGGATACAGTACCTTCATGTGCCGGGCCAGCCTCCGACAGCGGTAGGATCGTATGGTGGCGGAACGATCCTTCTCGCCGAGCCGCGCGGACGACCTCGCTCACGAGCTGCAGGTGGAGATCATCACGGGCCGGATCCCGCTCGGCACGCGGCTCCGACAGGAGGATCTCGCGGCCCGCTACGGCGTCAGCCGCACCCCCATCCGCGAGGCGCTGCGCCAGCTGCAGGCGATCGGCCTCGTGGAGCAACTGGGCCACCGGGGCGCCCTGGTGCGGTCGTTCTCGCCGGACGAATGCCGCAACATCTTCCTGGTCCGCGCGGAGCTGGAGGGCCTGGCGGCGGAGCGCGCAGCGGGCGCGCTCACGACCTACGACAACGCGGATCTGGAGACGGCCCAGGCGCTGCTGCGGGCGGGCGGAGAGAAGCTCGGCTCGCTCGACCCAGCCGATGACGAGACCGGGCTGATCGCGCTGCAGCAGTGCTCACAGGCGAACGAGCTGTACCACAACGTGATTCTCGCGGCCGCGAACTGCCCACCGCTGCGCGACACGGTGCAGTCGCTGATGAACCGGGTGCCGCGCAGCCTGGCGTGGCACACGTTCTCGGCCGACCCGGCGATCGTGCCCCGCAGCGCGGCAGACCACGACCGGATCACCGAGGCGCTGAATGCGCCGGAACCGCGCCGGGCGCGCCGGCTCCTGCACGCGCACGTGCTCGACACCGGCGAGACTCTCGCGCGCTGGCTGGAGCGCCAGACGCGTTGAGGTGGCGAAGACGAGGCGCAGGGTGGCGGAAAAGAGCCAGGCACTTTTCCGTCACCCCGGCGTTTGTTGCCGGATTGCGACGGTCTGTGACGGATTCGCCGGGAAGCCGGCCGGTTCGGCTTAGCCGATCCGGCGGGCGCCGACGTAGTTGTCGCTGTACCAGCCGCTCATCGAGCTGATCTGCACGACGGTGCCGGTATGCGGCGCGTGGATGAACGAGCCGCCGCCGACGTAGATGCCGACATGGCCGAGCCCGTCGAAGAAGACGAGGTCGCCGGGCTCAAGCGCATCCCGCGGCACCGGCGTCCCCATGCCGTACTGCGCCGCGGCGTTGTGCGGCAGCGACACGCCCAGCTGACCGTAGACGTACATCGTCAGCCCCGAGCAGTCGAAGCCCGACGGGCTCGCGCCGCCCCAGACATACGGCACCCCGAGGTACTGCTCCGCGATCGCGACCGCCTGGCCGCCCAGCGTGCTCGACGGCGGCACCGGGATGTTCCCGCCGCCGCCACCGCCTGACGAAGCCGCCGCTGCGGTCGCGGCCGCCTGCTCGCGCGCCTGCTGCTGGTCGATCAGGTGCTGGATATCGGCGCTGATCCTCGCCTTGCGCGCCTCCAGCGCGTGCAGGCCCGACTCGACCCGCTGGCGCTCGCGCGCCTGCGCGGCCTGGTCGGCGGCCAGCTGGGCCGTCTGCGTCTTCAGCACCGCCGTCCGCTTCGCGATCAGCGCCTTGGTCGCGTTGATCTGCTTGATCAGGTCGCCGTTCGTGTTGTTCTCGCGCTGCACGGCCTGCACGTGGTCGACCAGCTCGCTGAACGAGTGCGCCGCCAGCAGGTACGAGACGACGTCCTCGCCGGACGACTTGTACGTCGACGTCAGGCTCTGCGCGAGCGCCTGCTGCGCGCGGAGCAGGTTGTGGCGGGCCACGCTGAGGACGATCCTGTTGTTCTCAAGCGCATGACGCGTGTCCAGATAGTGCTGGTGGATCGCGTTGTACTTCTCGATCTGCTTCTCGAGCGCGGCCTGCTGCGTCATGATCTCGCTCTCGACCTGCCGGGCCTCCGCCCGCTTGGCCGAGATGCTCGACGCTGCGACCGACTGGGTCGCCGACGCG
>DATAHR010000159.1:0-2957 GCA_036263035.1 Gaiellales bacterium | reverse complement strand
GTGTGTGATCGTGTCGACGGCCGGTGGCCGTTCAGGTGATCGATGGTATCGGCGATTGTTCAGCAAATAGGTGCGGATAGCCGTACGCCGCGGTGGTGTCACCCCGCCTCTTTCTGGGGCGCGCGGCGGCTCCCAAGCCAGGCCTGAGACCTGACGGCGCCGGGGCGCCTGGGCGCTGCGCGGCCAGGCGGTGTCAAACTCGACCGACGGGCGCCGTGGCGGGATCGGCACACGATCGTTGCGTTCGCGATGGGGCCTGGCCGCTGCGCGGCCAGGCGGTCTCAAAGCAGGCCGTCGGGCCACGTGGCAGGATCGGCACACGATCGTTGCGTTCGCCATGGAGCCTGGCCGCTTCGCGGCCAGGCGGTCTCAAAGCAGGCCGTCGGGCCACGTGGCGGGATCGGCACGCGATCGTTGCGATCGCCATGGAGCCTGGCCGCTGCGCGGCCAGGCGGTCTCAAAGCAGGCCGTCGGGCGCCGTGGCGGAATCGGCACACGATCGTTGCGATCGCCATGGAGCCTGGCCGCTGCGCGGCCCAGCTGTCTCAAGGCAGGCCGTCGGGCCGTGGCAGCCGGCTTGCGGCGCTCGGCCTCGAGCGATGACAATGGCGCCATGACCGTCAGGCCGAGCGAGGCCGTGGGTTCCCATGGCTCTGAAAGCACCACCGGCGCGCTCTGGCATCCATTCTCCGACATGGGCGGCCGCTCGGCACCGATCGAGATGGTGCGGGGCGAGGGCGTGTGGCTGTGGGACGTGGACGGAAACCGCTACCTGGACGGCTCCTCGAGCCTCTGGTACGCGAACGTCGGCCACGGGCGGCCGGAGATCGCCCAAGCGATCAGCGACCAGCTCGCCAGCCTGGAGACGTTCCACATCTTCGGCGACTTCACCAACAGGCCGGCCGTCGAGCTCGCCGACCGGCTCGCGTCCCTCGCCCCCATGCCGGACCCGAAGGTGTTCCTGACCAGCGGCGGCGGCGACTCGATCGAGACGGCGGTGAAGCTCGCGCGGCTGTATCACGCCGTGCGCGGCGAGCCGTCGCGCCAGTTCGTCATCAGCCGCGTGCAGGGCTACCACGGCACGCACGGGATCGGCACGAGCATCCTCGGCATGCCGTTCACGGAAGGGTTCGGCGAGCTCGTCCACCACACCGCGCGGGTGCCGTGGGACTCGGCGGAGGCACTCGAGGCGGAGATCACGCGGCTCGGCAGCGACCAGGTCGCAGCGTTCGTGTTCGAGCCCGTGGTCGGGTCGGGCGGCGTGCTCGTCCCTCCCGAGGGCTACCTCGAGGATGTCGTCCGCATCTGCCGGGCGCACGGCGTGCTGGCGATCGCCGATGCGGTGATCTGCGGCTTTGGGCGGCTCGGGAGCTGGTTCGGGGTCGAGCGATGGGGAATCGAGCCGGACATGATCGCGTTCGCAAAGGGCGTCACCAGCGGGTACCTGCCGCTGGGCGGGGTGATCGCGAGCGCAGAGGTTGCCGAGCCGTTTTTCGGGGAGCCGGGACGGATGTTCGCGCATGGGGCGACGTACAGCGGGCACGCGACGTGCTGCGCTGCCGCGCTTGCCAACATCGACCTGCTCAAGCAGGACGACCTCGTCCACCGCGCGGCGGCGATCGAGCGGCCGTTCCACGAGCGGCTGTCCAGCCTGGAGTCGCATCCGCTGGTCGACACCGTGCGCGGGGGCACGGGGCTGATGGCTGCGATCGTGCTGGATGGCGACGCGATCGAAGAGCGCCCGGCGCTCGCCGGCGACTTCTGGCGCGCGGCCCGCCGCCACGGGGTGCTCACGCGGTCACTCTCGTACGGAGCCGCCGTGGCCCCGCCGCTGATCATCGACGACGCCGAGCAGGACATGATCGCGAGCTGCCTCGGGGCGGCGCTCGACGAGGTTCAGCGGAGCCGGCGTTGATGGCCCGTGTTTCAGGAAGTCCTGACGCCGCCTGGGCACCGCCATCGCTCGTCGCCATCCGTTCGCACGCATCGTGAGCCCTTCCTGAGAGCCGGTCTCCGCTGTGGTGCTGGCAGACGAAGAGGGCCGGATCGTCGTCAGCTGCGGGCGACGCGGGCTCGGCGCGACTAGGGAGGGATTCCCCCGACGCCGCCGGATGGACGGTGTCCGATCATCGGGGCATGATTCGACTCGCCATCGGCGTCGCTTTGACCGCGGTCGTGCTGGTCTCTACGGCCTGCGGCGGCGAGCATCGTCAGTCGCATTCGGAGCTTCGCGCCCAGCGGGCCTGGCATGCAGCCTTCCACACCCGTCAGCGGTGCGACCAGAAGGGCGGCGGATTGTTCTGGTGTGGCAGCTGGGTCGACGTCTGCCAACTCGCTATGGGCGACGCCCACCGCTACTACGCCTGCTCACGAAGCGACAATGATCCCGTCTCGATCACCATCAGTTGGGTCTGCGTCCGCGACAGCGGAGCGCGCGGCATGCGCGTCCGGGTGTCGCCCATCAATCCGCCTCCCTGCCGCCAGGCAATCAACGCCGCCGGCCTTCCATGAGAGGGCTCCATCGTCTCCCCCTGCGCCGGTCGGACTCCTGCTGGCGAGCGCCCCCCGAGATGGGCGCAGCGGCAACGGCCGGACTGGGAGCGGTGACGATATCCCAGCCCGGCCGCATGCTTGAGCGAGGAGCGCAGAACTACCGGGCACACGCCCCACGGCGCCGTCATCGGCATCGCGGCAGACCGGCTTGACTGTGCCGCAGCCCCTGGCGCGATCCTCTCGGAGGTGGAAGCCTGTTGAACGCCCGCCTACATCGACGCGACGACGTTGCCGAGCACCGAGGTGATCTTGCTGCTCAGCAGGCCAAGCGTCACAACGACGGCGATCACGATAACGCCCAGTACGACCGCGTACTCGGCCATGGTCTGGCCGCTCTCTTCCCGAAGGTCGCGAATATAGCCAGCCATGGTGAATCTCCCTAGTAGTAGATCCGGACGGCTTGG
>DATAHR010000158.1:0-2501 GCA_036263035.1 Gaiellales bacterium | reverse complement strand
CTTCTTCAACGCCCACAACGACTTCTTCCAGGAGGTCGCCAAGTTCCGCGCGGCGCGCATGCTGTGGGCGGAGATCATGCGCGAGCGGTTCGGCGCCACCGACCCGCGCAGCCTGATGCTGCGCTTCCACGCCCAGACCGGCGGCTCGACCCTGACCGCCCAGCAGCCGGAGAACAACATCGTCCGGGTCGCGATCCAGGCCTTCTCGGCCGTGTGCGGCGGCGGCCAGAGCCTGCATACCAACGGGTTCGACGAGGCGCTCGCCCTGCCCACCGAGCGCAGCGCCACGATCGCGCTGCGAACCCAGCAGATCCTCGCGACCGAGGCCGGCTCGACCAACACCGCCGACCCGCTGGGCGGGAGCTACTACATCGAGGCGCTCACCGAGGCGCTCGCAGGCCAGGCGCGTGGGCTGATGGGCGAGATCGACCGGATGGGCGGCGCCGTTGCCGCAGTGGAGAACGGTTGGGTGCAGGAGCAGATCGAGCAGGCGGCCTTCGCCCACCACTCACGCGTGCAGAACGGCGAGGAGATCATCGTCGGGGTCAACCGCTGGGCCGAGGAGGGGGGCGAGCGGATCGAGCTGCACACCATCGACCCCGGGGCGGAGCAGCGGCAGGTCCGGCGAACCCAGGCCCTGCGCGCCGGCCGGGACGCAGCGGCGGTCGATGCCGCGCTGGCCGAGGTCGACCGTGTCGCCGGCGGCGACGGCAACCTGCTCGTCCCGATGCGTGAGGCGCTGCGTTCACGGGCGACCATCGGCGAGGTGTGCGGCGTGCTGCGCAGCCGGTGGGGCACGTACGATGCGGAGCGGGTGAGAGCGTGACCGATGATCAGCGCTTTGCGTTCATGCTCGGCACCGGGCGGTGCGGGTCGACGATCGTCGGCCAGGTGGTGGCGATGCACCCCGATGTCGGCTTCATCGCCAACGTCGACGACCGGTTCGCCGGGCTGAACCGCAAGGGGAGGCTCAACAACCGCATCTACCGGTCGCTGCCGGCGCCGCTGCAGAAGCAGGGCGGCAGGCGCGGAGGGCGGCCGCACGGCGGGCTGGCCGCGGGCGTGCGCAGCGTTGCCATGACGCCGTCCGAGGGCTACCGGCTGCTCGACCGCCACGTGTCGCCGATGCTGTCCGAGCCCGTGCGCGACCTCGTGGCGGACGACGCCTCGGCCTGGCTGTCGCGCCGGCTGCGCGCCTTCTTCGAGGCCCGCGCCGCGGCCCAGGGGCGGCCGCTGTTCCTGCACAAGTTCACGGGCTGGCCGCGGGCGGGCCTGCTGCACGCCGTCTTCCCGGAGGCCAGGTTCATCCACGTTGTGCGCGACGGCCGGGACGTCGCCTCCTCGCTCGTGCAGCAGCCGTGGTGGCAGGGCTTCCGCGGCCCGGGGGCCTGGGGCTTCGGCCCGCTCTCGTCCGAGGACGAGGCCACATGGCTGGAGTCCGGCCGCTCGTTCGCCGTGCTGGCCGGCCTCGAGTGGAAGATCCTGATGGAGGCGTTTGCGGCCGCGGAGCGGGCGGTGCCGGCAGGGGCCTGGCTCGAGCTCCGCTACGAGGATGTGGTCGAGCGCCCGCGTGAGCAGGTGGAGCGGCTGCTGGCACACCTCGGGCTCGAGTGGACTGACGGCTTCGAGCGGGCGTTCGCGGGCCTCGAGTTCACGCGTGCCCGCAGCGGCGCGTATCGCGAGGAGCTCTCGGCGCGGGATGCCGATCTGCTGGATCGGGTGCTCGCCCCGGCGCTGCGCGCCCACGGCTACGAGCAGCTCCCCGCGGGCGGGTGAGCTCGAGACCCGCGAGACGGAGCAGGCAGGCCGTCACGTACGCGGGCCTTGTCGGGTTCCTCCTCACGCTGATCCCGGTGGTGGCCGCGCTGCGGCTGACCGGCCACGGCGGCGGGTACACGATCGACCAGTGGGGCCTGTGGGCGGCGGTGACGGTGGTCGCGGCGGGCGTGGCCTTGATCAGCCAGCCGGTCTCCCGGCTCAGCGGCGTCCAGCGCCTGCTCCCGCTGTCCCTGCTCGGCCTGGCCCTTTGGAGCATGCTCTCGGCGCACTGGGCGGCGTGGCCGCAGAGCGCCCTGGTGGAGGGCGATCGCTACCTGTTCTACGCCGCTGTCGCGACGCTCCCGCTGGTGCTGCTGCCGACCGCGGCCTGGCGGCGCGGACTGGTGGGCGGCGTCGCGGCCGGAACGGCGGTGCCGGCGCTGCTCGTCGCCCTCAAGCTGTGGCAGTCGGGCGCCGCGGCGGCGCTCTTCGATTCGGGACGCCTGGTCGGCAGCGTCGGCTACGGCGGTGGTCTGGCGGCCGCCGTCGCCATCGGCTTCTGGCCGCTGGTCGCCTTTGCATCCGACCGCACCACGACGCGGGCGCTGCGGCCGCTGGCCGGCCTGGGGGCCGGGCTCGCCCTCGCCACCGTCGTGCCGACCGAGGCCCGTGCGTCCGTGTGGGCGCTGGCGGTCTCCGCGGTCGTGTTCTTCCTCCTCTGTCCCACGCCGATCCGCTCGGGC
>DATAHR010000157.1:0-5974 GCA_036263035.1 Gaiellales bacterium | reverse complement strand
GACCTCGAAACGCTCACCTTCGCCTCCCCGCAGGAGTTCCGCGAGTGGCTGTCCCGCCACGCCGCCTCCTCCGACGGCATCTGGCTCAAGATCGCCAAGAAGGGCTCCGGTCTGCAGTCCGTGATCTACCAGGAGGCGCTCGACGAGGCCCTCTGCGTCGGCTGGATCGACGGGCAGAAACGGCCGCTCGACGACGCCTGGTGGCTGCAGAAGTTCACTCCCCGGCGCCGAAACAGCCCCTGGTCGCAGCGCAACCGCACGCGCGCGGAGCAGCTGATCTCGGAAGAGCGGATGCAGGAGGCCGGCCTGCAGGAGATTGACGCCGCAAAGCGGGACGGCCGGTGGGAGAGGGCCTACGCCGGGCAGAGCACCGCAGAGGTTCCCCCCGACCTCGCCGCAGCGCTGGCACGCGAGCCGAAGGCCGCTGCCTTCTTCGACACGCTCTCCCGCGGGCAGCGCTACCCCTTCATCTATCGCCTGCAGACCCTGAAGCGCCCGGAGACACGCGCCGCCAGGGTCGAGCAGTACGTCGCGCTGCTCCGGGACCATCAGACGCTGAGCTAACCGGCACCGGCTTCGCAACAGACGTCACAAGGCCTGGTAGGATCGGCACCTCGCCGACTCACCACCGGATGGAGGTCACCATGATCCGCCGCGCGTTGGCTCTCACCGTACCGCTGTTCCTGGCGTGTGCTCTGACGTCGGCAAGCGCCTCGACGACCGCGAACCTCAAGCTCGTCACCTACGGCCAGAACAGCTTCTACAACTACGACTTCGACTCGCAGTCCGCCGTCGCGACGAACGTCGATTGGCCGGTCGACATGATCTTCTACGGCAACGCCTCCGTCTCCAAGGTCTACAACAAGATCGGCTGGTTCTGGGGCGGTTCCAACGAGTACATGCGCCTCAACACCGGCTCGGGAGCCACCTGGGTCAGCGCCGGAGGGCGGAAGAACACGCTCTGCACCGACACCCACTTCCGCCTCTACGCCCCCGCTGCCACCGGCTACTTCACCGACCCCGTCCTCGGCCACTACGTCATCGCCACCATGCACCTGGACAAGAACGAGTGCGGCAGCTCGGCCACCTACGGCTGGAACGAGACCGCGGAGCAGACCGTGGCCAACCGGGCGGCCCAGGTCTGGGGCGCGGCCGCCGTCCGGCATGACGCGACCACGCTGCCCGACGGCACCGGCACCCTTGCCCTGCTTGGGGATTTCAACGAGACCGGCTGGCAGGGCAACCACTACTTCTTCAACGACGGGCTGCCCACGCTGGTCAAGGTGAGCTAACGGCGCGTGCGATGAGTTCTGCGCCGTCCTGCGGTCTGGACATCGATGACTGCAGCCCGCCCGGTACCGATCACTGCGGTTCTCGTCGCCGACCTCCTGGCCGGCGATGAGCGCATGCCCGTCTACATCCATGTGATCGACCATCCCGACGCGCGGGTGCTGGTCGACACCGGCATGACGGAGCTCCACCCGGCCGTGGACGACCTCGACCCCCGCCTCCATCCGCTCAGCGACGCCGACCTCGACCTCGCCGGCATCGACCTCGTCGTCAACACACATCTCCACTTCGACCACTGCGGCGGCAACCACCTCTTCGCCGGCCGGCCGATCTACGTGCAGCGCCAGGAGCTCCACGACGCGCGCTGCCTGGAGGACTACACCATCCGCGAGTGGGTCGACCCGCCCGGCGTCGAGTACCGGCCCGTCGACGGCGAGCTCGAGCTCCTGCCCGGCCTCCGGCTGGTTCCCGCGCCGGGGCACACGCGCGGCATGCAGGTGGTCGTCGTCGAGACCGCCGGCCGCCCGCTCGTCGTCGGCGGCGACGTGGCCGTGTTCTTCGACGAGCTCGACCAGCCGGAAACCGAGGGTCAGCGGCGCGTGCGAGCGCTCGAACCGGAGCTCGTCTGGCTCACGCACACCCACGAGCCGTGGCGGCCGCGCGCGGCGTAGTGCGCTCGGTCAGTGCCCGTGCGCCCGCAGCATCGCGTCCGCGAGCAGAAACAGGCCGATGGCCAGCGGGTAGAAGACAAGGCGTCCCATCCGGGCTGTATCGGCATCGCCCGGGGGCTTCGTGACCGCCGGTGTCCCCGTCTTCTCGCTAGCATCTCGCGCATGGATCCGGCGGCGAGATAGCGGTCGTCGCGGCCGCTGGCCGCGTGTCTTGGCAGGGTGACTGCCCGTCTCGGGCACGAGCCGCTGCGCGCCAACCGCACTCTCGGAGGATCACGATGACACGGCAGAACCTGTACTCCGACCGCTGGGACGGGGACTACGACGAGGACCGGACGCGCCGCCAGATGTTCTGGCGTCCCGACGGCGCCCGCATGGGTGCCACGCTCCACGAGCTCGCTCCCGGTGCACCGGAGAGCCGCATGCACATGCACTTCGGCGCCGAGGAGATGTTCTTCGTGCTGGAAGGGGCGCCGCTGCTTCGCACGCCGCAGGGTGAGGAGCCGCTGTCTCCCGGCGATGTGGTTTTCTGCCCGGAAGGCCGGGCCGGCGCGCACACATTCAGCAACCCGACCGACCAGCCGGTGCGGCTGCTCGCCATCAGCGCCGGGAGCTTCCCCGACGTCGTCGCCTACCCCGAGCACGGGTACGCCTGGGTGGCGACCCGCGACCCCGATCCGGAGGCGCTCGCGAAGGGAGGCGACCCGGGCATCATCGCCCGATTCGACATCCCCATCGAGTAGCCGCGGGCGGCCTGCAATCGGCGTTCGCGAACGATCGCTTGCGATATCGTCCCGCCGGGCTCTGGCCCGTCAAAGGTCAATCGTAAGGAGCCCATGCACGTGCGTGACGTCGTTCGGAACAGGCCGGCTTAGGGATGGCATCCCGGCCGCTTCGAGTGCTGGTGACAGCCAGCGGGTCGCCCGGTGGCGGGAGGCTCGTTCGTTCGCTGCGTGAGAATCGCGAGCGGTCGATGTTCGTCGTCGGCACGGACATGAGCGAGCGCCGCGGCGGCCGCATGCTCTGCGACCGCTTCCACGTCGTGCCGCCCGGCTCCTCTGACGAGTTCGCGCCGGCCCTGATCGACCTCGCCGAGCGGGAGGAGGTCGACGTGGTGTTCCCGCTGTCGTCGTTCGAGGTGGCCGCCGTCTCCGAGGTCGCCGATCGCTTCGGCCGTCCAGTGCTCGTCTCGTCGCCCGAGTCGATCGCAGCGTGCAACGACAAGTCCCGCACGACCGCGCTGGCCGAGCAGCTGGGCGTGCCCGTGCCCCGCTCGATCCTGGCCACGAGCCCCGACGAGCTGCGAGCCGCCGCGCACGAGCTCGGCTACCCCGACGTCGCCGTCTGCATGAAGCCGACCGGGCTCAAGGGCTCGCGCGGCTTCCTCGTGATCTCGCCCGACACCAACCGCCGCTGGCACATCCTCGAGGCGCGCCCCGGCCCGCTGCCGCTCACGCTCGAGGAGACGCTCGCCGCGATCGGCACCGACGACTTCCCCTCGCTGCTGGTGATGGAGTACCTGCAGGGCGAGGAGCACACCGTCGACGCCATCTGCCGCAACGGCCGCCTCGTCGTCGGGCACCCCAAGACCCGCGAGGCCGTGCGCGCCGGGTTGGCGATGTTCTTCCAGACCGTGGAGAACGAGCAGCTCATGGACGCCTCGCGCGCGCTGGTCGAGGGCCTGGGCCTCGACTGGTTCGTGAACGTGCAGTTCCTCGACGGCCGGCTGCTCGAGATCAACCCCCGCATCTCGACGATCGTGTACCAGGAGGACTTCAACATGCCGCACCTGGCGGTGCTGCACGCCGCCGGCGAGATCGACGAGGAGCAGCTGGCCGCGAGCGCGTCTCGCATCCGGCCCACCCGGCGCGCGATCCGCTACTACGACCAGGTGGAGTACGACGAGACATGAGCCGCGGCCGCGTGCTGATCGTCTCCTACTACTTCCCGCCGGCCGGCGGCAGCGGTGTGCACCGCGTGCTGAAGCTCTGCAAGTACCTGCCCGAGTTCGGCTGGGACGTCGACGTGCTCGCGCCCGACGACGCCAAGTGGGTCGCCCACGACCCCACTCTGGAGCAGGACGTGCCCGAGGGGGTCGTCGTGCACCGCGCCCGCTACATCGGCCCCGACCATGCCCAGAGCGGAGCCGACAAGATCGCGGCCGCCCAGGGCTGGCATACCGTGACCGCACGCGCCGCCGTCGCCAGCCGCCGGCTGCTGCTGCCGGATGCCGCGGCTCCGTGGGTGCCCTTCGCGGCCCGCACGGGCATCGCCGCCGTGCGTGAGCGCGGCATCGATGCGGTGCTGACCTCGTCACCGCCGACGTCGGCGCACCTGATCGGCAACGTCATCAGCCGCCGAACCGGCGTGCCGTGGGTCGCGGACTTCCGCGATTCCTGGCTGGCCAACCCGCACCGCCGCTACGAGCGGCGCACCGTGCGGTACAAGCGCTCGCTGCTCAGCGGGATCGCCCGGCGCACCATGGCTCCCGCGGCTGCGCTGACGGCCGTGACCGACGTCATCCGCGAGGAGGCCGAGGGCTACATGAGCCGCCCCGTTCCCTCGCGAACGATCTCGAACGGCTGCGACTTCGACGACTTCGCCGCCTACCAGCACCGGGGCTCGGCAAAGCTCCGCCTGCTGCACGCCGGGTACTTCTTCGGCGTCCGCAGCCCACGCCCGCTGCTGCAGGCGGTGCGGTCGCTGCTCGACCGGCGGCCTGCGCTGCGCGACGTGCTCGAGGTGCGCTTCGTCGGCGGATTCCGGCCGGCCGACCGCGAGTGGGCCGAGAGCCTCGATCTCGGCCCGGTGATGACGGTGGAGGGCACCCTGCCGCACGACCAGACGCTGCAGGCCATGAAGGAGGCCGACGCGCTCGTGCTGCTGATCCCGAATGCATCGGGAATCGGGAGGAGCGTCCTGTCGGGGAAGGTGTTCGAGTACCTGGCCGCGGAGCGGCCGATCCTCGGCCTCGTCCCGCCCGACGGCGCCGCCGCTGACCTGCTCCGCTCGGCCGGTCACGACTGGATCGCGGACCCCGACGACGTCAACGCGATCACCGACACCGTCGAGCGGCTCGTCGACGCCTGGATCGCCAACCGGCTTGGCGACGTCGTCATACCGCCAGAGCTGCGGGCCCGGCTCGACCGCCGCGCGCGCGCGGAGGAGATGGCGGCGGTGCTGGCCGAGGTGACCGGTCGCACGGCGGTCGGCCCGGTGGCGATGGGAGCCGAGCTGTGAGCGAGCAACCGGTGCGACTGGCGCTCGTGGGATGCGGCTACTGGGGGCCGAAGGTGGCCCGCGCGGCCGCGTCGGTGCCGGGCGTGACGGTGGCGGCGCTGGTCGACCGCCAAGAGGATCTGGCCCGGCGCCTGCAGGTCGCGCACCCGGCGGCGCTGGTGGCCACCTCGCTCGACCAGGTGCTGGACTCGGTCGACGCGGTGGTCGTCGCCACGAACCCGGCCACGCACACCGAGGTTGCCGGAGAGGCGATCGCCGCCGGGAAGCACGTCCTCGTCGAGAAGCCGCTGGCGCTGAGCTCCGCCGACTGCCGCTCGCTCGGCCAGCGGGCGGACGCGGCCGGCGTCGTGCTGATGGCCGGACACACGTTCCTGTTCAGCCCGGCGGTGCAGCTGATCCACGGCATGATCACCGCCGGCGACCTCGGCGAGATCTACTACGTCGACTCGCAGCGGCTCAATCTGGGCAAGGTTCGCCAGGACGTGGATGCCATCTGGAACTTCGCCCCGCACGACGTGTCGATCACCAACCACTGGATGGGCGGAGCTCCCGCCACGGTTGCCTGTCATGCATACGAGTATCTGCAGGAGGGCATCGCCGACGTCGCCACCATGAACCTCGAGTACGGCGGCGTCGCGGCGCTGATCCAGATCAGCTGGCTCAGCCCCAGTAAGGTGCGGCGGATGACCGTGGTGGGCAGCGAGAAGATGGTCGTGTACGACGATGTCGCCGACACCGTGCTCGTCCACGATGCGGGCATCGACCGCCAGCGG
>DATAHR010000156.1:0-36861 GCA_036263035.1 Gaiellales bacterium | reverse complement strand
TGCCCCGCCCGCCCGCGCGGGCCCTGGCCGACCGCGGCGCCATCGTCGTGCTCGCCACCGACTTCAACCCGGGCAGCGCCTTCTGCCAGTCCCTGCCGCTCGTGATGTCGCTCGCCTGCACGCTGCTTCGGATGTCGCCGGCCGAGGCGCTGGTGGCGAGCACGCTCAATCCGGCCTGGGTGCTCGAGCGCCACGACAGGGTGGGGCGGCTCGCACCCGGTTACGATGGCGACGTGGTGCTGCTCGACGCCGACGACTGGCGGCACGTCGCCTACCACCTGGGAGGACCGGTGGTGTCTGCCGTGTTCAAGGGCGGCCGGAAGCTGTGATCGAGCGCGTCCGCGGGCTGGGGTTCGCCGACGCCCTCGCGGCCGCCGGCGCGTCCCTGGTCGCGGCCGGGCTGGTCGTCACCGGCGACGGGCTGGTCGCCGCCGCACAGCACACCCCGGGGTCGTCGGCCATGAACTGGCAGGACCGGCTGCTGCTCGGCCTCTGGAGCTTCCGGCTCGAGCACGCGCTGTGGTTCACGATCGGGCTGCTGACGCTGTGGTTCGCGCTCGCGATCGGCGCCGAGCTGCTCGGCCGCCGTGAGCAGGCGGCCCGGCTGGTTGGCGGCGTGGCCGTCGGGTTCGTCCTGCTGGCCGCGGCCGTGGCGATCGGCTCGACGATCGTGGCGGTGAGCGGATCCGTCGGATCGGGCGCCCTGAAGGTGACCTTCACGCGGAACGAGCGCATCTTCACCTGGCTGCTGCAGGTGGCCACAGCGGCATCGCTCTCCGCCGCCTGGCTGCTCGCGGGATCTCGTCTGGGCGAGGTCGCCCCGGTCGCCACAGCCACGGCCGTCCCGGAACCGGAGGAGGCTTCGCAGGACGAGCAGGCGAAGGACGCGGACGACGGGCTCGAGGAGCTCACGGAGGAGCCGCCGCCGCCCCCGCCGCCGGTGCCCCTGCGTGAGCGCGCCGCTGACCCGCCGCCGGCTCCGGCCGCCGCGTCGGAGGAGCCCGCGACCCCCGGAGCGACGGCACGCAGGACGTTCCGCGAACGGCTGGCGTTCTCGCCGCACAAGGAGGACGCGCAGCGCCTGCTCGACGAGCTGGCCACGGCCGAGCGCGAGGGCCGCGTCGACGACGTCACCCGCCTCGCCCAGCAGATCGACGCGTTGTAGCTGCGCGCGAGCCAGTACAGTTCGTCCGTGGCAACGAAGAAGCAGCAACGGCGCAAGTACCGGCGCGCACAGGGACGCGGGCGCCTGTACGACGGGTACGAGCCCAAGCCGGCCGACGACCGGCCGGCCCGACGGCCCGACTCCCGGCCGCGCGCCGTACGTGAGCCGGCGCGGCCGACCTGGACGCGGTCGATGCGCCGTGCCGGGCTGTTCGCGGTCGGCCTCTTCCTGTTCGTGTCGGTGATACCGCTGGGCGGCAAGAAGACCGACACCGTCGCGGCGGCAGTTCAGGCGGCTGCGTTCTTCGTGTTCCTGGTGCCGTTCGGATACCTGACGGACAGCTTCATCTACAACCGCTGGCTCAAGCGGCAGGGGTGACGCTCGAGGTCGTCAGCCTCGCGCTCGGCGCCTACCAGACCAACTGCTACGTGGTCAGCACCGAGGGCTCGACCGACGCGGTCGTGATCGATCCCGGCGACAGCGCCGAGACGGTGCTGCGGGTGCTGGCCGAGCGCGGCCTGGCGCTGCGAGGCATCCTCGTCACGCACGGCCACCTCGACCACATCGGCGCGGTCCGCGACCTGGCTGAGCAGACCGGGGTGGAGGTATGGATGGCGCGCGACGATGCGGACGACCTGCGCACCTTCGGCCCGGCGCCCTACGACCCGCAGCATGGTGTCTCCGGAGGAGACGAGGTCGAGGTGGCGGGTATCCGGTTTCGTGTGCTCGACGTGCCCGGGCACACCGCAGGATCCGTCGCGTTCGTCACTGACGGCGTTGCCTTCGTCGGCGACGTGCTGTTCGCGGGGTCGATCGGACGTACCGACCTGCAGGGCGGCGACCTCGACACGCTGATTGCCAGCATCGAGCTGCTGATGCGCGAGCTGCCGCCGGAGACCGTGGTGGCATCGGGCCATGGGCCGGCCACGACGCTCGAGCGGGAGCGCGAAACCAACCCGTTCCTGGGCTCGCTGAGGTGAGCGAGAAGTTCCAGCCGCCCCGCGGCACGCGCGACTGGTTCGGTGAGGACGCGGCCGTCCGCCGCCGGGCCATCGACCTTGCCCGCTCCGTCTTCGAGCCGGCCGGATACGGCGAGGTGGTCACGCCGGGCTTCGAGGACACCGGCCTCTTCGCACGGTCGGCGGGCGAGAGCTCGGACGTGGTCAGCAAGGAGATGTACACCTTCGAGGACCGCAGCGGCAGGTCGCTGACGCTGCGGCCCGAGAGCACGGCGCCGGTGATGCGGGCCTACCTCAACTCGATGACGCGGCTGCCGCAGCCCGTGAAGCTCTGGTACTGCCAGAACCACTTCCGGTACAACGCCGTCCAGCGCGGCCGCGCCCGCGAGCACTACCAGTTCGGCGTCGAGGTGATCGGCGCGGAGGACGCCGCCGTCGACGCCGAGGTGATCGCCCTGCAGCACCGCTGGTACCAGCTGTGCGACGTGCCGGCGCTGCGCCTGGAGCTGAACTCGATCGGCGACCACGTCTGCCGCCCCGGCTACGTCGCGCTCCTGGTCGAGTTCATCGACGCGCACGAGCAGGAGCTCTGCGCCGAATGCCTCGAGCGCCGGCACACGAACCCGCTGCGCGTGCTCGACTGCAAGAACCGGGAGTGCCAGGCGGTGCTCGCGAGCGCGCCGCGCATCACCGACCACCTCTGCGATCCCTGTCGCGAGCACTTCGCAGAAGTGCGGCGGCACCTCGACGCACGGGGCGTGCCCTACGAGCTCGTACCCAGCCTGGTGCGCGGCCTCGACTACTACACGCGGACGACCTGGGAGTGGATGGGCGGCGACCTGTCGAGCTCGATCTCCGGCGGCGGCCGCTACGACGGGCTGGCCGAGCAGATCGGCGGCGGGCCGGCCCCAGGCGTCGGCTTCGGGGCGGGGCTCGAGCGCCTGCTGGAGGTGACCCGGCCGCAGCCGGCGGAGGCACGCGGCAGCGTGCTGTTCGCGATCATCGCCGAGCAGGCGCGGCCGCGGATGTTCGCGCTGCTCGACGAGGCGCGCGCCGCCGGGGTCGCGGCCGACGCCGCGTATGGGTCGCGGCGCCTGAAGCGGATGCTCGAGCTGGCATCGCGCCGCGGCGCCGACCGTGTTGTCATTGTTGGCGACGACGAGTGGGAGCGCGAGCAGGCGACCCTCCGTGATATGACCTCGGGCGAGCAGCGCACGGTGGCGCTGGACGTGCTCGTGAAGGAGCTTACGGGTGACCTATAGGACACGGCTCGCGGGCGAGCTGCGCGCCGCGGACGCCGGCGAGCAGGTGACGCTGGCCGGGTGGGTGGCGCGCCGCCGCGACCACGGCGGGCTGGTCTTCGTGGATCTCCGAGACCGGGCCGGGATCGTCCAGCTCGTGATCGACCCCGAGCAGGCCGACGCCCACGCGGTCGCAGGCGAGCTTCGCAACGAGTTCGTGGTCCAGGCCACCGGCCGTGTGACGCCCCGGTCGGACGAGACGGTCAACCCGCGGCTGCCAACTGGCGAGATCGAGGTCCGAGTCGAGCGGCTGGAGGTACTCTCCCGGTCGGCCGTGCTGCCGTTCCAACTCGATGACGAGAACGTGGACGAGACGCTGCGGCTGCACCACCGCTACCTCGACCTGCGCCGTGACGAGATGCGGCGCAACATCCACACCAGGTTCCGGCTGACCCAGATCATCCGCCGGCACATGGAGGACAACGGCTTCTGGGAGCTCGAGACCCCGATCCTCTACAAGTCGACGCCGGAGGGCGCGAAGGAGTTCCTCGTGCCCACGTCGACCCGGCCGGGCCAGTTCTACGCGCTGCCGCAGTCGCCCCAGACCTTCAAGCAGCTGTACGCCATCGCCGGGTACGAGCGGTACTACCAGATCGCCCGCTGCTTCCGCGACGAGGCCACGCGCGCCGATCGCACAGCGGAGTTCACGCAGCTCGACATCGAGATGGCGTTCATGGATCCGGAGGAGCTGTTCGGCCTGCTCGAGGCGCTGTTCGCGCGGCTGTGGAGCGAGCTGCTGGACGAGGAGATCGCGACGCCCTTCCGGCGGATGACGTGGGACGAGGCCATGCTGCGGTACGGCTCCGACAAGCCGGATCTCCGCTTCGGTGCCGAGATCGCGGACGTCAGCGAGGTGCTCGCCAACACGGAGTTCAAGGCGTTCCGGGGGGTCGTCGACGGCGGCGGCGTCGTGCGCGGGTTCGCCGTGCCAGGGGCGCTCGAGTTCTCGCGCAAGGATCAGGACGACCTCGTCGAGTTCGCGAAGAGCTGGGGCGGGAAGGGCGTTGCCTGGCTGCAGCTGCACCCCGGCGGCGAGGTGCGCTCGCCGATCGCAAAGTTCCTGGCGGAGGCCGAGATCGCCGGCATCCTCGAGCGCACAGGTGCCTCGGAGGGCGACACCGTCTTCCTCGTCGCGGACGAGGAGGAGGCCGCGGTTCGCGTGCTCGGCCCGCTGCGGCTGCATCTCGGTGAACGTCTCGGGCTGATCCAGGAGGGCTGGCAGTTCGTGTGGGTGACCGACTTCCCCATGTTCGAGTGGCTGCCGGACGAGGGCCGGTGGAAGGCGTCGCACAACCCCTTCTCGGCGCCCGCGCCGGGGTCTGAGCGCTTCTGGGAGGATCCGGCGTCAGCCCGCTCCTACCAGTACGACCTTGTCCTGAACGGCAACGAGATCGGCGGAGGCTCTGTGCGGAACCACCGCGCGGAGACGCAGAGCAAGGTGTTCGAGCTGCTCGGGATCTCGGCCGAGCGCGCTGAGGAGAACTTCTCGTTCCTGCTGCGCGCGCTGTCGATGGGTGCGCCGCCGCACGGCGGCATCGCGTTCGGGCTCGATCGGCTCGCGATGCTCGTGGCCAGTGCTGACTCGCTGCGCGA
The DNA here is from genome assembly GCA_036263035.1 of Gaiellales bacterium. Classification (GTDB taxonomy): domain Bacteria; phylum Actinomycetota; class Thermoleophilia; order Gaiellales; family JAICJC01; genus JAICYJ01. The sequence continues at coordinate 31,843 of DATAHR010000156.1, read as the reverse complement.
GGTGATCGCCTTCCCGAAGGGCCAGGGCGGCGTCGATCCGCTGACGGGTGCTCCCAGCCCGGTTCCGGCGTCGACCTTGGCCGAGCTCGGACTGCGCACCGTCGGACCCCCGCCGGCCTAACCGGCCCTTCACCGAAAATGTGCGATTCCGGGGGATAACCGAACTGCCCCTGCTGCTACGGTGGCGCGGTACTCGAACGCGGAAGGCGGCGTACCCCCATGAGTGAACTCCAGGCGCCTGGCGCCCAGCTGGCAGAAGAGCAACGCATCGCACACACCGGCGCCCTGGCCAGGTGGGCCGGCCACTGCGCGCGGCATCCATGGCGCGTCGTCCTGACGTGGCTTGGGGTTGTCGCCGCGTTGATCGTCCTCAACATCGCGTTCCACGGGACGCTGGTGAACGAGTTCAAGGTGCCCGGCACCGACTTCCAGAAGGCCACGGACCTGATCAACGCCAAGTTCGGCGCGCAGAAGGGCGCCGCGCTTCGTGTCGTCATCGCCGCGCCCGAAGGCCAGAGCGTGAACACTCCCGAGCGCCAGGCCGCCGTGCGGCAGATGCTGCAGCAGGCAACGGCCGGGATGAAGAAGCTGGACGAGAATCAGAAGGACGTCGGCACGATCGCCAGCCCGCTGGCCGCAGGCTCCACGCAGCTCTCGAAGAGCGGCCGCGTTGCCTACTTCGACGCGCAGTTCGACCGCACCGGCTTCGAGCTGCCCCGCAACGACATCGTCGACCTCGAGAACCAGCTGAAGGCGACGGGCAAGCCGGCCGGGCTCGAGGTCGCATTCACCGGCGAGGCTGAGAGCCCACCGCCGGAGGATCAGCTGAGCATCATCCTCGGCCTCGTGGCCGGGTTCATCATCCTGATGGTGCTGTTCCGGGCGCTGGTGCCCACCGCGATCCCACTGCTGTTCGCGATCGCTGCCGTGCTGACGGCGTTCCTGCTGCTCTACCTGCTCGCCCGTTTCACCAACTTCAACACCATCGTGACGCTGCTGGTGCCGATGATCGGCCTCGGTGTCGGCATCGATTACACCCTCTTCATCGTCACGCGATTCCGGCAGATGCTGCACGATGGACTGAGCCCGACCGATGCGGCGGCTGCAGCCGGCGCGACCGCCGGCCGCGCGGTGATCTTCGCCGGCACCACCGTCGCCATCTCGGTCACCGGGCTCGCCCTGATCGGCATCGACTTCATCACCAAGCTCGGCATCGGCAGCGCGCTGGGCGTGCTGACCGCTGTGCTGCTTGCCAACTCGCTGCTTCCGGCGGTCCTGGCCAAGCTCGGCCACCGCATCGATAGAGGGCGGCTGGGCATGAAGCCTACGGACGAGTCTGTCGAGGGGCGGCGCAGGACGCCGGTCGCTCGCTGGGGCCGGTTCGTTACGCGCCACGCGAAGATCGTGTTCCCGGTGATTCTGGTGCTGTTGCTGCTGCTGGCCTCGCCGGTGTTGAAGGTGCGGCTCGGCCTCGCCGATGCGGGCACCGCCCCGAAGGGCCAGACCATCCGCACCGCCTACGACCTGCTGTCAGGGCCTGGCGGTTTCGGCCCCGGATTCACATCGCCGATCCCGGTGGTCGTTGACATGAGGTCCGACCACCAGTCGGCGCAGGAGATCCGGCAGGCGATGCAGGGAGTGAGCGGCATCGCCGAGGTGGACAAGCCGATCTACAACGCCAAGACCCCGGACAAGGCGACTGTCGCGATCATCAACGCCTACTCGAAGTACACGCCCCAGGATACGAAGACGGACGACATCGTCTCCACCCTGCGCGGCTCGACTATCCCGGATGCGCTTTCGGGCTCGAGCGCCCGCGCCTATGTCTCCGGCCAGAACGCGGCGTTCACGGACATCGGCAACAAGATCCTCGACAACTCGCCGTACTTCCTGCTGTACGTGATCGGGGTGACGTTCCTGGTGCTCACCATGGCCTTCCGGTCGGTCGTGATCGCCCTCAAGGCCGCGCTGACGACGCTGCTCTCGGCGCTGGTCGGCTTCGGCGCGCTGACGCTGATCGTCCAGCTCGGCCACGGCCTCAGCTTCGTGGGGCTCGACCGCACCGGACCGATCGAGAGCTTCGTGCCGCCGATCACGTTCGCGATCCTGTTTGGCCTCTCCACCGACTACGAGGTGTTCCTCATGAGCCGCGTGCGGGAGGAGCATCTGCACCTCGGCGACACGGCGGAGAGCGTGCGCGAGGGCATCGCTGGCGTCGGCCGCGTGATCGTGGCCGCCTCCCTGATCATGTCCACAGTGTTCTTCGCGTTCCTGCTCAACCCCGACCGCGTCTCGAAGGAGTTCGCGCTCCTGCTCGGCATCGCCATCCTCACCGATGCGCTGCTCGTGCGCCTCACCCTGGTGCCGTCCCTGCTGACGCTGCTCGGCGAGCGGTCCTGGTGGATGCCCCGGTGGCTGGACAAGATCCTGCCCAGGCTCACGATCGAGCCACCCGGCGAGCGGCCTGCGGAGCCCGCGCGGCCGGTCGAGCTGGGAGCCGAGGCCTAGGAGCTCGCGACGACGACCACGCCCCGGCCGGGCACACGGGCGCGCACCTCGTAGCCATGCATCCTGCATCGGCAGGTGCGCGATACCCGGCGCCCGGCCGTCGCGGCGGCGCGGCGGATCGCGGGCAGGTCCGAGGCGGAGACTCCGCTGATCGCAGCGACAACGTGGCCGTTCGTGTCGCTGGCGTCGCTCACCGGGTGGCCCAGCGCCAGCATGGCGCTCGTGAAGCGGATGGCCAGCGACGGGCGCCAGGGCCGGAGATCGGGCACGTTGTACGGCCGGGCTGCGCCGCCCGGCGCCGCAGCCAGCAGCGCCAGCAGAAGTGCCGCCGAGACGGCCGCGATCAGACCTCTCTGGCCGATTTGCGTAGTGTCGCAGCTCGGGTAAGGTGTGAGGTGCCGGCGCCATTTACCAACGCGCACTTCATTCAACTGTCGTGCGACTCCTACAGCGCCGAGGCGATGGTCGTAGCGGTCGAAGCATCCAGAAAGTGGCCGCACGCGAAGCCTCAGGCGTCGGCATGTCCGCCGGGCGCTGACCCGCGCGGTTGGTAGGGTGCGCGGCATGGTCTACCTCGACCATGCCGCCACCTCGCCACTCTGCCGCGAGGCGCGGGAGGCGATGGCGCCGTACCTCGACGACCGGTTCGGGAACGCGTCGGAGCCGCACAGCTACGGGCGCGCGGCTCGGCAGGGCGTCGAGCAGGCGCGCCACACGCTGTGCACGCTGCTCGGATGCGAGCCCGCGCAGCTGGTCTTCACCTCGGGCGGCAGCGAGGCCGACAACCAGGCGGTGTTCGGCCTGGCCGGCCGGCCGCTCGGGCGGCTGGTGGTGAGCGAGATCGAGCATCCGGCCGTGCGCGCGCCGGCACAGGAGCTGGAGCGGCAGGGGTTCGAGGTGGCGTGGATCGGTGTCGACCGCGACGGCGTGCTCGATGTGGACGCCTTCGGTGACGCGCTGCGGGAGGGTGACCGGCTGGCCGCGGTGATGTGGGCGAACAACGTGACGGGCGCCGTTCAGCCGGTGGCCGAGCTGGCGGCGGTGTGCGCCAAGCGCGGGGTGCCGCTGCACGTCGACGCCGTGCAGGCCGCCGCGTCGCTTCCGGTCGACTTCGCTGCCAGTGGGGTGGAGACGATGGCGCTGTCGGCGCACAAGATGCACGGGCCGAAGGGTGTGGGCGCGCTGATCGCACGCGACCCGTCGCGTCTGCGGCCGTTGATCTGGGGCGGAGGCCAGGAACGCGGGCTGCGAAGCGGCACCGAGAACGTGGCGGGCATCGTCGGGTTCGCGGCGGCGCTCGCGGCGATGCGGACGCGGACTGACCGGCGCGGTGAGCTGCGGGACCGGCTGGAGCGCTCGCTGCCCGAGCTGCGGGCGGTGTCGGCGGGAGTCGCGCGGCTTCCCGGGCATTCGCTGCTGCTGGTGGAGGGCATCCGGGCCGACCTGCTGGTGCTGGCACTCGACCGGGCCGGGTACGCGGTGTCCGCCGGCAGCGCGTGCGCGAGCGGCGAGAGCGAGCCGAGCAGGGCGCTGATCGCGCAGGGGCTGACGCCGGACGATGCGCGAAGCGTGATCCGCGTGTCGATCGGGATCGATACGACCGACGAGGAGATCGATGGGTTCGCGGTCGCGCTGCGCGAGTGCATCGAGCGGCTGCGCGCGGGCGCGCTCGTCTAGGGCCACCGCGGTCTCAAAGCAGGCGCGCGCAGCGCGCGGCGTGTTTGGCACGGGTTTGTGACGGGGTTCGGGATGGTTGGGCCGGCCTTCGGCCGGCCGGTCTCAAAGCAGGCGCGCGGAGCGCGCGGCGTTGTCGGCACGGAATTGTTGCGCGTCGTTGGGGAACCGCGCCGCGCGGTGACGGTCGGCCGGATCTAGGCTTCGGCGTATGTACAGCGAGTCCGTCGTCCGCCATGCCCTCGACCGGTCGCGCGCCGGCTCGGCCGGTGACGCCGCCGCCTGGGGCGAGGCCGGCGATCCCGTCTGCGGAGATGCGATCCGTGTCGAGCTTATGATCGACGACGGCCGCGTCGTTCGGGCGCGGCACCGGACGTTCGCCTGCCCGCATGCAACGGGGGCGGCCGCGCTGGCCTGTGAGCTGGTCGAGGGGCGCTCGCTGCTGGACGCCGCAACCGTCGGTGCCGGGGAGCTCGAGACGGCCCTGCGCCCGGGCGACCACAACCGCGAGTGCGTCGCGCTCGCCGCCGACGCGCTGCACGCCGCGCTCGCCCGGGCCGTCGACTCGACCGCCCTTCCCGCCGACGAGGGCCGCGTCGCCGTTGCCATGTCCGGCGGCGTCGACAGCGCCGTCGCCCTGCTCAAGGCGCTCGAGGCCGGCATGCGCCCGGTCGGGGTGACCCTGCGTCTGTGGATCGACCCCGCTGCACCGGACTCGGAGCGCGCCTGCTGCTCGCCCATGTCGGTGCGCGCCGCCCGCAGCGCCTGCCACGCCGCCGGCGTGCCGCACGTCACACTCGATCTCCGCGACCGGTTCCGCAGCGAGGTCGTGGCCGACTTCCTCGACGGGCACGCCGCCGGCCGCACACCAAACCCCTGCGTGCGCTGCAACGGTGGCTTCCGCTTCGACGCGCTCGCTGCCTTCGCCGACCGCATCGGCGCTCCGCTGCTCGCCACCGGGCACTACGCGCGGGTGGTGCGGTCAAACGGCCGCGCCCTGCTGGCGCGAGGTCTCGACCCGGCAAAGGACCAGTCCTACATGCTCGCGGGCGTTCCAGAGCGCATCCTCGGCCGCACGTGGTTCCCGCTCGGTGAGCAGCTGAAGACCGAGACGCGAAAGCAGGCCTCCGCCGCCGGGCTCGAGGCCGCAGGCCGGCGCGAGAGCCAGGAGGTCTGCTTCGTCGGCGGCGGCGACCATCGCAGCTTCCTGGAGCGGCACGGAGGCGGCGGTCCGGCCGGCGACATCGTCGACACGGCGGGGCGCGTGGTCGGCCGGCACAGCGGCATCCACCGCTTCACGCCCGGCCAGCGCCGCGGCCTGGGCGTGGGCGGCGGCGGCGCACTGTTCGTGCTCCGGACGGACGCGGCCACCGGGCAGGTCGTGGCCGGCCCCCGCGAGGCGCTCGAACGCACCACGGTGCGCGTCCGCCCCGGCCGGCTGGCGCTTCCGGCCGGCCGCGTCCAGGCCAAGCTGCGGTACCGGTCGGCCGCGCTCCCTGCGACCGTGCGCGAGGTGGACGGCGGCTTCGACCTCGAGCTCGACGAGCCCGCCTACGGGGTGGCCCCGGGACAGACGGCGGTGCTGTACGACGGCGACATGGTCGTCGGCAGCGGCGTGATCGCACGGTAGTATGCGCGCGGCATGGATGCCTCGGATGTCGCCCGATATGCGCTCGCGCTGTTCCTCGTCCTGACAGGGGTGGGCCTCGTCTACATGCTGCTTCGGCTCGGCAACCTGTTCGGGCAGGCGACGACGACGCTCGAGCAGACCACGACCGAGGTGATGCCGATGCTGAGCAAGGCGTCGGTCACGCTCGATCACGTCAACGACGAGCTGGCGAAGGTCAACCACATCACCGACAGCGCCGTGGACGCGACCGACAAGCTCGACAGCACGGTGCGCACGCTCTCGAGCGTGCTCGGCAAGCCCGCCAAGGCGGTGTCCGGCGCATCGGCCGGCGTCTCGCAGGCGTTCCAGAGCTTCCGCAGCAAACGCAACCAGCGTGGCGGCGCGGTGTGAGCAAGCTGGCCGGGACGCTCGGCCTGGCGGCGATCGGCGCCGCGGCGTTCGTCGTGGAGCGCGCGCGCCGCATCTCCGAGGAGCAGGGGCGTCCGCTGAGCGAGGTGCTCCGGGAGATGCCCGGCCGGCTGCGCGACGACCTCTCCACCCTCGGGGACGACATCCGCGAGGCGGCCGACGAGGGCCGCAGCGCGGCGGCGCGGCGGGAGCAGGAGATCGACGAGGAGATCGAGGCGATCCGCCGCGGCGGCGCCTCGGGTACCCAGCCGGCCTGAACCACCGATCAGCCGGGGCGACCGTCCAACGCGCGACGACGTTCGCCGTACTCGTCGAGGGAGATCTCGTCTACGAGCAGCCGGCGGCGGTCAATCGTGCAGCCGGGCGATCACCTCGTGACGCCCGAGCAACCGCTTCGGCTGGCCGCTGATGCGGATCTCGAATCCCGCGCCGCGAGGGAACAGCACCTTGTCCCCGGGCACCAGCCCCGCAGCATCGTCGCCGGTTGAGACGACGATGCCGGAGAGGCAGGACGATTCCGCCGACGCGGGGATGATCAGCCCGGCCGTGGTCTCGGTCTCGTCCTCGACCGGCTCCACCAGCACGTAGTGGTCGAGCGGTTCGATGCGGCCCGTGAACGGCTGCGACTGCTCGAACCTGTCCAGCGTGTCGTCGTGCATTCGCTCAGGGTAGCTGTCTCAGCCGTCTCCCCACGCCCGCCGCACATCCGCCAGCAGGCTCGGCAGCTCGAACGGCTTCTGGTGGAACGCCGCTCCCAGCTCGGCCACGCGCCGCCGCGTCTCCGCGTCGCCGACCGCCGACATCACGATCATCGAGCACGGCAGACGCTCCTGCGCCGCCCGCGCGCACACCTGCAGTCCGTCGAGCCCCGGCATCCGCACGTCGATCACCGCCGCCCGCGGGCGTCCCGACCGCAGCAGCTCGAGGGCTGAGTGGCCGTCCGCGGCCTCCTCCACCGGGAAGCCGTGTGAGCGCAGCGCGTCGCTGATCGCCGACCGCAGCGCGGCGTGATCGTCGGCCACCAGCACGGATCGGGCACCGGCGCCGATCGGTGACGAAGCCTCGTTCACCCGGCCGCAGATTCTTCCAGCCCGCCGACAGGTCTGACCATCACCGCTTTGCGGTAGGTGTGACGATGCGCGAACACTGTTCTGCCAGCCGTCACAGAGCCGCTGCGGCGGACGCCCACCCCCTTCATGCGGCTTGGTCTCCAATAATTGGCGCGCGGGTCACGGCGACCGTGACACCCGGCCGTGAGCCGGGCCGCCGATAGAATGGCGCGATGCGGACGCACGAACTGAGACGCCGGTTCCTCGACTACTTCACGGAGCGCGGTCACACGCTGCTTCCCAGCGGCTCGCTGGTGCCGCCCGACTGGGACACGTCCGTCCTGATCACGACGGCCGGCATGCAGCCGCTGAAGCGCTACTTCCTCGGCATCGAGCCCCCGCCGGCCAGCCGCGCCACCAGCGTGCAGAAGTGCTTCCGCACCGTCGACATCGACGAGGTGGGAAAGACTGCCCGCCACCTGACCTTCTTCGAGATGATGGGCAACTTCTCGTTCGGCGAGTACTTCAAGCAGTACGCGATCGAGTGCGCCTGGGATCTCTCGATCCGGGAGGACGGCTTCGCGCTCGACCGCGACCGCATCTGGGTCAGCGTTTACCGCGGCGACGAGCGGGTGCCGCCGGACGAGGAGGCGATCGCCCTCTGGACGGCCAACACCGGCGTGCCGCCCGAGCGGATCGTCCGCCTCGGCGGCGACAACTTCTGGCAGGCGGGCCCCACAGGTCCGTGCGGGCCGTGCTCGGAGCTGTACTACGACCGCGGGCCCGAGCACGGCTGCGGCCGTCCCGACTGCGCGCCGGGCTGCGAGTGCGACCGGTTCCTCGAGTACTGGAACCTCGTCTTCCTCCAGTACAACATGCTCGAGGGGGGCGGGCTGGAGCCGCTGCCCGCGCCCAGCGTCGACACCGGATCGGGCCTCGAGCGTGTGGCCGCGCTGACCGAGGGCGTCCACTCGGTGTACGAGACCGACGCGTTCGCCGACGTGATCGCCGAGATCGAGGCCTGGTCGGGCGTTCGCTACGGCTCCAGCGAGCCCGTCACCAAATCGCTGCGCGTGCTGGCCGACCACGGCCGGTCGATGACGTTCCTCGCCAGCGACGGCATCGAGCCGTCCAACGAGGGGCGCGGCTACGTGCTGCGGCGGATCATCCGCCGGGCCATGCTGCACGCCCGGCGGCTGGGCATCGAGGGCCTCGTCGCGCCCCGCCTGCAGTCCGTCGTGGTCGGCCTGCTCGGCGACGTCTATCCCGAGCTGCAAACGCACCGCGACGCGGTGGCCGCGCTGCTCACAGCTGAGGAGCAGCGGTTTGCGCAGACGCTGCGAAACGGCCAGCAGCTGCTCGACGAGGTGCTGGCCCGCTCGGGCGAGCAGGTGAGCGCGGAGGATGCCTTCAGGCTGCACGACACCTACGGCTTCCCGTTCGAGCTCACCGCAGAGCTTGCCGCCGAGCACGGCCGCACGGTCGACGAGGCCGGCTTCGCGAGGCTGATGGACGAGCAGCGCGAGCGCGCCCGTGCCAGCACGCAGGTCGTCGGCTACGGCGCCTCGGAGCTCGATGATGCCGGGTTCACGACCGAGTTCATCGGCTACGAGCAGCTCGACGCGCGCACCCAGATCGGCGCGCTGGTCGACGAGGGAGACGGCCTCGTGCGCCTGAAGCTGCGCGAGTCGCCCTTCTATCCCGCCGGAGGCGGCCAGGTCTCCGACAGCGGCGTGATCGAGTCCGAGGGCGGCCGGGCCGTCGTCGAGCAGGTTGTCCGGCTGGACGACGACCAGCAGATCGTCGCGCGGCTCGAGGACGGGACACTGACCGCCGGCGAGCGGGTGGCCGCGCATGTCGAGCCCGCGCTGCGCCGCCCGACGATGGCAAACCACACGGCCACCCACCTGCTGCACGCGGCGCTGCGCGAGGTGCTGGGCGGCCATGTCACCCAGGCCGGCTCCTACGTCGGCCCGGACAAGCTGCGCTTCGACTTCCGCCACGACAGCCCGATGACGCCGGAGCAGGTTCAGCAGGTGGAGGACATCGTCAACCGCCGCATCCTCGAGAACCGGCCCGTGCACACCTTCGTGACCGAGCAGGCGCGCGCCCGCGAGCTGGGAGCGATGATGCTGTTCACCGAGAAGTACGGCGACCAGGTGCGCGTCGTCGAGGTGCCGGACGTGTCGCTCGAGCTGTGCGGCGGCACCCACGTGCGCACAACCGCCGAGATCGGCGCGTTCGTCATCCAGCGCGAGTCCAGCTCATCGCAGGGCGTCCGCCGGATCGAGGCGATCACCGCGCAGGCGGCCATCGATCACCTGCGCGAGCGCGCCGCCGAGGCCGACCGGCTGGAGGCCGACGTGTCGGCGCTGCGCGCCGAGCTGAAGAAGCGGGAGCGCTCGGGCGGCGGCTCGGCGGGCGGCGGCAACGGCCGCGAGGGCTCGCTGATCGAATCCGCGGGCGAGCAGGACGGCGTGCGGATCGTGGCCGCCGTGGTCGACGACACCGACGCCGACGCGCTGCTCGCCATCTCCGACCGCCTGAAGGCGCGGCTGGCGCCTGCCGCGATCGTGCTCGGCAGCGCGACTGAGGGCAAGGTGCATCTGATCGCCTCGCTCGATCAGCCCGTGGTCGAGCGTGGCCTGTCCGCCGTCGATCTGATCCGCGAGATCGCACCGATCGTCGGCGGGGGCGGTGGAGGGCGCCCGACCATGGCTCGCGCCGGCGGCCGCGACCCCGAGCAGCTGCCCGCCGCGATCGCCGCGGCCGAGATCGCGATCCGCGAGCGCCTCAGCACGCCCGGATGAAGGTGCTGGCGATCGACTACGGCCGGGCGCGCACCGGTCTGGCCGTGAGCGACGCGACCGGCACCCTGGCCCGTCCCCTGGGCGTGGTCGAGCGCGCCGGCGGCTCGGACGGCATGCGCCGGCTGGTGCAGCGGATCGAGGAGGAGGAAGCCGAGCTCGTCGTCGTCGGCCTGCCGTTGACGCTCAGCGGCCAGGAGGGCGAGCAGGCCCGTGAGACGCTCGCCTTCGTCGATCGCCTGCGCAGCCGCTTGGCCGTCCCGGTGGAGACATTCGACGAGCGGTTCACCACGACGCTGGCCGGCCGCATGCCCGGGTCGCGCCACGGCGACGACGCGCTGGCCGCTGCGCACCTCCTCGAAGGGTTCCTCACACGGCTCGCCGGCTGATCGCCCTGGCCGCCCTGGCGGCGGCCGTCCTGCTCGTGCTCGTGGGCGTACGCCACGTCCTCACCGACGCCTCGAAGCCGGCGGCGGATCCCCATGGGCCGTACATCGCCGTGGTCATCCCGAGCGGCACCGATGCCTCCGGAATCGGCGCCATCCTGGAGAAGGACGGCGTCGTCGCCGACGGCGGCCGCTTCCGCGACTACGCCAAGGGGCAGGGAGAGGGGGCGGACTTCCAGGCCGGCCGCTACAGCTTCCGCGCGGGCACCGACTACGACGCCATCATCAAGGCGCTGGACGCGGGCCAGGTGGCGGTGCAGACGAAGACGCTCGTGATCCCCGAGGGCTTCCGGATCTCCGAGATCGCCAACCGGGTGCCGACGGTCGGCATCTCCAAGCGGTCGTACCTCCGTGCGGTCGACGCGGCCCGGCCGCCGGCCGGCTTCGGCCGGCATGCCAGCATGGAGGGCTTCATGTTCCCGGCCACCTACACGGTGCGGCCGCACGAGACGGCGACGACGCTCGTATCCCAGCAGCTGGAGGCGTTCAACGCGAACCTCTCCCAGGTCGACATGTCGTACGCCCGGTCGAAGAACCTGACGCCCTACGACGTGCTGACCATCGCGTCGATGATCGAGCGCGAGGCGCACGTCGACAAGGACCGGCCGCTGATCGCCGCCGTGATCTACAACCGCCTGCACCTGCACATGACGCTCGGCATCGACGCGACGCTGCTCTACGAGTACGGGTCATGGACGCACCAGCTGACCCAGAGCGAGCTCGACGACCCGACCCCGTACAACACGCGGAAGATCCCGGGGCTCCCGCCGACGCCGATCTGCAACCCGGGCCTGAAGTCGCTGCAGGCCGCGGCGCACCCCGCCCATGTCGACTACCTGTACTACGTGGCGAAGGGCGACGGAACCCACTACTTCACGAACAACTACAACGACTTCCTTGCGCATGGCGGCTGAGCGGAAGCCGATCGGCGGCGCGACCCGCCTGGCCGGGGTGATCGGTTGGCCGGTCGATCACTCGCGCTCGCCGCGCATGCACAACGCCGCGTTCGCCGAGCTTGGCATGGACTGGGCGTACGTCGCGATGCCGGTCGCCCCCGAACGGATCGAGGCGGCGCTGCGCGGCGTGGCTGCACTCGGGTTCGCCGGGGTGAACGTCACGATCCCGCACAAGCAGGCGACGGCCCGGCTGTGCGACGAGCTCTCGGCCACCGCGACGCGTGCCGGCTCGGTGAACACCGTGCTGGTGGGCGGCGACGGCCTGCTACGCGGCGAGACCACCGACGGCCAGGGGATGCTCGACGCGATCGGCGAGCTGCCCGACGGCCCGGCGCTGGTGCTGGGTGCCGGCGGCGCCGCGCGCGCCTCGGCCCTCGCGCTGCGTGACGCGGGAGCGGCGGTCATCGTCGCGGCCAGGCGAGCCGATGCCGCGGCGGCGCTGGCCGAGGAGCTGGGGATCGATGCGGCGCCCTGGCCGCCGGAGTCGTCCCCGGGGCTGGTGGTGAACGCGACGCCGGTCGGCCAGGCGGGCGCTGCGGGCGAGCTGCCGGTGCCCAAGGCGCTGCTCGACGCCGCCGAGGTCGTCTGCGACCTCGCCTACCGCAGTGACGGCGCCGAGACCGGGCTCGTCGCGGCTGCGCGAGCGCGCGGCATCCGGGCGGTCGACGGCCTCGACGTGCTGGTCGGGCAGGGCGCGATCGCCTTCCGGCTGCTGACCGGCCTGCCTGCGCCGGTGGAGGTCATGCAGGCGGCTGTGCGGCAGGGATAAGCTCTGCGCGTGATCGCGCTTGTGACCGGCGCCTCGAGCGGCATCGGCCTCGAGCTGGCACGGCTCTTCGCCGGCGACGGGCACGATCTCGTGCTGGTCGCGCGCAGCAGTGAGCGGCTGGGATCGATCGCACGCGACTTGGAGGATCGCTTCCGGGTGCAGGTGCGCACGGTCCCTCGCGATCTCAGCAACCCGATCGCGCCCCTGTCGGTCTACGACGAGTGCGGCGAGGTCGACTTCCTCGTGAACAACGCGGGCTTCGGCCACCGTGGCCCGTTCGCCCAGCAGGATCCGGTGATGCTGAGCGAGATGCTGCAGGTGAACGTTGCTGCGCTGACCCAGCTGACCCGGATGTTCCTGCCGGCGATGGTCGAGCGGGGCTCCGGGCGGATCCTGAATGTGGCCTCGCTGGCCGCCTACCAGCCGGGCCCGCTGATGTCGGTCTATGCGGCCAGCAAGGCCTTCGTGCTGTCGTTCTCGGAGGCGGTGCGTCAGGAGCTCGACGGCACGGGGGTCACGGTGACGGCGCTCTGCCCGGGACCGACGCGCACCGCCTTCGCTGATCGGGCCGGGATCGCGCGCAGCGGTGTCAACGGCGCCGCTGAGATGGACGCGCACGACGTCGCCAGGCATGGCTACGCCGCCATGATGGACGGGAAGCCCGTCGTCGTCCCCGGCAAGGTCAACCGGCTGGGCGCGATGGGCTCGCGGCTGGTGCCGCGGTCGCTGGCGGCGGGGATCGCCAGGCGCATCCACGAGGCCAACGAGCCGGGCTGATGATTGATTCCACGACCACGCGCGTCTGAACGTCCGTCGCTTAGGGTTGGTCAGCGGTCAGGTCGCTGCGTCCGGCATTCGCGATCTGCGTGATCGCAGATCGCTCATGACCGGTGCAAGGCGTTCGCCTTGCACCTGTCGCATCGCGGCGTCCTCGGTCGGACAGATATTCCCGATATCTGCCTTCCCTCGATCCTTGCGCTGCTTGCCTCCCGGGCCCACTCCCGATCTGCGTAATCGCAGATCAGTCGTGACCGGTGCAAGCCTCCGGCTTGCACCTTGCCCGCACGCAGCCGTGGAATCAATCATCTAGGGAGGCCGGGACGCGGACGCGTCGCCGGCCTCCCGGTCACTCACTCGCCGAAGCAGGCGTCGATGTAGTCGATGCCCTTGCCGTCGCAGGAGTGGCTCGCCTTCTGGCTGCCGGGCCCGCCGACGACCTCGTGCGAGCTCGAGTTTCCGATGCTGTGCACGTAGAGCGTCTGCGTCTGGTCGGGGCCGAACACACCCGGCGCGATCGCAACGAAGCCGCCGATGCCCTTGCCGGGTCCGGTCTGCTCGAAGATCGGGCCGTTCTGGTCGAAGCCGGTGATCGTGTAGTGCACCCCGGCTGTCGGGGCGTGCGCGTCTTTGGTTGGGTTGAAGCAGTCGTGCGCGAATGCCGGCGATGCCGACAGCGCGAGCGCTGCCACGGTCGCGGCGACGGCCGCGAGGGCGCGGATCTTCATTCTGGAGCCTCCGGTCTTGGGGGAACGCTGGAGCAGCGCGAAGACTTTACCGGTTCTGCTTGGGCAGGGCAACGGGCCATCCTCACCTTGCGAACGTACGTTCGATCGTCTACGATCGCTCGCCCGTGGCCGAACGCATCTCACGCCAGCTGGTCGAGACGTCATTCCAGTACGTGGTCTCGCGGCGGGCGTTCGAGGTGGCGATCGAGGAGGCGCGGCGAGCGGGGTGGAGCGACGAGGAGGTCACGCACGTGACGGGGCTGCCGAGGCGCGTGGTCGAGCTCGTTGCGGGCAAGCGGCCGGCCGCGTAGCTAGCCGAACAGCGCCGACATCACCTGCGGCCCCCACATCAGGGCCACCACCGTACCGACCGCGAGGAACGGCCCGAACGGGAACGAGCTCTTCAGCGCCTTACGGCCGCCGCGGGCGATCAGGAACGCCGACAGCAGCGTCGACGCGCAGAAGCCTGCGAACAGGGCGACGAACGCATAGCGCCCGGTGCCCAGGCCGATCATCAGCGCCATCTTGACGTCGCCGAGACCCATGCCGGCCGGCGAGATCACCCAGGCGAGGCCCAGGAAGAGGAAGCAGAGGATCCCGCCGATCGCGAACTCGGCCAGCCGGTCGGGCTCCGCGAAGCTGGCCGTCGCGAACACCAGCACCGCGCCGGGGTAGTTGATCCGGTTGGGAATGATCCGGTGGTTGAGGTCGATCACCGCAGCGACGACCACCAGCGCGGTCAGGATCAACGCGGGGACGAGCCGGGGGTGCAGTCCAATGGTGAACGTGAGCGCCGCGAACAGTGCAGCCATGACGGCTGCGATCACCCACCGGCGCTGCACCGACGGGCGCGTGCCCTTGCCCAGCGGAAACCGCTGGATCGTCCATTCCATCGGCCAGCTGAGCGCGAAGCCCACGCCGGCCAGAGGGAGAGCCAGTTCCATAGGGGTTCCTATCGGTCAGCTCGGTCGAGCACTGTAGGAGGGTAGGCTGGCGCCATGACGGACGTGATCGTCGTCGGGGGTGGCATCGTCGGCGCCTGCACCGCCTGGCAGATCGCCGAGCGCGGTGCCAACGTGCTCCTGCTCGAGCGCGGTCGCCTCGCCGGCGGCGCAACCTGTCGCAGCCAGGGACTGCTGCTCGACCCCGACCACGCCGCCATGCAGCCGCTGTTCGAGGAGTCGAACCGCCTGTACGACGAGCTGGCCGAGCGCAGCGGCATCGACGTCTCGCTCGACCGCGAGCCGGTCGGCACGCTCTACGTCGCCATCGACGACACCCAGCTCGAACCGCTGCGCTCCGGGGAGTACGGCGACGGCGAGCTGCTCGACCGCGCCGGCGTGCTCGAGGCCGAGCCGGCGCTCTCGCCGACGGTGGCCGGCGGACTGCGGCTGCCCGGCGGCAGGCGCAGCGATCCCGCCGCCCTCACCGCGGCAGCTGCCGAGCTGGCGCGGCGCGCCGGGGCAACCGTTCGCACCGGCGTCGACGTCAAGCGGCTGGCCGGTGGATCGGTGCTCACCGACGGTGGCGTCGAACGCGCAGCCACCGTCGTGCTTGCCGCCGGCGCCTGGACGCGGCCGCTCGCCCGCACTGCCGGCTTCGAGGTGCCGATCCGCCCGGTGAGGGGGTGGCTCGCCGTCACCGCCCCGGCCGAGCCGCTCGTCCGCCATGTGCTCTACGAGGCCGGCTACACACCTCCCTCGGGCCCGCAGCCCGGCGAGCCTGTGAGCATGGCTGACCTGGCCGCCGGCGACCTGGCCGTCTTCGGCGCCCGCTCCGCCACGGCCGTGGCCATCCACCAGGCCGCCGACGGGACCCTCATGATCGGTGCGTCCCGCTCGCCGGCGCTCCGCGAGGGCGACGAGAGCGCCCAGGCCCTGCGTGAGAACGCCGCGCGCGCCTGCAGGCTCGTGCCCGCGCTGGCAGCGGTCGAGGTGGCGACGACCTGGACGGGGCTGCGGCCGTTCACCCCGGATGGGCTGCCGTTCATCGGGCGGCTGGACGACGGCCTCGTGATCTGCGCCGGCCACGGCAGCGAGGGCATCCTGACTGGATCGGGATCGGCTCGTCTGGCCGCGGACATCGCGCTTCGCACCGCCCCGTACACCGACCCCTCGCCGTTTCACCCCGGCCGGAGCTGAGGTGCGGATCCGGCCCGCCGTGCCAGGCGACGTGGATGCCCTCGACCGGCTGACGCGCGAGGCCTACAGCGTCTACGTCCCCGTGATCGGCCGCGAGCCCGCGCCGATGGCCGCCGACCACGCGGCCCTGATCGCGGCCGGGGAGGTGCAGGTGGCCGAGGTGGACGGCCGGGTCGCCGGCGTCCTCGTCACCCGCCCGCAGGGGAGCGCGCTGCTGCTGGAGAGCGTCGCCGTCGACCCGGCATGCCAGGGGCAGGGAATCGGGCGGGCGCTGATCGCGCGCGCAGAGGAGCAGGCGGCCGCCCTCGGCCTCGCGGCGGTCGAGCTCTACACCAACGCCGCCATGGCCGCAAACCTGTCCCTGTATCCGCATCTCGGGTACGTCGAAACCGGCCGGCGCACCGAGGACGGGTTCGACCGCGTGTTCTTCCGCAAGCCGACGGCCTCTCCCGGATAGGCTCTCCATCCATGGAGCTGTCCTACGTCACCGCGGGCGAGTCACACGGCCCGGGCCTCACCGTCGTCGTCAGCGGTGTGCCGGCAGGGCTCGAGCTCGACCACGAGCTGATCCGCCGTGACCTCGCGCGGCGCCAGGCCGGCTATGGCCGCAGCCCCCGCCAGAAGCTCGAGACCGACGACGTCGTGCCCACCGGCGGCCTGCGTCACGGCCGCACGCTCGGCAGCCCGATCGCGTTCTTCATCGAGAACCGAGACCACAGGAACTGGATCGCGCCCATGAGCGCCTGGCCGGTCGAGCAGGCGGCGCTGGAGGAGTACGGCTGGCGCGGGAAGCCGATCCGGCTGCCGCGACCCGGGCATGCCGACCTGCCCGGCACGCTCAAGTACGCCCACCAGGATGTCCGCAACGTGCTCGAGCGCGCCAGCGCGCGCGAGACCGCGGCGCGCGTGGCGGCGGGAGCCGTCGGGAAGGCGATCTGCCGCGCCATCGGCATCGAGGTGCGCTCGCACGTCCTGCAGATCGGGTCGGTACGGGCGACGCCGCCGGCCTGGCTGACGATGGCCGACTTCGAGCGCGCCGAGTCGAGCGAGGTGCGCTGCCTCGACCCCACGGCTGAGCAGGCGATGATCGCCGAGATCGAGGCCGCGAAGTCGGACCGCGACACGCTCGGCGGGGTCACGGAGGTGCGTGCGTTCGGCGTCCCGCCCGGGCTTGGCTCGCACGTCTCGGCCGGCGCCCGGCTGGACGGCCGGATCGCCGCCGCCATGATGTCCATCCAGTCGGCCAAGGGCGTGGAGATCGGGGACGCGATCGCCTCGGCCGGGCGGCGCGGCTCCAGCGTGCACGACGAGATCCACCATCAGGACAGCCGGGGCTTCTACCGCGAGACCGATCGGGCGGGCGGCCTCGAGGGCGGCATGACGAACGGCTCGGACCTGATCGTGCGCGTGATCTGGAAGCCCCTGCCGACCTTGATGCGTCCGCTCCAGAGCGTCGAGCTGGGTACCCACGAGCCGCAGGCGGCGCACGTGGAGCGCAGCGACGTGACGGTGCTGCCGGCTGCTGCGGTTGTGGCGGAGGCCGGCGTGGCCTTCGAGCTCGCCCGGGCGGCGCTCGAGAAGTTCGGCGGGGACGCGATCGACGATGTGGTCGAGGCGCACCGCGCGTACATGTCCCGCATCGCCGGCGCATGATCCCCGGCCCGTACCGGAACATCGCCCTGATCGGCTTCATGGGAGCCGGGAAGTCGACGCTCGCGGGCCGGCTGGCGGAGCGGCTGGGGTGGCAGGCCGCCGACAGCGACGCTGAGATCGAGCGAGAGGCGGGAAAGCCGGTCGCACGCGTCTTCGCGGAGGACGGCGAGGCGGCGTTCCGGGAGCTGGAGGAGCGCGTGATCGGGCGGCTGCTCGAGCGGGTGGACACCGTGGTCGCCCTCGGCGGCGGCGCGGTCGGCTCGCCCGTGACGCGCGAGCGGCTGCGCGACGGCAGCTTCACCGTGCTGCTCGACGTGACTGCCCAGACGGCCTGGCGCCGGATCGAGGCGCAGGCGGGGGACCGGCCGCTCGCGCTCGAAGCGCGTGGCTTCGCCGACCTCTACGAGCAGCGCCGGCCGCTCTACCACGCGACGGCCGATGCACTCGTCGACGGGGAGCAGCTGGAGGGCGGCGAGCCGCTGCTGGTGCCGCTCAGCCGTCCGGCGGCCGTGGCCGACCTGCCGCGCCTCGTGGGTGCCCGGCGGGCGGCGCTGGTTGCCGATCGTGACGTGCTGCGGCTGGTCGGCAAGACGGTCGAGCCGTTCGTGACCGTGCGGCTGCCCCCGGGAGAGGCGGCAAAGACGGTCGCCGTCGCACGCCAGGCCTGGACGCGCCTGGCCGACCTCGGCCTCGAGCGGGGCGACGTGGTGGTCGCCCTCGGCGGCGGGGCGGCGACCGACGTGGCCGGGTTCGTGGCGGCGACGTACCAGCGAGGCGTGCCATGGATCGCCGTGCCGACGTCGCTGGTGGGGATGGTGGACGCGGCCATCGGGGGCAAGACCGGCATCGACCTGCCGGCGGCCAAGAACTACGTGGGCGCCTTCCACCCGGCGGAGTGGGTGGTCGCGGATCCCGGGCTGCTGGAGACGCTGCCGGTGCGCGAGTGGGCGTGCGGGTTCGCCGAGGTGATCAAGACCGGGCTGCTGGCCGGCGGGCGGCTGTGGGACATGGTGACCGCGTGGGAGCCCGGCCGCGGGACGAGCGAGCAGCGGCTGGAGCTGATCCGGCGCTGCACCGCCTACAAGGCGCACGTGGTGGCGGTCGACCCGCAGGAGCAGGGCATGCGCGCGGTGCTCAACCTGGGCCATTCGATCGGCCACGCGATGGAGGCCGCGGCCGGGTACAGCGGGCTTGCCCATGGCGAGGCGGTGGCCGTCGGCCTGCTGCCGGCGCTGTGGCTGTCGAGCCGCGTGGCGGGGCTCGATCCGGACGTCGAGCGGCAGGTGCGCGACCTGCTCGCCGCTCACGAGCTGCCGGTCAGCTACGGCGGGGTTGATCCAGCCGCGGTGCGCGAGGCCCTGCAGCGCGATAAGAAGGCGCGCGGCGGGCGCGTCCGCTTCGTCCTGCTGGAGGCGATCGGCAAGCCGGTATGGGGCGTCGACATCGACGACGACCTGATCGACCAGGCGATCGAGCGCGCGATCGGCTGACCACCGCCGCGGCCTAGACTGGCGGTGTGCTTAAAGGACGCTGCGACTGCCGTGCCGTCGAGTACGAGGTGGCCGACGAGTTCATCGTGGCGTACATATGCCACTGCTCGAACTGCCGCGCGGCGACGGGCTCGGCCTTCCTGCCGTGGGGTGAGATCGAGGCGGAGAAGCTGCGGGTGACGCGGGGAGCCGACAAGCTGAGGCGGCTGTGGGAGCAGGGGCCTGACCACGAGATGCGCTGTTCGGTCTGCTGGTCGCGGGTTTACTGGACCAGAACGGCCGCCGAGGGCCGGTATGTCCGCGTTCCCTACGGCACGCTCGTCGACGAGCCGGCGTGCAAGCCGATGGCGCACATGTTCGTCGGATCGAAGGCGCCCTGGTACGAGATTCTCGACGACCTGCCCCAGCACGAGGCCTACCCGTGGTCGTAGCGCCGCTGCGTGGCCGCTCACGGCATCAGCGTCACCGGGATTCGCACCTCGTGGGGATACGTGCCCGTACCGGCCGCGTCATCGTCATGCACCACCACGGTGCCCTCCTGGCGGCTCGATACCTGGTAGCTCACCTGCGCGGAGAAGGTGCCGACACAGCCGGTGCCGCACGTGGCCGTGGTCACCGTCCGGCCGACCTCGCGGCCGCTCGCGTCGAGCACCTCGATGGTCACGTTCGCCTCGAACACGTCGGCGATCCCTGACACCGTGATCGGCGAGCTGACCACGCTGTGGTCCTGCGGGGTGACGACCGCGATCACCGGCACCGACTCGGCATAGTCCTGCCTCGTCTGCGGCCGCGAGAGCGGCGTGCCCGAGCCCGGGAAGGCGGTGACCGGCTGTCCGTCGATCCGGAACGCCACCCGCGAGACGGTCGGGAACTGCGTGAGGGTGTAGACCACCTGCGCCAGCCGCGCGTTGACCGAGCCCGCGTCGCCTGCCGCCTCGAACTCGGAGCTGAGATCGACCGTCGCCGTGCCGCGGTCGATCGTGAGCCCGAGCAGCCGCGTGCCTGACGGCACCCCGCTCGTCACGCCGGCGCCGCGTTGCGCGCTGGTCGGCCCTGCCAGCAACGACAGCGTCGCGGCGCGGCCGACCGACTCGGTCTTCGGCACGGTGACGATCACCGGCGAGACCAGGCCGTCGCGGACGAACCAGGCCTGCAGCTGCATGGTGGGGATCACCGTGCCCGCG
Source organism: Gaiellales bacterium (assembly GCA_036263035.1). GTDB lineage: Bacteria > Actinomycetota > Thermoleophilia > Gaiellales > JAICJC01 > JAICYJ01. The sequence goes on along the minus strand of DATAHR010000156.1, from coordinate 11,623 downwards.
CTCGACCCGCCTCCCGACGTCGCCACCGGGCCGCCGGACATTGCCGGCGCCGGCACGGTTCCCTCGTCGACTGCGGCGGCGGATCCGCAGCCCGTGCACGCCGCCGCCATCAGACATCCCAGGATCACGCCTCGCATCTCACACCTCCGATTCGACGGACCCATGGTGCCCGTCGAACGCAACAGTCCCCTCACCGTCACGTAACGGTCCTGCAACAGGCAGACGCAGCGTGAACGCTGCGCCCGCGCCCTCGCTGCTCTCCACGGTCAGGGTCCCGCCCAGCAGCTGCGCGTGCTCGAGCGCAATCGCCAGGCCAAGGCCGCTGCCGTCCGCGCTGCGGCTGCGGTCTCCCTTGGAGAAGCGGTCGAACACGTGGGGCAGGTACGCGGCCGGGATCCCCGGCCCATCGTCGGAGACCACGATCTGCACGTCGTCGCCGGCGGTGGTCATCCTGGCGCGCACGCCGGTGCCGCCGTGGCGCACCGCGTTGGCCACCAGATTCGTCAGGATCCGCTCCAGCCGCCGCCGGTCGGTGGTGACGAGCAGACGGCCGGCGTCGACCGCGACGTCGCCCGCCCAGCCACCGGCCGTGACGACCGCCCGGATCACCTCACCGGCGTCGACCAGCTCGGTCTGCGTGGCCTCGGTGCCTGCGTCGAGACGCGAGATCTCGAGCAGCTCGTCCGTCAGGTGCCGCATCCGGTCGACGTCGTGCACGAGCAGCTCGGTGATCCGCCGCTGCTCGTCGGGCAGGTCGCCGGACTGGTCGTAGAGCAGCTGTGCCTCGGCCAGCAGCGCGGTCAGGGGCGTGCGCAGCTCGTGCGCCACGTTCGCGGTGAAGGCGCGCTCCCGCTGCTCGGCCGCCGACAGCTTCGCGATCGTCGCCTCGAGCGCATCGGCCATCTCGTTGAATGCGGCCGCCCATTCGGCGAACTCGTCGCTGCCCGCGACCGGGAGCCGGGTGTCCAGCCGGCCCTCCGCCATCGACCGCGCCGCAGAGCTTGCCCGGGCCACCGGGGCGAGCACCCTGCGGGCGAGCAGGCCGCCACCGACCGCGGCGAGCAGGCTCAGCACGAGCCACCCCACGGCGAGCACGTTTCGGAGCGCCGCCAGGTCGTCCCACACCTGCTGCTCGTCGTAGAAGAACACGACCGCCTCCCGGCGCCCGGGCACCGGCCCTCCCACCGCGATCTGGTGGCGGCCGGCGATCTCGACGCGCTCGCGTCCGAGACGCCCGCGCGCGATCAGCGTGCGCAGCCCCGGCGGGACTTCGCCGGCACCCGGGCAGAACGGCCCCGAACGTATGGGCACCCCCTCCCCCGGGAGGATCAGCGAGCAGAAGTCACCTCGGGTGCGGAATGCCGCCAGCAGCGCGTCGCTGGTGCTGACCGTGGCTGCGTAGGAGAGGTTGAAGCGCGACTGGCTGACGGCGCGCGCCGCAGAGTCGTCCAGGCGAGCCGAGCGCACGATCAGGTAGGAGCCGACTGCGAGCGCGCCGGTGGCCGCCGCCACGCTGAGCGCGAACGCCACGGCGATCCGCCGGCGCAGGCCCGAGGGCGCGAACCGTCTGCGTGCGCTCACGGCCGTTCGAGGCGGTAGCCGACGCCTCGCACGGTGGTGATCATGGCCGGCAGCCCCTCGGCGTCGACCTTGGCCCGGAGCCGCTGCACCGCCACGTCCACGAGGCGCGAGTCGCCGAGGTAGTCATAGCCCCACACCTCCTCCAGCAGCAGCTCCCTGGTGAAGACCTGACCCGGGCGCCGCGCCAGCTGCGCCAGCAGGCGGAACTCCGTGGCGGTCAGCGCCAGCTCCTTCCCGTCGCGCCGGGCGCGGAACGCCGACTCGTCGATCTCGAGATCGCCGACCGTGCGAAGCTCGGTGCCCTCCACCGCGACCCCCCGGCGGAGCACGGCGCGCAGCCGGGCGATCAGCACCGGCAGCTCGAACGGCTTGGTGACGTAGTCGTCGGCTCCCAGCTCGAGCCCGGTGACGACGTCGTGGCTGTCCGCCCGGGCGGTCAGCATCACGATCGGCGTGCGCTGCGTGCGACGCACCTCCCGGCACACCTCGAAGCCGTCGCGGCCGGGCAGCATGACGTCGAGGACGATCACGTCGAACCGTCCCGAGCGGAGGGCTGCCAGCGCCTCGTCGCCGGCTGCGGCGGTCGTTACGTCGAATCCCGCTCGCCGGAGCCCCAGGGCCGTCACCTCGCGGATCGAGCGGTCGTCCTCCACCAGGAGCACGCGAGCGTCCACGTGCCAAGCCTACTGACCGGCCCGGTCGCAACTGGGAGCGCCCCTCGTCTACCCTTGCCCGTCATGCAGGTGGTCGTCCTGAACGGTGTCAACCTCAACATGCTCGGAAACCGTGACCCCGAGCAGTACGGCACGCTGACCCTCTCCCAGCTGGAGACGCAGATCTACGAGTGGGCCCAGGAGCGCAACCTCACGGCCCGCTGCTGGCAGACCAACAGCGAGGGCGACTACATCAACATGATCCACGAGGCGTGCGGCGGCGCCGACGCCCTGGTGGTGAATCCGGGCGCGTGGACGCACTACAGCTACGCCATCCGCGACGCGCTCGAGATCTTCACCGGCCCGGTCGTCGAGGTGCACCTCTCGGACGTCGCGAAGCGCGAGGAGTGGCGCCGGACATCCGTGATCGCCGATGTGGTCTCCCACCGCATCGCCGGCCGCGGAGCGGAGGGCTACCGCGACGCCTTTGCCTTCCTGCTCGAGGGTGCCTCGTGAACCACGCCGGCCGCCTCGCCCGCCTGAGCGACGCGCTCGCCGCGCAGAAGGTCGACGCGCTGCTGGTCACCGACCTGGTCAACGTCCGCTACCTGACCGGCTACACCGGTTCCAACGGCGCGGTCGTCGCCCGGCCCGACGGGGCGGTCTTCCTCACCGACTTCCGCTACCTCGAGCGGGTCGCGCCGCTGCGCGCGTACATCGAGGTGCAGCAGGCGACGCAGGATCTGATCCGCCACGTCGGCTCCCGCTGGGCCGAGCTCGCGCCCGGCGCATCGCGGGTCGGCTTCGAGGCGGAGCATCTCACCGTCGCGGCGCTCGGCCTGCTGAGCGAGGCCGCCGGTGCCGTGGAGCTCGTTCCCCTGACCGGGGTCGTCGAGCATCTGCGTGTCGTCAAGGACGACGACGAGGTGGCTGCCATCCGCCGCTCGGCCGCCGTGCTCGAGGCCATCTACGAGCGTATCGCCGGCGAGGGGCTCGCGGGCCGGCGTGAGGTGGACGTCGCCTGGCGGGTGCACGAGCTGCTCCACGAGATGGGCGCGGCGGGCGTGTCGTTCGACCCGATCGTGGCGTCGGGCGACGCCGGTGCGCTGCCGCACGCCGAGCCGCGCGACCGGGCGATCGAGCGGGGCGATCTGGTCACGCTCGACATCGGCGGCGTGCTCGACGGCTACTGCTCCGACTGCACGCGCACGTTCGCCACGGGCCCGGTCGCGGACGACCTCGCCGAGGCCTACGACCTGGTGCTGCGCGCGCAGCTGGCGGCGCTCGAGGCGGTGCGGCCCGGCGTCACCGGCGTCGACGCCGACGCGGCCGCACGGGACGTGATCGAGGCGGCAGGGCACGGCGGCCACTTCCAGCACGGCACGGGCCACGGCGTCGGCCTGCAGATCCACGAAGCTCCGCGGCTGTCGCCGACATCGACCGCAACCCTCGAGCAGGGCATGATCGTCACAGTGGAGCCGGGGGTGTACCTGCCCGGCAGAGGCGGCGTGCGGATCGAGGACCTGGTGGTCGTCACCGCGGACGGCTGCGAACGGCTGACCGGCTACCCTAAGGAGCTGATCACGACCGGGTGACCGGGCGACACCATGGCTGAGACGGTCTCGACAAACCAGTTCAAGAACGGCATGCACGTCGAGGTGGACGGCACCATCTACCGCATCGTCGAGTTCCAGCACGTGAAGCCGGGCAAGGGCGGCGCCTTCGTCCGCACGAAGCTGAAGGCGCTCGAGTCCGGCGGGGTCGTCGACAAGACCTTCCGCGCGGGCGAGAAGATGCCGCGCATCCGCACCGAGGTGCTCAACGTCAACTACCTCTACAACGACGGCTCCGACGTGCATCTGATGAACTCCGAGACGTTCGACCAGATCGCGCTGCCGGCCGACTCGCTCGCCGACGAGCTGCAGTTCATGCGCGAGAACGACACGGTGCAGCTGCTGACCGTGGACGGCAAGCCCTCGTCGCTGCAGCTGCCGGCGTCCGTCGAGCTGGCGGTGACCGATACCGAGCCGGGCGTCAAGGGCGACACCGTCTCGAACGTGACCAAGCCGGCGACGCTCGAGACGGGCGCCGTCGTCCAGGTGCCGCTGTTCGTCAACGTCGGTGACGTGATCCGCGTGGACACCCGCGAGGCGCGCTACATCTCCCGCGCGTGACCCGCGTCGTCGACACCAGCATCCGCCTGCTGTCCCAGGATCCGCTGGTGGGCACGATCTCCACGGCCCGCGTGCTCGAGGTCGCCTCGATCCTCGACCGGGCCGGCTTCGCCTCGCTCGAGGTGAGCGGCGGCGGCTGCTTCGACGCGGCCGTGCGGAAGGGCTCGGAGAGCCCGTGGGAGCGGATCCGAAGCGTCAAGGCGCACTGCCCGTCGACGCCGCTGCAGATGGCGCTGCGGGGCCGCTTCCTGGTCGGCTCGCGGCCCGTGTCCGAGGACCTCGTCCGCCGCTTCATCCTCTGCGCCGCCGAGTCGGGGATCGACATCTTCCGCCTGCACGACCCGCTGAACGACGTCGCCAACCTCGAGTCGGCCGCGGCCGCGGTGCGGGAGGCCGGCGGGCGGCTCTACGCCGGGCTCGCGTTCTCGGGCTACATGCCGAATCTCCCGCGGGTGGTGGAGAAGGCCCGGCGGCTGGCGGAGCTCGGCACGGATCACCTGCTCCTGCACGACCCGGCTGGCGCGCTCGACCCGGGCACCTGCGGCGAGGTGATCGACCAGTTCACGGAGGCGACAGGGGTGCCGGTGGGCCTCTACTGCCAGGGCACCGGCGGAAACGCCCTCGCCATGGCGATCGAGGCCGCTCGCCACGGCGCCGAGCCGATCGCGGCGGCCGTGCTGCCCGTCGCCTACACCCTGCACCGGGTGGCCGCGGAGGTGTTCTGCGACGATCTCACGGGCCTCGGCCTGCAGCACGGCGTCGACGTGGAACGGGTATGGGAGGCGTCGCGCTTCATCGACGACCACGTCACGTCCCAGATGCCGGTGCTGCCGATCCCGCCGCGGATCACCCTGCGCACGGCGTTCAACCAGCTGCCCGTCGGCTTGGTGGGCGACCTCGACGCGCGGCTGCGGTCGCTGGGCGCAGCCGATCGGCTGGACGAGGTGCTCGATGAGTTCAAGGCCGTCCGCATCGACTGCGGCGTGCCGCCGCTGGCGCAGCCGATCGGCGGGATTCTGGCCGGCCAGGCCGTGCGCCACGTGCTGTCCGCACGCCGGTGGGCCGAGGTCTCGGCGGACATGCGCGACTACCTGTCCGGGGCATTCGGCAACCCGCCGCAGGAGATCGCCCCCGAGGCGGCCGTGCACGCGCGGCCGCTGCCGCCGGCCGATCCCGGGCCGGATCTGGAGGCGCTGCGAGCCGAAGGCGTCGCCGCCAGCGAGGAGGACCTGCTGCTGGTGGCCCTGTTCGGCGCCGATGCCAACCGCCTGCTGTCGATCCTGCGCGGCCGCGGCGACCGCGACGAGGCGGTGCGCGACGGCCTCGAGCGCAGCCAGTCCGAGCGCATCCGCGAGCTGATCGACATCATGGAGGCGTCGGACGACGTCGGCGTGCTCGAGGTCGAGGACGGCGGCGTGCGCATCACCGTGCGCCGGCAGGACGATCGCCCGGCCGCCGCGCCGCTGGCAGCGCCCGCGGCGATCCCGGCTGTGAACGGCGCGGCCGAGCAGGCCCCGTCGGTCTCGACGACGATCAAGATCGAGTCGCCCATGGTCGGCACGTTCTACCGCTCGCCCGGGCCGAGCGACCCGCCGTTCGTCCAGGAGGGCGATCGGGTCGAGGTGGGGCAGGTGCTCTGCATCCTCGAGGCGATGAAGCTCTTCAACGAGTTCAAGTCCGAGCACGCCGGCACGATCCGCGCGGTCCTGGCGGGCAACGCCGAGCCGGTCGAGTACGGGCAGCCGCTGTTCGAGCTGGATCCCGCGTAGAAGACGATGCTCCGCCGGGTTCTGATCGCGAACCGTGGCGAGGCGGCGGTGCGGCTGGTGCGCGCGTGCCACGACCTCGGGATCGAGGCGGTGGCCGTCTACTCGACGGCGGACCGCGACGGCCTGTGGGTGCACCTGGCCGACCGGTCGGTGTGCATCGGCCCGCACGCGGCCGCTGACAGCTACCTGCGCATCCCCAACCTGGTGGCCGCCGCCGAGACCACCGGCTGCGACGCCGTCCACCCCGGGTGGGGGTTCCTCGCCGAGAACGCCGGCTTCGTCCGCGCCTGCCTCGACAACGACCTGATCTTCGTCGGCCCCACACCCGAGGCGATCGAGGTGATGGGCGACAAGGCGCGGGCCAAGGAGACGATGCGCGCGGCAGGTGTGCCGCTCGTGCCGGGCAGCGAGTCTCGTCTGGCGGGTGCCGAGGAGGCCGCGGCGCTCGCCGCCGAGGTCGGCTACCCGGTGCTGCTGAAGGCGTCCGCCGGCGGCGGCGGCCGCGGCATGCGGCTGGTGGAGCGGCCGGAGGACGTGCAGGATGCCTTCCGCGCGGCGTCGGCCGAGGCGCAGAGCGCCTTCGGCGACGGCGGCATGTACCTGGAGAAGGCGGTGGTCGGCCCGCGGCACGTCGAGATGCAGGTGCTCGCAGACGCCACGGGCGGCGTGCTCGTGCTCGGCGAGCGCGACTGCTCGATCCAGCGCAGGCACCAGAAGCTGATCGAGGAGGGGCCGTCGCCGGCGCTCGACGCCGCGACCCGCGAGGTGATGGCTGACGCCGCCCGGCGCGCGTGCCTCGCCTGCGACTACGTCAACGCGGGCACCGTCGAGTTCCTGCTCGACGGCGACGGCAACGCATTCTTCATCGAGATGAACACGCGGCTGCAGGTCGAGCACCCCGTCTCCGAGCTGGTCACCGGCATCGACATCGCCGCCTGGCAGCTGCGGATCGCCGGCGGCGAGACGCTTCCCGCCACCGGCCTTGCACCGCTGCGCGGGCACGCCATCGAGTTTCGGATCAACTGTGAGGACCCCCGCAAGGGCTTCATGCCGGCGGCGGGGACGGTGACCCGGTTCCGCGCACCCCTCGGAGCCGGAGTCCGCGTCGACACGCACGCCTACGAGGGCTATCGCGTGCCGCCGTTCTACGACTCGATGCTGGCCAAGGTGATCGTTCACGGCAGCGACCGCGGCGAGGCGCTCGCCCGCGCGCGCAGGGCGCTCGGCGAGCTCGAGATCGAGGGGGTCGCGACGACGCGCGACCTGTTCCTCGAGATCGTGGAGGAGCCGGGATTCCGGTCGGGGGCGTACACCACTACGTACCTCGAGGACGCGCGCGCCGCTCTGCCGTCGCTCTCCGAAGGGCAGGCTGTCGCGTGAGCATCCGCCTCGACGGCGCGCTGATCTCGGACGACGCCCTGGTTGCCATCGTCCGCGGCGCCGTGTCCCAGGTGGACGGCGTCCGCCTCGACCGCCCGGGGCGCGTGTCGCGGGTGCTGCCGGGCCGCCGCGATGCGGTCAGCTGGGAGCTGGGGGAGGGGGGCGCCGCGTTCGACGTCGACGTGGCCGCGTCCTACGGGGTGCCGCTGCCCCGCGCCGCCGCCGACGTGCGCCGTGAGGTCGCGACCGCCGTGGTGACGATGACCGGCCTCCCGGTCAGCTCGGTGGACGTGACCGTCACCGGGGTCGAGCGGTGAGCCGGCGGTCGGACCGCCGGGCGGCCGCCTTCCTGCTCTACCAGCGCGACCTGATGAACGACGAGTTCCCCGCGCTGTACGAGGCGTACGAGCGGGACAACGGGGAGCCCGTGAACGACTTCACGCGCAGCCGCGCCGAGGGCGCGTGGGCGGCGCGCGGGCGGCTCGACCGGGCGATCGACGACGCGGCCGAGGGATGGACGAGCGAGCGGATGGCCGTGCTCGAGCGCAACATCCTGCGCCTGGCGGTCTGGGAGATCGGCGAGCGCGACGTCCCGGCGCCGGTCGCGATCGACGAGGCGGTGGCGCTGGCGAAGCGCTACGCCTCGCCGGAGGCGGCGGCGCTCGTCAACGGTATCCTTGGCCGGATCGCCCGGACGGAAGGGGTGGGACGGTGAGCGAGGACGCGCTGGCCGGGCTTGCGGCCCGGATCGAGGAGCTCCGGCAGCGGCTGGAGGGCGGCGAGCTGGACGCGGCGGCGACGGCCGAGGTGCTCGAGCAGATCACCCGGCTCGCGCAGGAGGCGCTGGACGAGATCGAACGGCGGGCCGAGGCGCTCGAGACCGCGGAGCCCGGGCCCTGATCGAGGAGTACCTGGCCGGGCTGCGGCTGTCCGACCTGGACGGGCTCGACGAGGCGATCCGGTACTCGCTGCTCTCGCCCGGCAAGCGCATCCGTCCGCGCCTGTGCCTTGCGGCGGCGAGCGCGGCCGGCGCCGACCCGGCCGACGCCCTGCCCGCGGCCGCAGCCGTCGAGATGATCCACGCCTTCTCGCTCGTGCACGACGACCTGCCCGCGCTCGACGACGACGACGAGCGGAGAGGGCGTCCGACCAGCCACGTTCGCTACGGCGAGGCGGTGGCCGTGCTGGCCGGCGATGCCCTCCTGAACGCCGCCTACCGGCACGTGCTCGAGGACGAGCAGATGCCGGACGGCGTCCGGCTGGCTGTGCTCGGGGAGCTCACCCGCGGGGTCGCCGCGATGATCGACGGGCAGTACCTCGACGTCACCGCCGAGATGCCCGACCACGAGGCGCTGGCGTCGCTTCACCGGCTGAAGACGGGGGCGCTGATCGAGGCGTCGGTGGGCTGTGGGCTCCACGTCGCCCGGCTGGACGCCGAGCAGCAGGCGCCCTACCGCGCGTTCGCGCGCGAGCTGGGCCTGCTGTTTCAGATCGTGGACGACCTGCTCGACGACGGCAGCGACGAGCCGAGCTACGTCGCGCTGCATGGGCTCGACCGGGCGCGTGACCTGGCCGAGGACAGCTACGGGCGGGCGCGGACACTGCTGGCGGACATCGAGGGCGACACCTCGGAGCTGGCCGCGCTCGCGGAGCTGGTCGCCCGGCGCAGGGCATGAGCGCGAGGGCGCGGACCCGCCTCGACGCGGCGCTGGTGGAGCGCGGGCTGGCCGAGACACGCAGCCGTGCCCAGGCGCTGGTCATGTCCGGCCGCGTGCGCGTCGACGGCGCGGTGGTCGACAAGGCGGGGGCGCAGGTGACCGCCGCCGCCGTGATCGAGGTGGAGGAGCCGCCGCGCTTCGTCTCGCGCGGCGGCGACAAGCTCGAGACGGGCATGCGGAGATGGGGGGTGGACGTCCGCGGCGAGCGATGCCTCGACGTGGGGGCCTCGACGGGCGGCTTCACCGACTGCCTGCTGCAGCACGGCGCGGCGGGGGTGATCGCCCTGGACGTGGGCCGTGCGCAGCTGCACGAGCGCCTGCGCGCGCACCCCTCGGTGGTCTCGCTCGAGCGCGTCAACGCCCGCGACCTCGAGCCCGGCATGCTGCCCTGGCGTCCGCAGTTCATCACGGCCGACGTGTCGTTCATCTCCCTGCGGCTGGTGCTGCCTCCGGCGATCGCGTGCGCAGCGCCGCAGTGGCGGGCGATCGTGCTCGTCAAGCCGCAGTTCGAGGCCGGCCGGGAGCGCGTGCGCCGCGGCGTCGTGCGCGATCCGGCGGTGCGCGAGCAGGTGTTGCAGGATCTTTGCGCGTTCGTCACCTCCCACGGCTCCGCCATCCTGGGCGTGTGCGATTCTTCGCATCCGGGGCCTGCGGGGAATCGCGAGTACCTCCTGTATCTCGCCTCGCCCGGCCATCCGCTGCTTCAGGAGCGCCAGGTAGATGTCAACGCCGAGATCAGAGACGCCGTTCGCGGGGACGGCGGGTAAGCCCGTCTCACGGGCGTCGGTCGTCCTGCACGGACGGCCGGAGCGGCTGGGCGACGCCCCTGCGCGCGTCCGCTCGCTGGCGGAGCGCCGGGGCGTCGAGGTGGTCGAGGACGACGCGCCCGACATCGCGATCGTCCTCGGCGGCGACGGCACGACCCTGCGGGCGCTGCACCGCTACCTGGGCACGGGCGTCCCGTCGCTCGGCGTCAATTTCGGCAGGGTGGGGTTCCTGACAAGCGTCGACGCCGCGAATCTGGAGGCGGGACTGGAGCGTGTGTTCGCCGGCGAGTACGAGGTCGCCCCGCTGCCCACGCTGGTCGGCGACGACGGCCTGCGGACGCTGGTCGCGGTCAACGACATCGTGCTCACGAGCGGGATCCTGGGCCGCATGGTGATCGTCGAGTGGGCCGTCGACGGCATCTCGATGGGCGAGATCGGCTGCGACGGCGTGATCCTGGCGACGCCGACCGGGTCGACGGCGTACAACCTGTCGGCCGGCGGCCCGGTGCTGGCCTGGGGCACCGACGCCTTCGTGCTCTCGTTCGCCTCGCCGCACTCGCTGCACGCCCGGTCGATGGTGCTCGGCCGTGGGCATAGCATCGAGGTGCGAAACCGCACCGACGACGTGCCGCTGCAGCTGATCGAGGACGGCCACTCGATGGGCGAGATCGCCCCCGGCGGCGCGATCGCAGTGATCATGGGCGAGCAGCACGCCCAGCTCGCACGTCTCTCCGGCACATCCTTCTTCAGCCGCTACCGGGAGACGTTCAGCGCATGAGCCTGCTGCGCCTCCAGATCGAGAACCTGGCGCTGATCGAGCACGCCGGCATCGAGTTCGATGGCGGCCTGAACGTGTTCACCGGCGAGACCGGCGCCGGCAAGACGATGCTCGCGCAGGCGATCGGCCTGCTGGCCGGCGCCTCGCCGGCGCCCGGCATGGTCGGCCCGCATGGCGCCGAGGCGTACGTGGAGGCCGAGTTCGACGTGCCGGAGGAGTTCTACGACGAGGCGCCCGAAGCGGTGCGAACGCTGCGCCCGGAGGGCGAGACCACGCTGGTGGTGGCGCGCCGCATCGGCGCCTCGGGCCGCAGCCGGGCGCTGCTTTGGGGGAGAAGCTGCGCTCGCGACGATCTGGAGCAGCTGGGCGAGATGCTGATCGAGATCTCATCGCAGCACGAGGCCCGCCGCCTCGCGCGGCCGGCAACGCAGCTCGACCTGCTCGACGCGGCGGCGGGAAACGGCGATCTGCGCCGCACGATGAGCGAGGCGTGGACGGCGCTGCGCGCCGCCCGCGCGCGGCTGGAGGCGGCGGCAGCCGAGGCGGCCGCGGCTGAGCGGCAGCGTGGCGAGCTGGAGGAGCTGGTGGCCCGCGTGGGGGAGGCGTCGATCCAGCCGGGCGAGCGGCCGTCGCTCGAGGCCGAGCGTGAGCGCCTCCGCCACGCCGACGAGCTGGTCGGCGCCGTCGCGGGCGCGGCAGCCGCGCTGAACCCGGACGAGGGCGACGGCGCGCTTGGTATGGCCGCGCGGGCGGCCGAGCTGGTGCAGGGGGTCGAGCGGTTCGAGCCTGCGCTGGCGCCGGTC
>DATAHR010000155.1:0-18449 GCA_036263035.1 Gaiellales bacterium | reverse complement strand
CCGAGATCGAGTCGACCGACTCCGACTTCGACCGCGAGAAGCTGCAGGAGCGGCTGGCCAAGCTGGCCGGCGGCGTCGCGGTGGTCAAGGTTGGCGCTGCCACCGAGACCGAGATGAAGGAGAAGAAGCATCGCGTCGAGGACGCGCTGCAGGCGACCCGCGCGGCCCTCGAGGAGGGCATCGTGCCGGGCGGCGGCGTGGCGCTGCTGCATGCGATCAAGGCCGTCGACGCCGCCAAGCTGGAGGGCGACGAGAAGACCGGCGCGCAGATCATCGAGCGCGCCCTGCAGGAGCCGCTCCGCCAGCTGGCCGAGAACGCCGGCCTGGAGGGCTCGGTCGTCGTCAACGACGTGCGGGCCGCGAAGTCGGGCCAGGGCCTCAACGTCGACACCGGCGAGATCGTCGACCTGGTCAAGGCGGGCATCATCGACCCGGCCATGGTGACGCGCTCGGCGCTGCAGAACGCGGCGTCCATCGCCAAGAACATCCTCACCACCGAGGCTGTCGTGGCGGAGGCGCCCGAGAAGGCGGCTCCCGCCCCGATGGGCGGCGGTATGCCGGACATGATGTAGATCGATCGCGATCTGCGAGTGGTACACGGAGGGCCGGCGCAGCCGGCCCTCCGCCGTTAACGGCCCCGTAAATGGGGTCAGGCCTCCGGCCTGACCCCATTGCGGTTGTCGCCAGGCGCCGCGCTTCAGCGCGGCACCGCTTGGGCTGCCTTGCCCTTAACGGATTCGGGGGCCCGCTCCCAGGCCCCCGCCGAAACGCCCTGTTGCTGTCCCGTACCCGAGAACGAGACACGCTGTGCCTCCAAGGTACACCGGCCCTTTCGCATGTCAAGCGCCGCCTACGGCGTGAATGTCCGCGGCCCGAACGTGATGAACACCAGCGCCGCGAGCAGCAGCGGCGAGGCCACCTTGACCACTGTGTCGATCCGCTCGTCGCGGCCGAGGTCGGCCAGCGCCCAGAAGAACGGGAACGCCACCATGCCGAACCGGCCCATCGAGACGATCAGCCCGCCGCTGGTCGGCAGGATGATCATCAGGCCGGCGAAGATGAGGTACTCCCACGGCAGCCGCAGGCGCCGCCAGCACCAGTACCAGAGGCCGCACCAAAGCAGCGTGAACCCGACGTGCAGGAGGTAGCGGAAGTGGTTCGCGGCGACCGCATCCCAGAAGCCCTTCGCCAGCACGATCGGCAGCACCGACACGCCCCGGCCCCATCCCCGCTTCTGCGCGTGGAGGCTGGCGAACGGGTCGCCCGTCCGCCAGTAGAGGTACCCGAAGAACGCGAGCTCGGCGGCCGGCATCAGGAGCAGGGGCAGGAAGGCGCGGATCTGGAAGCCACGCTCCCGGTACCGGCGCCAGGCGAGCGCCGGGAACAGCGCGATGCCGGTCGGCCGGGCGAGCACCGCCAGCGCGCCGGCGGCGGAGCCGCTCCACCAACGGCCGTGCCAGGTCAGCGCGAACGCGCCGAGCGCGCACAGCAGGAACAGCGATTCGGCGTAGGGGAGCGAGAACACGAACGTGAGCGGGAAGATGGCCAGGTAGAGCACCGTGCGCCGGGCCATGCCCTCGTCGAACCGCCGCTCGGTGATGCGGTAGAGCAGGCACAGCGCGGCCGCGAACAGCCCCGACGAGAGCAGCGTCCCGGACACCGTCACCGGGCCCGGCAGCCAGGTGAACGGCGCCCACAGGATCGGGTAGAGCGGGAAGAACGCGGGCGTGTTGCCGTGGCCGATCGAGGGGTCGTAGCCATGCTGGGCGATCCAGGCATACCACGTCGCGTCCCAGTCCGAGAGCGGCGAGAACAGCGTGCTCCACGAGAGGCCGGCGCCGTGCGGATGCCGGCTCGTCCAGCTCTGCATCGCGATCACCACGTACACCGCCACGCGCGAGCCCGCCCACACCGCCAGCGGATAGCTGAGCCCCCAGAGCCGCCGGCGAGGGCCGGCCGCCGGCGGCGGGGCGGGCTCGGCGACGGCGGTCACTCAGGCCATCCCATGTGCCGCCAGAACCAGCGCACGCCGAGGAAGGCGGCCGTGGCGTAGACCATGCCGATCAGGAGGTCGATGACGTAGTGGTTGCCCGTGTAGACGGCGGCGAAGCACTGCACGACCGGGTAGAGGAACGCGAGCGCTGCCGTCCACCGCCAGCGGGTGTTCCAGACCAGCATCGCCAGGAACAGGAACACAAGCCACGAGTAGCCGCTGTGCAGCGACGGGATCGCGGCGTAGGGATTGTCGTCGACCAGGTGGTAGAGCGGGCCGGAGTCGGTCGGGAGCGGCGAGTTCGCGGCCTGGACGCCGGCGGGGTTCGAGAGATAGCCGATCAGCCCATGCTCGGACGCAGCCCACGGCGGCGCGGCCGGATACAGCGCGAACGTGAGAGCGCCGGCGTAGCTGAGGGTGAGCAGCGTGGCGGCGAAGCGGTAGAACAGGGCGCGTCGCTTCAGCCACAGCACGAAGGCCAGCGTCGGCGGCACGATGAAGTGGATGCGCGTGGCTGCGGAGAGGGCCTGGTCGTACCACATCAGGTGGCCCTTCCAGAGCCAGTCCTGCAGCACGACCGAGGGCACGCGGCCGAAGAACATCCACTTCTCGATGTCGAGGTGCGGTGTGTAGTACGGCGAAGGATGCACCGTGTGCGCGAGTCCGCGACACTCCTCGTACCAGACGATCAGCAGGACGAAGGGAACGAAATCGAGCATGAACCGCCGGCCCCGCCCGATCACGAGCGCGGGGGCGAGCAGCACGAGCAGGTAGCGGTCGGGCGTCAGGGACAGCCCGAACGTGAGCACCTGCGCGCCGAGCGCGATCAGGAAGGCGACGAACGCCAGGATCGCGGTCGGCCGGTCGATGTGGGCTCGTGGCGGCCCCCAGCGCTGGCCGCCGTGCTCGCGGCCGCCCTCGCCGCCGCCGTCCGCCTGCCGTTCGTCCACGCTCCGCTCACCGCCGACGAGGGTGGGTATGGCGAGGTCGCCCGCCTGTGGGCCGGCGGTGCTCGCCTCTACGACCAGGCGTGGGTCGACAGGCCCCAGGGCCTGCTGCTGGTGTTTCGGGCGATCCTGCATGTCGAGAATGGCTCGACGGCCGCGATCCACGTGGCCGCCGCCGTGGTCGGGGCGCTGGTGGTGGTGGCCGTGATGGCCCTCGCGCACCGGACGGCGGGCAGAATACCTGCGATAGCCGCCGGCCTGCTCCTGGCTGCGTTCGGCTCGTCGCCGCTGATCGAGTCATTCACGCTCTCGGGGGAGCTGCTTGCGTCCCTGCCGGCGGTGCTCTCGCTGGTCGCCTTCGTCGCCTACCTGCGCCGCGGTGGCGTCGTCTGGCTCGTCGTCTGTGGGCTGCTGACCGGCGCCGCCGTGCTGCTGAAGCAGTCCGGCTTCGATGGCGGCCTGGCAGCGGTCGTCTACCTGCTCGCCTGCCGCCGGCGGGCGGGCGTGGTTCCGGCCGCGGTGGTCGTCGGCGCGGCGGTCGTGCCGGTGGCCGTCGCGGCGATCAGCGCGCCCAGCTTCTCGGACTGGTGGTATGCGATGGTGACGTACCGCGGGCAGGGCGACTCGATCGTCTCCGGCTCCCTGTCGGGCCGCCTGTCCCAGTTCTGGGACACGTTCCCAACCGCTGTTCGGGCCTTCGCTCCGATGATCCTCCTGACCGCGTACGGGTGGCGGCGCTCGCCGGTGCTGATGCGCATCTGGCTGGGAACCGCCGCGCTGGCGGTCGCGGGCGGCGGCAACTTCCACGCCCACTACTACATCCAGCTGGCGCCGCCGCTCGCGGTGCTGGCCGGGGTCGGCGTGAAGCGCGCGCTCGACCGGCGCTCCGGCCTGATCGCGGGCGTGGCCGCCGGGCTGGCGGTGTGGTCGCTGGCGGCGACGGTGCCGCTCTGGTTCGACTCGCCTGCGGCGCAGGCCCGCGCGGTGTTCCCGAACGACGCCCACCTTCAGCACGACGGCGACGTCGTCCGCTACGTGCGCGCGCACACGCGGCCCGGGCAGCGCATCTTCGTCATGTGGGCGGCCGCCAACGTGTACTACCTGGCCGACCGGCCGCCGGCCGTGCGGTACATGTGGTACCGAAACATCCAGGCGATCCCGGGAGCGCTCGGCGAGGTGCGAAGGGCGCTCGCGTCAACGGACCGGCCCAAGCTCGTGGTGGGTGAGCAGTCACCGGCGAGCCTCGACCCGGGAGGCGAGACGGCGCGGCTGCTGCGAGAGCACTACCGGCTGGCGACGACGATCGACGGGGTGCCGATCTACGCCGCTCGCTAGCCCAGGTTCGACATCACCGAGTCGCTCAGCTGCACCTCGCCGTGGGCCTGCAGCCATTCGACCAGGCGGACGGTGCCGGGGCGCGCGGCGACCAGCCCTCGCAGCGGCTCGAGGTCACCGCCATGGGCGCGTGCAATGGCGTCATAGGCGAGCACCGTCTGGTCGTGCGGCGCGAGGCCTCCCGCGCGCGAGAACGATCGCATGGCCGTCTCGATGTCGCCTTGCTTCGCGGCCTCCATGCCCTCCCTTACCGACCGATACGCCTCCGCGACGTTGACAAGCCTGCGCAGCGCGTCGAGGGGCGCCGGGTCGTCGTCCACCCGCACGTCGGTCTCGACGCCCTGCCATGGCTCGTCCGTGGGCACGGCGGCGACCACCAGCAGCGCCGCGGACTGGCTGCCGCGAAAGTCACCTCCCGCCGCCTCGGCCGCGTCGAGCGCCGCCAGGATCCTGCGCTCGAGCGCCCCGCTCGATGCGAGGTACGCCTCGCGCATCGCCTCCGGCACGCCGCGGCGCGTCATCATGTTGGCCTGGCAGCTGACGCCGTCCGCCTGCACATCGCCGGCCTCGGCGATCGTCTCGGAGCCGGTGAACGCGGCGGTCGAGCCGTCGGCGGCGACGACCGCGACCTGACGCTGCTCGCGCCGGCCGTCCTGCGCACGGAGGGCCTGTAGCGCCTGGCCGGGCGACTCGCCGACCGCGAGGCGGTCGAGCAGCCGCGGGCCGTATCCGGGCTCGGTGAAGGCCTGCGTGGCGACGGCGCCGACGCCGGCGCGCGCCCAGGAGCAGACAGCGCCGACCCCCATCACGCACGTCTGCACGCCCACGCCGAGGCGGCCCTCGTCGTCCCGCGCCACGATCGAGTAGGTCACGGCGCCAGCATAGTCAGAGGTGTCAGACACTCAGGAGGTGCCCGCGGCGGAACCGGCGCCGAATCGTGACGGCTCGTCCGCCTGGTTGAGCCCAAGCGAACCCCACGCCAATTATTGGAGTCAGACACCTTTGAAGGCGTTGTGACGCGCCCGTGGCCGGATCGTCACACGGTTTGAGCCGTCTTGGGAGGTGGCCTGGATCGCCGCCTCTCGCGGATACACTCCGCCCGGTTGAACGCCGGCGCCATCCTCACCGCCCTGCTCGCGATGGTGATTCCGGGGGCCGGCGCGAGCCTCGCACTGCACCGGCCGGGGCAGGCCGGAATACCCACGCGGCTCGCCCTCTGCTTCGGGCTCGGCTACGCCGTCTGCGCGTTGTGCGGCGTCGTGCTCGAGATCCTGCACGTCCTGCACCTCTGGACGTACCTTCCGCTGCTCCTCGCCGTCACCGGCGGGCTGTGGCTCGTCGCCGTCCGCCGTGACGGGCTTCGCGCGCACGCCGCCGCGCTGCGCGACGAGGTCGCAGCTCAGCCATGGCTCGAGGCGGCCGGCCTGGCCGCGATCGTCGTCTTCGCGCTCGTCCGCCTTCGCTTCTCGCCGCTGCTCAACTTCAGCATGTTCGGGCCGTGGCGGTACTGGGCGGACGGCATGGAGATCGCGGACGCCGGCCGCGTTCCGCATCAGACCCTGCAGTGGGGCGCGGCCTACACGCCCACCGTCAGCAAGGTGATCCTGAACAGCTACCAGGCGGGCATGAGCTACCTGATCGGCTCGGCGCCGCTGCCGGCGATGGGCGCGCTGCTGTGGGTGGCCGCGGTCGGGTTCGCCTGCGCGCTGTACGGCCTCGGCCGGGAGCTCGGGCTGCGGCGGCTCGCCATCCTGCTCCCCCTGCTCATGCTCGTGCTGGTGGACAACGAGCTGTACCGCGACCTGGACGTATACACCGCCGAGAACACGGGAAGGATGGCCGCCACCTGTGCGCTGCTGCTCGGCATCCGTGCGCTCCGCGGCGGGTCCGGTCGCGCCGAGCCGGTGGCTGCGGGAGTGCTGTTCGCGGTTGCGGCCGGCAGCCACGGCATCCCGGCCTTCGTCCTCATGCTCGGGCTCGGCTGCTACGCCGTCGCCCTGCTCGTCACCGGCCCGGTGCGAACGCCCGTCCTTCTGCGCCTGGCGGCCATCGCCGCCGTTACCGTCGCCGTGTGGGGCGTGGCACTCGGCCTCTCCGGCGGCGACGTCGGCTTCCAGGGTGCGAGCGGCACCAGCAAGTACGCCTCGTTCGGAGCGTCGAACGATCCCACCGCCTCGCTGTTCAACGGCCGGCTCATGCACCGGGCGACGGCAGGCGGCCACTGGTACATCGCACCCGAGAACCTCCTGCGGGGCTACGTGGCCAGCACGATCACACGGCCGGCCGGCGATCTGGCGCTGGTTGGTGTGCCGCTGGCCGCGATCGTGATCGCCCTTCTCATGCTCTGGCGGTTCCCGGAGGAGCTGCGGCCGCTGGGGCTGTTCGTCTTGCTCCTGGGCGGCGCCCTGGTCCTGATCGCGCTTGCGTTCTCCTATCGCTACGACACCTACATTCCGGGCACGTTCGGGCCCCACCGGCTCTACGACTACGCCTGCCTGCTCGGCGTCCTGCTCCTCCTGGGCTGCGCCGAGTGGGCCGTGGGGCTGCTCGGACGTGTGCGCGCCTGGCTGCCCACGGCGGTGTGCGCCGGCGCCATCCTGCTGACGGTCGTCGGGGTCGCATGGGCCGGCGCGCCCGCGCGCCACGGCTGGCGTGAGAACGGCGATCGTGCGCTGCGGGTCACGAGCTGGGTCGACGGCCATCTCCCCTGCGGCTCCCGGCTGCTGGTCGACCGGCTGACGCTCGGGACATTTGCCGCGCAGACGGGCCGCGTGAGCGTGGCCGAGGGCATGGGGCCGTACCTGCGGCCGGACGAGCTGCACACCGTGCTCGACATCGTGCTCGGCGCGCACGCCTTCTTCCGCGACCCGGCCGCCGGGGATGCGTTCCTCCGCCGGGAGCGCGTCAACTACGTGCTCGTGCTGAAGGACGTGCGCATCGGCAGCATGAAGAACACGCTGGAACAGGGGGTCGACCCGGCCACGTTTCGCTCCGTGCCGTTCCTGCACCTCGTGCACAGCGACGACACCATGGACGTCTACCGTGTGGACGGCGCTCCCAGCAGCCCCCAACCAGACCCGCGCTCCTTCTCCGGGCTGGACTGCACGAAGGCATGAGCGGCACGGCACACGACGGCGGAATCACAGCGACTGACCGCAGCCGGTCCGGGCGGCTGCGCGCCCTGCCGGTGGCTGCTCGCTACGGCGTGCTGGGCGCCGCGGCGGTCGCGTGCCTGCTGTGGGTGATCGGCGACGGTGCAAGCGGCCGCTGGAAGTCCGTGCCCGCCAGCGCACCACCGCCGCCGGCGCCGCACCGCACGCCCCTGCCCGACGCCGCCTCGTCGACGCCGATCAAGCACATCGTCTACATCATCAAGGAGAACCGCACCTACGACAACCTGTTCGGCCGCTTCCCGCAGGGGGACGGCGTCGCCACCGGTCTCACCTATGACGGCCGGAGGGTGCCCCTCACGAAGCTGCCCGACAAGCAGGTCGATCTGCAGCACAACCACTGGTCGTCGGTGCAGGACGTCAACGGCGGCCGGATGAACGGCTTCTCCCGCGTGCTCGACAAGGCCGGGGAGCACACGATGGGCGCGTACACCACGGCCGCGCCCGGCCAGCTGCCTGCGTACTGGGGATGGGCGGAGCGCTACACGCTCGGCGACCGGATGTTCACGTCGGTACCGAGCTCGAGCTACCCGAACCACCTCTACGCCGTTGCGGCGCAGTCGGCCGGCGTCATCGACGGTCCCAGCATCGGCACCCGCTGGTGGGGATGCGACGGCCCGCCGGGCGTGACGGTGCCGATCGCGTCGCAGGACACGATGTCCGTCGCTGGGACTCGTGACGTGTGTCTGGACATCCCGAGCGTTGCCGGCGCCATCAACGCCCGGCCGCGAGGTGTTTCCTGGGGAGCCTACGGTGCGATGCCCGGCCAGCTCGGCTACGGCTGGGTTGCCCTCGACGCCGTCAAGGACGTGCGCGAGCGCGACGACTGGGGGCGGCACTACGCGCCGTGGCAGTGGTTCAGCTCGGACGTCAGGCAGGGCTACCTGCCCTCGATCAGCTGGATCACCCCGCCGTTCAACGAGAGCGATCACCCCGGCGGCCCGTCGCTGTGCGCCGGTGAGAACTGGACGGCGCAGATGGTCAACGCGGTGGTGCGGTCACCGCTCTGGAAGAGCACGGCGATCGTGATCGTGTGGGACGACTTCGGTGGCTTCTACGACCATGTCCAGCCGCCTCATGTCGACCGGTTCGGCCTCGGCATCCGGTCGCCGCTGCTGGTCATCTCGCCATGGGCCCGGCGCGGCATCGACCACACCACCTACGACTTCACCTCCGTGATCAAGTTCGCGTCGGAGAACTTCGGCCTGCCGCTGCTCACCGCGCGCGAGCGTGAGGCGAACTCGCTTCGGTCGGCGTTCCAGTTCCACCGACCGCTCCCCCGCTGGTCGGCGCCCGTGCGGGCCTGCCCGAAGGTGCGGTTCGTGCAGAAGGAGGCGGACGGCTCGATCGACTACAGCTGAGCGCCGACCTCGATCATGCGCACCGCCAGCTCGAGGCGCCGTTCGAGCGTCTCCAGCTCGATCCACTCGGCCTCTGTGTGGTCGAGCGCGCCCACCGGCCCCAGCCCGTCGATCGTCGGGACACCGCCGGCCCCGGTCCAGCACCCGTCCGAGACGCCGCCCGACAGCTGCTCGCCGGCCGCGATGCCGAGCTCTGCGGCGATCGCAATCGCGGCTCGCGCGAGCCGCTCGTCCCGCGGCATCGGCGGCCATGTCCCGCGGTCGACGATGGTGATCGAGACGCCGTCGTAGGGCCCGCCGGCCTCGAGCTCGGCCAGGGCGTGGTCGAGATCGGCCGGATCGCTCGACCGGATGTCCAGCGTGGCCGTCGCGTTGCCCGGCAGCGTGTTCGCGGACGTGCCGCCCTGCACGGTCGTGACCACCGAGGTCATCTCCGGCCGGCCCTCGGTGAGCCCCTCGATCCTGAGGATCTCGCCCGCGAGGGCGGACACGGCGCTACGGCCGCGGGCCGTGTCGGCCCCGGCGTGCGCCGCCACGCCGCTCAGCTCCATCGTCCGCCAGATGGCGCCCTTGCGGGCGGTGACGACGTCGCCGTTCTCGCGCCCGCACTCGAAGACGAGCGCCGCGCGGGCGCCTGCCGCATGCGCACAGACCGCGGGTGCGCGGAGACGCACCTCCTCGTCGGCGCAGACGAGGAACCGGAGCTCCGAGAAGGGCCGCGGCCGCTCCAGAAACGCCTCCATCGCCATCGCTGCCAGCACCAGGCCGCCTTTCATGTCGGCCACGCCGGGGCCGAAGCAGCGCATGCCGACCCGGCTGAACGGCCGCTCGGCCACGGTGCCCATCGGGAACACGGTGTCGGTGTGGCCGAGCAGGCACACGGCGCCGTCGCCGTCGCCCGGCATCGTCAGCAGCAGGCTCCGGGCCGGGCCGTCGGACTCCTCCACCCACGTGGCGCTGCAGCCGGCCGGTGCGAGCCATCCGGCCAGCAGCTCGGCCACGCGCTCCTGCTCGAGCCCGTCCGAGGGGGAGTCGATGTCGACCAGCTGTTGCAGCCGCGCGGTGAAGGTGTCGACGGTCAATCGATCAGCCGCAGGGTCATCCGCCACACCGCGACCCGCCAGGTGAGGATCGCAAACCCGATCAGGAAGGCGATGTGCCAGAGGTCCGCCGGGAGCTGGAAGCCGAAGGCCGCATGGCGAACGAGCTCCACGGTGTGGTACAGCGGGTTCAGGTTGGCGAGCACCTGGGCCCATTCCGGCAGCTCGGTGAGCGGGAAGAACGTGCCGGCGACGAGGAAGAGCGGCGTGATGATGCCGCTCATGACGTAGGAGAAGTTGTCGATCGAGTCCAGCGTGGCGGCCACCGCGACGCCGAATCCTGCCCAGCCGATGCCCGAGACGAGGGCGATGAACGGGACGGTCAGCATGCCCCAGGCCGGGTCGAGCCCGAACACCATCGCGACCAGCAGCGGCACGCAGCCGTAGACGCCGGCCCGGATGCCGATCCAGAGCACCTCGGCCGAGACCAGCTCCTCCGTGTCGACCGGCGCCGCCAGGATCGCGTCATACGTTCGCTGGAACCGGTACTTGACGAAGGTGCCGAACATGGCCGGCATCGCGCTCGAGAACAGCACCGCCGTGGCGACGGTGCCCGTGCCCACGTAGGCGACGTAGTCGTAGCCCTGCACGTGGGAGACCAGCGAGCCGAATCCGAAGCCGAACGCCAGCAGGTAGATGGTCGGGTCGACGGTCGACGAGAAGGTGGCCGAACGCCAGAACGACGAGAAGTTGATGATCTCGCGCACCAGCACGCCGGCCATGGCCGGACGCTCGAGCCGGTGCAGGCGCCGCGGCTGCGTCGCCGTGCTCACTCGATGCGCTCCCCGGTGAGGAGGACGAACACGTCCTCCAGGTTCGCGGGGCGCGTCGTCGTTGCCGCGTCGTCGGCGACGAAGCCGTTGCGGCTCTCTCCCAGCACCGCGATGCTCGTGCCGGTGCGCCGGGTGCGCAGACCTTCGGCGGCCGCGGCCGCCTCGACCTCCGCCAGCCGGGCCGGCGGGCCGTAGACCTCGAGCGCCTCGCGGCCTGCGTGCTGCACGACCAGCTCCAGCGGCCGGCCGGATGCGATGGCGCGGCCGTGGGACATGATCGTGACGGTGTCCGCGAGCCGCTCGGCCTCCTCGATGTAGTGGGTCGACATCAGGATCGACACGCCCTCGCTCCGCAGCCCGTCGATCAGCGCCCAGAGCTCCTGGCGCACCTGCGGGTCGAGGCCGACCGTGGGCTCGTCCAGCAGCACGAGCCGCGGCCGGTGGACGAGCGCGCGGGCGATCAGCAGCCGGCGCCGCATGCCGCCCGACAGCTTGTCGACACGGGTATCGCGGCGGTCGGTCAGGTTCGCGATCCCAAGCGCCCGCTCGATCGCGGCGGCGCGGTCGGGCCGCCCCAGCCGGTAGAGGTGGGAGAAGACGAGCAGGTTCTGCTCGACGGTCAGCGTCGTGTCCAGGTTGTCGAGCTGCGGAACCACGCCGCACTCGAGGCGGGCCTGCTTGGACTCGCGCGGCAGCCGGTATCCGAGCACCTCGATGTCGCCCTCGTCGGCGATCGCCTGCGCCGTCAGCATCCGCATCGTGGTCGACTTGCCCGCGCCGTTTGGGCCGAGCAGGCCCACGCAGGTGCCCGCCGGCACGTCGAGGTCGAGGCCGGCGACGGCGGTGATCTCCCCATATCGCTTGATGGCGCCGCGGATGCGCACGGCGAGGCCGGTCGTCGTCACGGCGTCAAGCTAGCCGAAGTGCTGGTCAGCCGAAGCCGTGCCAGGCTGAAGCCCGGCACCTGGCGCCGTCCGCCACGGGGTCTGGCCTCCGGTCAGAAGCCATACCGCTCTTCCTTCCAGGGGTCCGCGTCGTTGTGGTAGCCGTAGCCCTCCCAAAACCCCGGCTTGTCGACGTCGGTGAACTCGAGGCCACGCAGCCACTTCGCGCTCTTCCAGAAGTACCGGCTCGGCACGAGCAGCCGCAGCGGATAGCCGTGCTCGGGCGTCAGGGGCTCACCCTCGGCCTCGTAGGCGAGCATGGCGTCGTCGGCCATGACCGCGTCGATCGGCAGGTTCGCGGTGAACCCCTGCTCGGCGTGTGCGATCACGAAGCGGGCGCTCTCGAGCGGCTGCACCTGCTCGAGCACGGCCTTCATGGGCACGCCCTTCCAGGGCATGTCCAGCTTCGTCCAGCGCGTCACGCAATGGATGTCGCTGGTCTGCTCCTGGGTGCCGAGTGCGAGCAGGTCGTCGAACGACAGCCGGATCGGGTTTCGCACGAGGCCGAAGGCGCGGAAGTCCCAGGCGCCGAGATCGACGCGCGGCACTCCGCCCGCGTGCAGCACCGGCCACTTGTCGGTGTAGTACTGGCCGGGCGGGATCCTCGACTCGTCGACACCGGCCCGCTTTGCCTTGCGATCCTCGCTGGAACGGAAGAGGGACATGGAGGCATCGTAGACGCGGTTCGTTTCACCCCGGATCGTCGCCTACGCTTCTCCTATGGCCACCGTGCTCGACCGCGCATGCATCACCGCAGAGGGGCCGGATGCCTCCGCGCTGCTGCAGAGCCTGCTCTCCAACGACGTCGACGCCGCTGCTCCGGGCGGCGCCGTCTACGCGCTGCTGCTCACGCCCAAGGCGCGGGTGATCTCCGATCTCGAGCTCTACAACGCCGGCGGCGCCTACGTGCTGGCGTGCCCGCCGGGCCGGGCGGACCTGGTGCAGCAGACCATCCTGCGCGCCAGGTTCCGGAAGAACGTCGACCTGGCCGCCAGCTCGCACGTCGTCGTCTGGGGAGACGCGGAGGGAGCCCTGGCGACCCTCGACACGGCCGCGGGGCCCCTGCACCTGATCGCCGAGCGGCCCGCCGCCGTCGATCCGCCCGAGACATGGGAGGTGGCGCGCATCGAGGCCGGGATTCCGGTGTTCGGGCGGGAGTTCGACGAGGACTCGATGCCCGCGGAGGCTGGGCTGATCGACACCGCGATCAGCTTCACGAAGGGCTGCTACCCCGGGCAGGAGCCGGTGGCCCGACTCCACTACCGCGGCCACGCCAACCGCGGCCTGCGCGGCCTGGAGCTGGCCGAGCCGCTGTCGGAGCCGGGCGTCGTGGTCACCGGTGAGCGGGAGGTCGGCCGGGCCAGCTCGCCGGTGGTGTCGCCCCGGTTCGGCCCGATCTCGCTGGCGGTCCTGCGCCGAGAGGTCGAGGACGGGGCCGAGGTGGACGTGTCCGGCGTGCGGGCGGTCGTCCGCCCGCTGCCGTTTGCCGCTTGAGGGCGCTCCGGGAGGTTCGCTACGCTGGCGCCTCGTGGATGAGGGCACCCTCACCGACGCCGGGCTCCTGATCGGTCTCTGCCAGTACGAGCAGGCTGAGCGCCTGCTCGAACAGCTGCTCGCAGAGGCGGAGGAGAGCGGCGACACCGAGAGCGCGAGCCTGGCGCTGGAAGGGCTCGGCACGATCGCCACGCGGCAGGGACGCGAGGCACGTGCCCTCGAGCTGTTCGAGCGCGCGCTTGAGGCCGGCGGGGATCCCGATCCGGTCGAGCGGGAGACGCTCTACATCCACACCGCACGCCTCCGTGCATACGGCGGGGATCCCTGTGGCGCGGTGCGCCTGCTGGAGGCAGCTCTTGCCCGGGTGGAGTCGCAGCCCGACCACGACGTGGCCCAGTTTGCCTACTACGCCATCAGCCTCAGCTATGCCTACGCCGACTCCGGCGACTACGGAAAAGCCGGGAGCGTGCTCGCGCGCGTGTTGCCATACGGGGAGGAGCTCGACCTGCGGACGCGTCAGCGCCTCTACTACGCGATGACCCGCCTCAACATCAACATCGGCCGCACCGACAAGGCGGTCGAGTACGGGCGAAAGACGCTCGAGCTGACGCTGTCGGCGGGCCTCGACCTGGTGTTCGAGAGCTATCACCAGCTGGCCTACACCCTCCTCGACGCCGGTGATACGGAGGAGGCCGGCCGCTGCCTCACCGAGGCGCAGCGGTTCACCGAGGGGCCGCTGGACGAGGGGTTCCTCGAGGTCGAGTGGGGTCGGCATGCGCTGCAGCTCGGGGATTTCGACGGCGCGATCGAGCGCGCGGATGCCGCCATCGATCTGCTCTCGGACAGGGCGGTGCCGGGAGTGCTCGGGCGGGCGTACCTGGTCAAGGCACGGGCGTACGAGGCGCTGGGGGAGCCTTCGCGCGCGGACCGTGCCTATCTGATGGCCATCGACGGGCTGGAGCAGCAGACCGGGTGGCCGACCGATCTCGCGAAGGCCTGCCGGCGTTACGGCAAGTTCCTGCGCAGCCAGGGACGGTTCGACGCGGCGCTGCAGATGCTCGAGCGCGCCGGCGACGCAGGCATTTAGCTAGCGGCTGGCGTGGGCGCCGGAGTCGGCCCCGGCGTACTCGTAGATCAGCCGCCCACCGTGGCTGAACCCCAGCTTGGTGTAGAAGTCCGGGATCCCGAGCTCCTGGTCGTCCGGTGTGACCCGCAGCTCGATCGACTCGATGCCGCGCCGCCTGCACTCCGCCACCGCCGTACGCAGCAGGCGGCTGCCGAGCCCCTGGCCTCGGGCTGACGGCTGCACCCAGATCTCCTCGATCTCGGCGCTGGCGCCGCCGCCGGCGGAGATCCGGATCGTCGTCGTGGCGACGCCCCGGTCACCGGCCAGCGTGAAGAAGCCGCGGCCGGGGTCGTCGAGGATCGCCTCCACGTTCTGCCCGAGGTGCGGCACCACGCGGCCCTCGTGGCTGAAGAACGCCTTCAGCAGGCGTGTGACGAGCGCCGCGTCGGCCGTCGTCGCCAGTTTCAACGGGAGATCCGCCACAGATGTCACGCCGGCCGGCTTGTCCATTCAGCCATCCACCTCACAGTAGCGGATCGCTGCGATCGCGAGCCCCTGTGCGCAGCGGACGAGGTCGTCGACGGGCACGTACTCGTCGATGGTGTGCGCCCAGGCGATGCTGCTCGGCCCCCAGCCGATGCAGGGGGTCGAACCGAAGCGGCTGAAGCTGGCCGCGTCGAACCAGGAGTCGAGGCCTGAGAGCCGGGAGGGGCGGCCGACCGCGGCGCTTGCACCCAGCATCGTGCCTACGATCGGGTGGTCGGGATCCACCTCGTAGGGCGGGATGTCGAGACCCCAGGTGATGCGAGGCGGGTGCTCTGCCAGCCACGGATCCGTCGCCGCCGCGCGCATGATCCACTCCGTCACCTCGCGCTCGACCTCGGTGCCCCAGCCGTCCGCGTCCGCGTTCCCGGGCAGGTACATCAGCTCGCTCTCGAGCGTGCAGCTGGACGGGTAGGTGACCACCCATTCCCCGCCCGAGATCTTGGCCGGGACGATGTCGCTGGCCGAGAGGTACGGGTGCATCTTGTCCGGCCGGCTGCGCCACTCCTCGCGCAGCCGGCGGATGGCGTCCAGGATCACGCCCATCTTCTCGATGGCGTTGACGGCGCCGCCGTCGCGCCAGTGCGGCTGGGCCATCTCGGCGTGGCCGGGGCGCCCCTCGACGACCACCGTCGGGGACAGCGATCCGCGGCAGCCGACCCACACATCGAAGGCCGTCGGCTCGGTGACGATGCCGGCATCCGCGCGGATGCCGTGGCTGACGGCGGCGAGCCCGCCCGCGCCCGAGGACTCCTCGTCGGTGACCGTGTTGACGATCAGATCGCCCTTCAGCCGGATCCCCGACTCGGCCAGGACAATGGCGGCGAACGTCATCGCGGCCACGCCGCCCTTCATGTCGCAGGCGCCCCGCCCGTAGAGGTTGCCGTCCCGCACCTCCGGATTGTTGGGGTCGCTCGTCCACCGGTCGCGAGGCTCGCCGGGGACGACGTCGATGTGCCCGTTGAAGAGCAGGCTGCGGCCGCCGGCCGACCCGCGGAAGCGCCCGGCCATCTGCGGCCGGCCTTCGAAGCTGATCGGCTCCGGGATCTGGCGGGTGCCCGAGATCTCGTCGGGTGCCGGTTCCCACACCTCGACCTCGGCGCCGGCGTCGGCGAGCGCGTCGGCGAGGTGCTGCTGGAGGGCCGCCTCGTCCCGGGCCGGCTCGTCCCCGCCCCGTGCCGTCGTGTCGAACGCGATCAGCCGCGAGGTGAGCTCGACCAGACGGTCCCTTCCTGCCTCGATCGCCGCGGCGACATCCTGCTCCAGCGTCACGGTGCGCGATGATAACGGCCCGTGGGGGAGGAAGAGCCATACGCCCGTCGCCGCGCGATGCGGCTCCATCAGGCGGAGGAGCGACGGCGGCAGGTACGCCGCCGTCGGGCCGTGGCCGCGGTGGCGGCGGTGATCCTGCTGCTGGTGGCGGGTGTGGCGATCGGGCGCCTGGTGGGCGGCGGATCGGCGGCCGACCCCGTGGCGACCGATCGCGCCACCGGGTCATCTCCCGCCGCGTCGTCCACCGCCTCCACGTCGTTGCCTCCCAAGCCGACGGGCACCGTGACGATCTCCGCCGTCGGGGACACGATGCTCGGGTATGCGAACACGCTCGCCCCGAACCCGGGCAGCTACTTCGACGGCGTCCGGTCGGAGATCACGGGCGACATCCGGTTCGCGAACCTCGAGGGCACGCTCACCGACCGCACCTCGGGCAAGTGCGCCGTGCTGACCAGCTCCTGCTACGAGTTCCGCGTCCCGCCGAGCTGGGCGAGGTACTTCAGGCGCGCCGGCTTTACGATCGTGAGCAACGCGAACAACCACGCATTCGATTTCTGGCAGGGCGGTCTGGACGACACCGTCGCGGCGCTCGACCGGGCCGGACTGGCGCACACGGGCCGCACGCATGAGATCACCTACGTCAAGGTGCGCGACCTCACCGTCGCGTTCATCGGCGTGGCCAGCTACCCGAACACCGGGCCGCTGAACGACTACGCCGCCGCCGCACGGCTGATCCACCGCGCCGGGCGCCACGCCGACATCGTCGTCGTCGCCATGCACGCAGGCGCCGAGGGCACGGCCGCCCTGCACCTCACGGGGCAGGACGAGATCTACGGGGGCGAGAACCGCGGGAACCCCGAGGCCTTCGCCCGCATGGCGATCGACAACGGGGCGGATCTGGTGCTCGGGTACAGCCCCCACGTGCTGCGGGCGATGGAGGTCTACAAGCACCGGCTGATCGCCTATAGCCTCGGCAACTTCGCCGGGTACCACAACTTCACGACCGAAGGCGACCTCGGGGTGTCCGGAATCCTGCACGTGAAGCTGGCCGCCGACGGCCGCTTCCTGTCCGGGCGCTTCGCCTCCACGCTGCTGGCCGGGCCGGGGATGCCCGAGCTGGATCCGGACGGCCGCGGTGCCGCGTTGATCGAGCAGCTGTCACGCGAGGATCTGGGCGGGCGCGGCGCGCATATCAGCCGTTCGGGCCGAATAACGCTCTAGATCCCCCGTTCGGGGCATTCGCCGTCCCCGGACTGTGGCCTATCACGTGTGGAGACGCGAAGGAGGCTCTGCGCGGCTCTCCGGACTTCGCTCCCCTCGGTACACCGCACACGTGCCGGTTGCGCGGATCTCTCCCCAGCGAAACGCCTGAGCTGTCGCTGATCCGAAGGGAGGTGCAAGCACATGATCAAGTGGAACTACCGCGCGACGCGGATCGCTCTTGCCCTTGGTGCCATCGCCGCGTTCGCCATCGCGAGCGGCGCCAACACCAAGTGGGGCGTGTAGACGCCGATCCAACCCCGGGCCTCGGCGCTCAAGTGCCGCGGGGCAGCTGACCGATAAGGCTTGAAGCCGTGACGAATTCGTCCCAAACGTATCCGCCCCGGCTGCTCCGGTTCATCGCCGCGATTGTCGCGGTGACGGTACCGGTGGCGGTCGGGGCGGTTCTTCATATTGCCACCCACCCGCCAGACACCGGCACGGCCGTCGGTGTCGCGCTGTTCTTTGCCGCCGCCCTCGCGGCCGAGTACAAGCCGGTGCCGCTCGACGAGAACGGCGCCCGCACAGTCTCGCTCGCGTTCGTCTTCCTGCTCTCAACCCAGTTCCTGTTCGGGTGGGAGTACGCGGTGCTCGCGGCGATCATCAGCATGGCGGTCGTGCAGTTCCACGAGCGCGCACCGATGCTGCGGCTGGTGTTCAACGCGGCGTCGTGTGGGCTGTCGGCGTTCGTCTCGGCGGCACCCGCGTTCCTGCTCGGCTGGACGGTGAGCCCGCACAGCGCCGAGCGGCTGGCCATCCTGGTCTTCCTCGGCGGCGCCGCGTACGTGATCACGAACGTGGTCACGGTCGCGATCGCGGTGTCCATGTTCACCAGGAAGTCCCTACGCGCCATGCTCGAGGACTACGTCCGCCACTCCGGCCCCGCGTTCGGGATCATGGCCTTCATTGCCGCGCTGGCCACGTCGCTGTGGATGGTCAACCCGCGGCTCGAGCTGCTGCTCGCCGGCCCGCTGTTCGCGCTGGCGCTCTACCAGCGCTACGCGTACCGCTCGGTGATTGCAACGCGCGACGCGGAGACCGACGCGCTGACGCTGCTTCGCAACCACCGCTCCTTCCAGACCGACCTCCGCGAGGCGCTGGCGATGGGCGCGTCCACCCGGTCGACGCTGTCACTCGTCCTGATCGACATCGACAACTTCAAGAGCATCAACGACCGGTTCGGCCATCCGG
>DATAHR010000154.1:0-3503 GCA_036263035.1 Gaiellales bacterium | reverse complement strand
CCGGCGTAATCCAGACTTCCCGCTCGATATCGAGCTTCCCGGCGTCCCGGAGCTGTTCAGCGAGTGCCGGTTGGACGCCGCTCAGGTACAGCCTCCCGCCGACGTCCCGCAGTTTGTCCGCGTACTCGTCGAGGACCTCGATCAGCGTGGAACCGGCACGGGTGCGCCCGCGCAGCCGGAGCACGACCACCGGACGGGAGGCTCCCACCGGGCTCGGCAGCGTCTCGGCCAGCGTGCGCGCGCCGGCGAAGAAGAGACTGCCGTACACATCGAGTACGGTGACCGTCTCGCTGGGGAGTCGGGCCGGCGGCGGCACCTCCGCGAACAGCCCGTCACCGCGGGACACCAATGCCCGCACGGCGATGTCGCTCGCCGATGACGCGACGTAGAGAATGATGCTGACAGCAACTCCGACCGCAACCGCGAGCGGGATCGAGAGCAACAGCGTCGCGGCAAAGGTGACCAGAATCGACCAGCGAGCCGCGCCCCCGGTCCGCCAGATCGAACGAGCCTCCCGCAAATCGATCGCGCTCAAGCCCGCGAGGATCATGAGCGCGGCGAGCACCGCCATCGGTACCCGTCCCACCAGTCCCGGGACCAGCAGGACGAACACCAGCACCCAGACGCCGCTCAGGATGGCAGACCAGCGGCTCCGCGCGCCGACGCTGACGTTGAGTGCAGTCTGACCCACCGAGCCGCCCGCCGGGATGCCGGAGCAGAGCCCGCACGCCACGTTGGCCGCACCCTGAGCGATGAGATCCCGCGATGCGTTCCCCCGGCTGCCATCGGGGTTCTCCACACTCTCGCTCACACCGGCACCCTGCACCGCGATCACCACCGCCACGGCAGCCGCCGCCAGGACCAGGCTCACCGTCGTGTGCGAGAACTCGGGAAGGGAAGGAAGCGGCATGCCCCGTGGGATCGGGCTGACGTCGGCGACCCGGGTGACGCCGTTCCAACCGAGGAGCATCACCAGAATGGTCGGGAGCACCAGCGCCACCACCGCGGCTATTGGCGCGAGCCGGGTGCGTCCCAGTCCGGCCGCGAGCGCCAGTGCGAGCAGCCCCGTCACGAGCGTCGGCACGCTGACATTACCCACATGTGCCAGCAGATCGGCGAACTGCACCACCTCGTTGCTGCCGTGGGGCGAGAGCCCGATCAGCGGTGCGAGCTGATCGAGCACCAGCACCACGGCCACGCCGATCAGGAATCCCGTCATGACTGCATGCGAGACGAAGCGGACCAGCCGGCCCAGCCGGAGGAGGCCGAAGAGGACGAGCATCAGACCAGTGATAGCGGCGAGCAGGAACATCGCCTCGCCTCGCTGCGCCACCGGATATGGGGCCACCGCCTGGCCTGCCGCGAGCGCCGACGCGCTGGTGGTGGCGATCTGCATGAGCTCAGTACTCTGCAGCGCACCCCCGACGATGGCCCCCGCGATGCTGCTGTAGAGCCCGTAGATCGGGTTCACCCCGGCGAGCGCCGCCGAGGCCAAACCGTCGGGCACGCTCACCACGGCGTTGATCAGGCCCGCCACGCCGTCCCGCCGCAGCGTCCTCGGCGGGTCGAGCTTCACTCCAGCCTGATCCGCACGGTCTGCACTCCGTCCTCCACTTGGACATCGAGCACCTCCGGCGGACGCTCGGCCGGAATGACGCTGATCGATCCGTCGCGCTCCAGTGTGGCCAGGCGAACCTGTGACGCGTCGGTGCGGCGCGCCTGAAGTCGAATCGCCTGCTCCAGGTCCTGCTCGGAGACGCCCGACTCTCTCATCGCCTGGCGGTCGGTGTGTCCGTCGCGAACCAGCAGCGTCGGCGTGCCCTTCACCAGCGGACCGAACCAGTCGAGGCGCGAGGTCAGTGCCGCCAGCACCCAGTGCACCAGGACCAGCAGAACGGCGCTGAGCAGCGTCGGGATGAGGTCGGCTGCGGGGCGCACAGCACGGCTGAGGATGGAGCCGAGCATGATGGCGACGATGACGTCGAAGGCGCTGGCCTCGCTCAGGAATCGCTTGCTGCCGAGACGGACGAGCGCCAACGCGAACGCGTAGACGGACACGGTTCGCACCGTAGTCGCCAGGATGTCGTCGCCCTGGAGCCAGGCGATTGCGTGCTGTAGCATGCCGATGCTCTTCCCTTTCCCGAATCGCCCTGTCAGGCACTCCCGTCGGCGCTGCCGACCAGCCAGGCTTCGGCGTCGGCCCGGGCTTCACGGGTGGACTCGCCGAGCACCGGTGTCGACTCGTAGGCACGGACCGGCCCCGTGAGACGAAGCTTGCCGGTGCGGACGATCTGATCGTACGCCTCCTTGCCCACGCCGCTCAGGTAGAGTCGCCCGCCGACCCGGTGGAGCGCGGCGGCGTAGCGCGCCAGCACGTCGATCAGAGTGGCGCCCAGCGTCCGGCGTCCCCGCAACCGCAGAACCACCACTGGCTGCTCGGCACCGCGAGGCGAAGGCAGCAGATGTTCCAGGGTACGGGCGCCGGCATAAAAGAGATGGCCGTAGACGTCGAGCGTCGTCGCCCGGCGCGACGGCAGGCTCTGTGGAGGCTCGCGCTCCTCCAGCCGGCCGTCGTTCCGCTCCTGCAGCTCGACCACCGAGACGTCGGAGGAGGACTCGCTCACATAGAGCAAGGCGGAGAGCACGGCGCCGAGTCCTACGGCGGCCTGGATCGGCAGGAAGAGCGTCGCGATGAAAGTAGTCCCTGCCGCGAGCAGCGAGGGCCATCCGGTGCGCAGCACGCTCCGGAGCTCGCGAGGCTTGAGTCCGCTGAGGCCGGCCAGGATCAGCAGAGCGCCGAGCGAGGGCATCGCGACGAGCGAGACCAGCCGGGGGACGCCGAGCACGATCACGGCCATTCCCAACCCGGCAAAGATCGACGTCCATCGAGTCCGCGCACCGGCCAGAACACCGAGCGCCGTGGCGCTCAGCGACCCACCCACCGGGAGACCGCGGAAGAGGCCTGATGCGATGTTGGCCACTCCCTGGGCCACGATGTCCCGCCGAACGCTGGCGCGGCTCCCGTCGGGGTTTCGGACGTTGCCGCTCACTCCCACTCCCTGCACCAGCACGACCAGCGCGACGGAGAGCGCGCCGGTGATCACCGCCGGACCGAATTGGAGAAACGACGGTATCTGCAGCGTCGGGATGCTGCGCGGGATGTCTCCCACGTCGCGCACGATCCGTACGCTGTCGAGCCCCGCCAGCGGCGCGAGTGCCGACGGGACCGCGATCGCCACCAGGCGGCCGACCGGGCCCAGCCGGGTCCGCGGCAGCAGCACCGCGAGGATGAGGGTAAGGATGGCTACGCCGACGGCAGCCGGATCGATTGCGCCGGCGTGCGCCACGATGTCCACGGCCTGTGCGACCTTGTTGCCGCCTTCTGCCGCATAGCCGGTGACGGTCGGGAGTTGGCTCAGCACCAGCAGAATCGAGACGCCGGCGAGAAAGCCGGTGAGCACCGAGTAGGAGACGAAGTCGGTGAGCCGCGCCAGGCCCAGCGC
>DATAHR010000153.1:0-6746 GCA_036263035.1 Gaiellales bacterium | reverse complement strand
CATCCGGGCGTTGCCCTCGGCGGTCGGCGCGATCGTCCTCGCGCTCGGATCGCCTCGCTCGGCGGCGGTGATGAGCGGGATCGAGTAGCTGTTCACATACGACCGTGTCGCCGAGATGATCGCCCGTACGCGGGCCGCCTGTGCGGGGTCGTCCTTGACGAGCTGGAGCAGCGCTGCCTCCTGTCGCGGAATGGCCGCCCGCGCGGTTTGCCACGGCTGCAGGAACTGGGCCTGCCGCGTGAGCAGGAAGCCCCGCTGCCCCGTTTCCAGGTCGAGCACCCGAAGCTCGAGGCCGTTGGCGGCCAGGAGCACCTCCTGCGAGTGCTGCACGCCCTGCTCCGCGCGCCGTGCGTCGCGGATCGTGAGCAACAGCACCGCAAAGACGACTCCGATGATCGCCGCGAGGGCCAGCGTGGCGAGCAGCACCCGCTGCGCGATGCCGCCTCCACCGCGCGTCGTTCTCGCGCTCGTCGCGATCCCGGGTACGCCGTGGCGCGAAGCGCCGGACTCTGGCATGTAACAAGCGTCGCACACTCTATGCCGGGTCGCAACGACGCCCGTGTGCCTTGCTACTCCGCAGAGCCGGCAACGAGCCGGTCGACCTCGGCCGCCGACAGGCGCATCTTCGGTATGAACCCGATCGCCGGCGTGTCGGCCAGCAGTTCCCCGAGATGGGTTTCCGAATGCGTGGACATGAGGATCACCTTCACTCCGCCGTTCAGCTTTGCGAGGTCGTGAGCGAGCTCGAGTCCGCTCTCGCTGCCGAGCATCACGTCCACGAGCACGACGTCCGGTGCCAGGGCCTCGGCTTGGCCCACCGCCTGCTCGGCCGAGGTGGCCACGCCGGCCACGGCGAGCCCCTCCCGTTCGAGGAGCGCCGAGGCCGCCTCGAGAAACGAGGGGTTGTCATCGACGATCAGCAGCCTGAGCACGGTTCCAGCGTCGCACCGCCGGCGGCGGGCCGCAATGGTGCTACCTGGAAACATGCGGCCTCCGACGGGATACATTGCCGCGATGGCAGGCGACACAGACAGGACGGCCGACACACGGGGCCGCGTGGTCATCGCCGACGACGACGTCCTCCTGCGCGAGGGAGTCGCCAGCCTGCTCGATCGCGCCGGCTTCGACATCGCGGGCCAAGCCGGCGACGCAGAGCAGCTCATCGCCCTCGTCCGCGAACAGCAGCCCGACCTGGCCATCGTCGACATCCGAATGCCGCCGACCCACTCCACCGAGGGCCTCGACGCGGCGCGCACGATCCGCGAGGAAAGGCCGGAGACCGCGATCCTCCTCCTGTCGGCGCACGTCGACGTGGAACACGCGATGGACCTGCTCGCGAGCGGCGACCGCAGCGGCTACCTGCTGAAGAGCCGCGTCACTGACGTGGACGAGTTCCTCGACACGCTCGACCGCATACTCAACGGCGGCTCGGCCGTCGACCCGGCGCTGGTGCAGGAGCTCGTCGCCGCTCGGCGGGTGACGGATCCCCTCCAGGAGCTGAGCGCGCGCGAGCGGGAGGTGCTCGAGCTGATGGCGGAGGGCCGCTCCAACGCGGGAATCGCCCATCGCCTCTGGGTCACGGAGGGCACCGTCGAGAAGCACGTCCACAGCATCATGGGCAAGCTCGGACTGCGTGCCACGGAAGAGGATCACCGGCGCGTGCTCGCCGTGATCGCCTTCCTCGAGGCGCAGTAGCGGCATCGCGGACGTCGGAGCTCCTACGCCGGGACGGCGACGAGGACTGGCGGGTCGAGTGCACGGCGTGCCGACGCAAACAGCGCCTCAGCCTGCCGCAGGTCGCGCCGCAGCTGCTCCACGAGATGCTCGAGCTCCTGGCGGCGGCCGTCCACCGTCGCGACCGCGGCGTCTGCGATGGCTGGGTCGTGCGCCAGGATCGCTTCCTGCACCTCCCGCAGGCCCGGACTGGGCTCGAGGCCCAGCTGGTCGAGGAGCATGCGTCGCGCCATCTGGTAGGTCTCGAGCGCGTCGACCTGCCGCCCGCTCCGGTAGAGGGCGAGCATGAGCTGCCGCCAGAGCCGTTCGCGGAAGGGGTTCTCGTCGATCGCGTGCTGGAGCTCGGACACCACCTCGCGGTGACGGCCGAGCGCGAGCGCGGCCTCGAAGTGCTCCTCGAGCGCGTCTACCCGGAGCGCCTCGAGCCGGGCCGCCTCTGCGGACAGGCTCGGGGAGTCGAGCCCCTGGAGCGCAGCGCCGCGCCAGAGCCCGAGCGCGCGTGCGGCGAGGGCGGCCGCCCGCGGAGGATCGCCGTCGCGCAGCGCCGCGCGGGCGTCGGAGACCAGGGCTTCGAACGCCGTGGCGTCGGTCGTGGCGCCGACGAGGGCATAGCCGCCATGCGAGGGGACGATCGACTCCCGGCCGAGCGAAGCCCGCAGCCGGGTGACGTGATGCTGCACAGCGTTCCGCTCGGTGGCCGGCACGTCGGGCCCCCACAGCTCCTCCATCAGGGCGTCGACCGCCATGGAGCGGCCATCGCGAAGCGCGAGCAACGTGAGCAGGAGGGCGCGCTTTGCTCCGCTGATGCAGACGGGGCGTCCGTCGACGGAGATCTGAAGCGGGCCGAGGAGTCGGATCTCGATATGTGGCTGTGGTTTCGACATGCGGCCAGCATCGCCCGCGGCCGGCCCGTTGTCAGCGGTGCCCGCATGAAGCTGTGGCTGAAGGCGCCCGGAGTCCTGCCTTCCGGGTAGCAGGTAGTGACACCCGGGTCAGCCGACCAGTTCCCTGAACCCCGGCTCGCCGCGGATGGGCTCGAGATCCGGATCCTCCGCGGCCAGCGCGCGGAGATCGTCGTGCGCGTCAATCGCCAGCCGCAGGTGCGCGATCGCATCCTCCGAGCGGCCGGCCATGCTCTCGCAGCAGGCGACGTTGTACGCGAGCCGGCCCTGACCGGGATGCTGCTCGAGCAGCGAGCGCCCCAGGTCGGCGGCGGCCGCGTAGTCGCCTGCCTCGTAGAGCGGCTGCACCTGCGCCCAGAGGTGATCCCGCTCCATCGTGTCCGGGAGGCCCACCCACGGATGGCGCCGCACCTCGTAGCTCGACCTCTCGGGCGGGGGGAAGGCGGGGTCGGCGAACGTCCCGGCCATTACCACGACGATGTCCGGCTCATCGGGCTCGGTGTAGTAGACCGTGCTGCCGCACTCCGGGCAGAAGTGGAACACGTGCACCTTCCGGTCGGCCTCGTCCGAGGTGCGCGCGTACTCACGCGACGTTCCCGACGTCCTCACCCGGTCGGCCGCGTAGCCGGCCTGCATCCCGAACGCGCTGCCCGTGCGCCGTTGACAGGAAAGGCAATGGCAGATGCTGACGTGGAAGGGATCACCCTCAGCCTGCAGGCGCAGTTGCCCACAGCTGCATGCCGCCTCCCGGGTCGCCATCGGGAGATGCTACCGCGCGGGCCAGGCCGCGCACGAGCGGCGCGACTCAGTACGAGTACGAACCGTCCCAGCTGTAGTTCGGCTCGCCCAGCGGCTTGACGACCAGGTCGGCCGACAGCCCCGCCAGCTCGCCCGTGCCGCCCGTCAGCTTCACGGTGCCTGTCTGCGTCGAGCCGTCCAGCACCACGTGGCCGTTGATCGAATCGCCGCCCGGCGTCTCGACCACGATGTCGGTGTCCAGTCCGGCATCGCTCATGGGCTCGAGGTACACCACCTTCGAGCCGACCGGAATTCCGTCGAAATCGGACGAGTCGATCGTGCAGAAGGCTCCGGCTTCACCCGTGTACTGGGAGCACTCCTTTGTGACGTGCAGGGTCCCCGTCCGTGTGGCGCTCGTGCTCATCGGTGCGTCCCCCTTCGCTCGGTGGGTGCTGCGGGAGGCCAACCTACTGCACTTGCAACGATTGTGTCAATCTTGCGCGCGGAGCCGCGCGATCCAGCCGGTGTGCGGGGTATGGATGTTGATCAGCACCAGCTCGCCGTCGCCGGCGTTCCGGAACCCGTGCTCCGTCCCGCTCGGCGCAGCGACGAAGCCGCCGCGGCCGGCTCGCATCGTCCTGCCGTCGATGGTGAACTCAGCCTCGCCCTCGAGGACGTAGAAGACGTCGGTGTGGTCGGAATGGGTGTGCAGGTCGACACCCTCGAAGTCCGGCCCGAAGTGCAGCTCCAGCATCTCGAGCTCAGGCAGCTCACAGAGCACGCGGTGGCTGCGGTGCGCGCGCTCGAGGCGCTCTCCCCCATCCGGCTCGATGGCGATCCCCGTCATGCGTCCCTCCCCGTTGATGATCCTGACCGGCGTATTCTCGCCTGCCGATGGCGGCGGTGCTCATCACCGGCATGTCGGCGACGGGGAAGTCCACGGTGCTCGCAGAGCTGGAGCGCCGCGGCCACGCCGTCGTCGACACGGACGCGGGCGGGTGGATCGAGACGGTCCGCCTCGCGGACGGCAGCGCCGAGCCGATGTGGCGCGAGGATCGCATCGCGGCGCTACTCGAGGAGCACGCGGGCACCGCACTGTTCGTCGCCGGCTGCGTGGCCAACCAGGGGCGGTTCTATCCGATGTTCCGGGCGGTGGTGCTCCTGAGCGTCCCGCAGGACGTGCTGGTGGAACGGCTCGCGGCCCGGACCACCAACGACTTCGGGAGATCCGACGAGGAGCTGGCCCGCGTCCTTGCCGACCTGCGGAACGTCGAACCGCTGCTGCGGCAGGGGGCGACGACGGAGATCGACACGCGGCGGCCGCTGGCCGAGGTGGCGGACGAGCTGGAGCGGCTTGCCGGCATCACTCCCCGCCGACCAGCTCCTTGAACGCGGGCTCCTCGCGAATCGGGTCGAAGTCGGAGTCGCCCCGCGCGAACTCGCGGAAGCGCTCGGATCCCTCGATGGCCCGCCGCAGGTGCTCCAGCGCCCGCTGCGGTCGGCCCGCCAGACTCTCGAGGCAGGCGGTGTTGTACGCGAGCCCCGCATACTGCGGGTTTGCGTCCGCCAGCGGCGCAGCCTGGTCTGCCGCTTCGGCATACCGGCCCTCCTGGTAGAGCGGTGCGATCGGCGCCCACAGCTCGAAGCCGCTGGGCTCGTAGACCTCGCCCGGCCGGCCGCCGATGGCCAGCAGCGTCGTACCCGCCTCCTCGGCGAACGCGGTTCTCGTCAGCCCAGGCCGTGCGAAGACGAAGGTCCCGGCCGGCGCATCGACGGTGTCGTCGCCCAGCTGGAAGCGGGCGCGCCCGGCGGTGACCATGTAGAGCTCCTCGTCCTCGCCCTCCTCGTCGTGCTCATTGATCAGCCTGTCCCCCGCCTCCCGGCCGATCCAGGCGTTCACTCCGAAGGATGTGATGCCGAACTCGTGGCGCACGGGCCGCCATGGACAGCGCCCGTCGGTGATCTCCTCGATGTCGTCGAGATGCCGAACCTCGTAGTCGGTCACGCCGTCCTCCCCATTGGTGGTGTCGCCCGGGCGCCCAGGCTAGCCGATCCTCCCCGGCAGGCCGCTAGAGCCGCGGGGCCGGACGCCCCGACATGCGCTGCAATGCGGACCAGTCTCCCCGCGCCGGCGTGAAGCACTCGACGGCCAACGCCCCGCCCGGGCCGGCGGTGACCTGGTGCGGGACGCCGCTTGGAATCGACCAGGTGTCGCCCGGGCCGACGTCGCGCGTCTCGCCGGCGATGCGGAAGTGCAGCGACCCGCGGATCAGCACGCCCAGCTGCTCGTTGTCATGGCGGTGCTCGGGAACGGCGCTCCCCGGCTCCAGCTCGATCACCGCCAGCGTGGTCCGCTCGCCCTCCACCGGGTATGCGGTGATGCCGTCCCAGATGCGAACCTGCTCCAGGCGTTCGAGGCTGCTGAACGCACTCATCGCCGCCGAGTCTACCGGCAGCGCGGCAGTCCCGCCGGTAGGCTCAGCCGGTTCGAGGAGACCCCGAGAGGAGCGGCCGTGTACGCCCAGGTGATGACGTTCGAGGACAGCCCGCAGGATCTGGAGGACGGCATCGCGCATGTCCAGGAGGAGGTCGTGCCGGCCGCGCAGGAGGCGTCCGGCGTCAAGGGGGTCTGGTTGGTCGACCGCAAGGCGGGGACGCGCATGTCGGTGGTGATCTTCGACGACGAGGAGTCGGCGCAGGCGTTCTTCGCGGCGGTTGGAGAGCGCACGGCCAAGCAGCCGGACCGCAACCGGCCGAAGCCGGTCGGGTCGAAGCGGTACGAGATCTACGGCGACGCGCTCGGGTAGTGATGGCGCGCTACATCGTGGTGGAGCGCTTCACGCAGGGGCCGGAGCCGGTCTATGCACGCGCGGCGGCGCAGGGCCGGATGCTGCCGGAGGGGCTGGAGTACGTCGACAGCTGGGTGGACGAGCGGCTCGATCGCTGCTTCCAGCTGATGGAGACCGACGACCGGTCGCTGTTCGAGCAGTGGATCGCGCGCTGGAACGACCTCGTCGAGTTCGAGGTGGTGCCGGTGCTCTCGTCGGCCGAAGCGGCCGGCCGAACGGCGGTCTCAAAGCAGGGTGGCGGCGAGCGCGGGCAGATCGAGAGCGGTTCGTAACGCCCCGGCCGATGGTTGGGCCGGATGGCCCACGGCGGTCTCAAAGCAGGGTGGCGGCGCCCGTGAGGGCGCCGCCACCGTTTCGGCGGCGCTCAGGTCAGGTCCGTGACGGCGCGCTCGAGCCCCGAGAGCGCCTCGTTCATGAGCCACGCGGGGCCGACGTCCTGGCCGTACTCGACCATCGTCGCCCACAGGAAGATCGCCAGCACCCTGCTTCGGAGCAGCGCCGCCTCGTCCAGCGCTCCATAGGT
>DATAHR010000152.1:0-9467 GCA_036263035.1 Gaiellales bacterium | reverse complement strand
ACGCGGTGTGGCTCGGCCGGTCCTTCCACGGGCTGCGGCTGACCGGGGTGCGCAAGTACACATGGCCCGGTACGGGCAGGGTGATCCGCTTCGATTACGGTCCGCTGAAGCTCTGGGACTTCTGGCGCGTCATCCCACCCTCGCTGGTCGACGGGGAGGTGCTACCGGGCAAGGAGCTGGCCACGAGCGGCTCGGCAGTTCGGTTCTACGTCGCCTCGAGCGGTCGGCTGGTTGCCGAACGCGATCTCCCGCACGTATCCGTGGCGGTCGTCGCACCCGAGCTCCGGAAGCTCGACCTGTTCCAAGCCGTCGCTGAGGTGCGGCCTCTGCGCTAGCCCGACCGCTTGAGCCGGCCGTGCTGCTTGGCGAACCGTTCACCGCGCCGGAACACCGCCAGCCCGAGCGGCACGGCGATGACGCCGATCACCAGCAGCGGCCAGATGTCCGGCCACATCTCGCTGAGGCTGGCACCGTGCAGGATCGCCTTCCGGCACCCCTCCAGCGTGTAGGTGGCGGGCGAGATCACCGACAGCCATTGCATCCAGCTCGGCAGCACCGTCACCGGGTAGTAGACGCCCGACACGACGAGCAGCAGGCCCTGGGCGATGAAGCCCAGCTGCGTGCCCTTCTCCGGCGAGATCAGCGGCAGCACCGCCGTCATCATGCCGATGCCGATGAACGACACCGAGCTGACCAGCAGCACCACCGCGGCGCTGCCGAAGGCCGGGTCGTGAAACGTCACGTCGAGCATCGCCGCCACCACCGCGAACAGCAGCGCCGTGCGCAGCACGCCGTAGAGCACGGCGAAGGCCCCCATGCCGAGCAGGTGCGAGACGCGCGAGATGGGCGCCATGAACGTGTACTCGATGGTGCCCTCCCATCGCTCCCACGCGACGGTCTCGGTCACGATCTCGAAGATCAGGCCGAGGTACGACCAGATCACCGCGCCGATCAGGAGCACGATGGTCGTGCTGTTGACGTCGATGTGCCCGCCCGCCGCCTCGACGCCCTTCGCGACGAAGGCGATCGTGAGCGTGTTCGCGACCGTGTAGAGGAACCAGGCGAACTCCCACCAGGCGAACCGCCGGATCAGGTAGATGTTGCGCTCGACGATGCCCGCGAAGCCGATCAGCTCGCGGCGCAGGGCACCCGTCTGGTCCGTCCTCATCATGCGGGCACCGGCTCTCTCTCGTCGCCCTCGTCCTCGAACGAGCGGCCGGTCGCGCTCAGGAACGCCTGCTCGAGCGTGTCGGCGCCGTAGCGCCGCATGATCTCGTCGGCAGTGTCGAGGCAGAGCAGCTCGCCCCGGTCGAGGATGCCGATGCGGTCGGCGAGCGCCTCGGCCTCGGCCATGTCGTGCGTGCACAGCAGGATGGTGGAGTCGTGCTCCTCGCGCAGCCGCCGGATGAAGTCCTGCACCTCGAGCTTGCTGCGCGGATCGAGGCCGGTGGTCGGCTCGTCCAGGAGCAGCAGCACGGGCGCGGTCAGCAGCGCACGCGCCAGCGCGATCTTCTGCTGCATGCCGCGGGACAGGTCCTCCATCGGCTCGCCGCTTCGCTCCGGCGGGAAGCCGACCATCGCCAGGATCTCGGGGATCCGCGCGCGCGTCTCCTTCGGCCCCATCCCGTAGAAACGAGCCGAGTAGCTGAGGTTCTCCATCGGCGACATGCGCTTGAAGAAGGAGGCCTCGACCGACACCCGGTTGACCAGGCGCTGCACCGCCCGCGGCTTTGCGAAGACGTCGATGCCGAACACGTGCGCGGTGCCGCCGTCGTGGATCAGCAGCGTGGAGAGCAGGCGCACGAGCGTCGACTTTCCCGACCCGTTCTGCCCGAGGATGGCCACGCACTCGCCGCGCTGCATCTCGAAGGTCAGCCCGTGGAGCGCCGCCACCCTGCGCCGCCGCCCGCGCATGCGCGAGCCGCCGTCACGGCGGATGAACTCCTTGCGCAGGTTGTGGACTCGAACAGCCGGGAGGCTGGACATGGTAATGCACCTCTGGAATGGACGCGGATGGGCTCGCCGTGGCCGTGTGGCCGGCGAGCGGGACGCGTATCGGTGATGGGCGGCGGGCGCGGCGCGCCAAAGCGTTCTCGGCGCGGCTTCCTACCGTATCAGGCGCCGCGGAGGGTTCGCAACTCTTGCCTCGAACGTGGCGGGAGTATTGACAGTCCCGCAAGCGTGCGGGAGGATCGATCGGTCCATACCGTCTTGTTGGAAAGGAGTGCGCATGAGCGACTCGGACAGCGCACAGCTTGCCGAGTTTGGCTACAAGCAGGAGCTCCACCGAACGCTCGGCAGCTTCTCATCGTTCGCCGCGGGGTTCAGCTACATCTCGATCCTGACCGGCATGTTCCAGACGTCGTATCTGGGGTTCTACTTCGCGGGCCCCGCGTTCATCTGGGCCTGGATCTTCGTCCTGTTCGGGCAGATGATGGTCGCCCTCCAGTTCGCCCAACTGGCTGCGCATTACCCACTCGCCGGCTCCGTCTATCAGTGGTCGAAACAGGTTGCCGGCAAGGCCTGGGCGTGGAACACCGGCTGGATGTACCTGTGGGCGCAGATCATCACCGTTCCCGCTGTGGCACTGGCCTGGCAGGTGATCCTTCCGCAGATCGACACGCGGTTCCAGTTCGTCAAGTGCACCGTCAACGACAGCACGTGTCCCGACAAGAACTTCCCGCTCTACAACGATCCGGCGTTCGCGAAGAACGCAATCATCCTCGGCCTCATCATGGTTGCCCTGACGACGATCATCAACGTCCTGGGCGTGCGGGTCATGTCCAGGATCAACAACATCGGCGTCGCCTCCGAGCTGGTCGGCGCAACGGGTCTCGTGGTGCTGTTCCTGATCCACGCGACTCGCAGCCCGAGCGAGGTGCTCACCAACACGGCGAACACCGCCAACGTCCCGGTCAATCACGCCTGGGGGTACCTGGGTGCCCTGCTCGTGGGCGCCATCATGC
Organism: Gaiellales bacterium; assembly: GCA_036263035.1. Taxonomy (GTDB): domain Bacteria; phylum Actinomycetota; class Thermoleophilia; order Gaiellales; family JAICJC01; genus JAICYJ01. The sequence continues at coordinate 6,501 of DATAHR010000152.1, read as the reverse complement.
CGCTCTACGTGATGTACGGATTCGACTCGGCAGGCTCGCTGGCAGAGGAGACCGATGATCCGAGGTCAAAGGCGCCGAAGGCGATCCTGCAGGCGCTCGCAACCGCAGGCACCCTCGGCTTCCTGCTGATCCTCTTCGGAACGATGGCGGTGAGCGACGCCTTGTACAAGACGCCGACGTCGCTCAACCTGACCGTCATCACCACCGACGTGCTCGGCAGTACCTGGGGCAAGCTCTTCCTTGCCGACTGTGCCCTGGCTATCTTCGTCTGCTGCCTGGCCATCCACGCCATGTCCGTCCGCATCCTGTTCGCCATGGGACGCGACAACAACCTGCCGATGGGGCAGCGGTGGTCGTCGGTGTCAAAGACCCGGCGCGTGCCGGTGTTCCCTGCCGTGTTCGTCGGCGTCGTGTCCGCGCTGATCCTGGCGTTCAACATCTACAACCCGTACGCCTTCACGATCATCATCAGCCTCGGGATCATCTGGATGTACCTGGCGTACCTGGGTGTGACGATCCCACTGCTGCAGCGACGGCTGGCAGGCTGGCCGGACAACGCGTCCTCCAACCGGCCCGGGCTGTTCAGCCTCGGCGGGCTCGGCGTGATCACCAACGTGATCGCGATCGTGTACGGAGCAGCCATGGCGGTGAACCTGTCCTGGCCACGTGACTACTACTACGGTCCCAAGTTCTACCAGCAGTACGGTCCGATCCTCGGCGTCGCCGCGGTGGTCATCGTCGGGCTGGTGCTGTACTACGGCTACCAGCAGACGCGCATGGAGGTGCTCCCCGAGCACCGTGCGGACCAGAATGTCCCGCTGAGCGTCGCAATGGGCGAGCCGCCGCCGATCCACGGCGGTCCGTGATCGACACCCCGGGGGTGGGGCGGAACGCCGCCCCACCCCCTCGTGCGACGATCCGCTCGTGACCCTCACTCAGGAAGAGCTCCGGCGACTGGTCCGTCGCGACCTGGTCGCCGCCGGAGCGGGCTCGCTGATTGCCATCTGGTCGATGGCGCTTCTGCTCGCCGCCCATCTCGACTTCGTTTCCGACATCACCGCGTACCGCGCCGTCGCGGCGCTCGCCATCGTCGTCGGGCTGGGCAGCGTGTACTGGTGGGCGGCTGGCCCGCGCGAGATGCTGCGCGACCGGTACTTCGTTCTGATCCCGTTGCTCCTGATAGCCGGGCCCGGCATCTACTCCCTCCGTGAGCTGGGGGCAGGGCTGGTCGCCGTGGCACTGTCGTCGGCCGTCGGGTTCTTCGGCGCCGCCGTGCTCGGGATGGCGATCCACCGCCGGGCTGCCTGAACCGCGCCGCGTATCCTTCGTCGCCATGAGCACCACCTACATCTACTCGATGCAGCGCGTCAGCAAGTTCCAGGGCGCCGACAAGCAGGTGCTGGCCGACATCTCGCTGTCGTTCCTGCCCGGCGCGAAGATCGGCGTGCTCGGCCCCAACGGCGCGGGCAAGTCCACCCTGCTTCGCATCATGGCGGGGCTGGAGGAGCCTTCCAGCGGCCGCGCTGAGCTGGCGCCCGGCGCGACCGTCGGCTTGCTGTCCCAGGAGCCCGACCTCGACCCCGCGAAGGACGTGCGCGGCAACGTCGAGGACGGTGTCTCCGAGAAGCGCGACCTGCTGGCGCGGTTCAACGAGCTGTCGGCACGCTTCGCCGAGCCGATGTCGGACGAGGAGATGGCCGCCCTGCTGGAGGAGCAGGGCGAGGTGCAGGACCGCATCGACCGGCTGGGAGCCTGGGATCTCGAGCGCGACCTCGACGTCGCGATGGACGCGCTGCGCTGCCCGCCCCCCGACGCCGACGTCACCACGCTGTCCGGCGGCGAGCGCCGCCGCGTGGCGCTCTGCCGGCTGCTGCTCTCGTCGCCCGACCTCCTGCTGCTGGACGAGCCCACCAACCACCTCGACGCCGAGTCGGTCGCCTGGCTCGAGCAGTTCCTCGAGCGCTTCCCCGGCACCGTGCTGGCCGTTACCCACGACCGCTACTTCCTCGACAACGTCGCCGGTTGGATCCTCGAGCTCGACCGCGGCCGTGGCATCCCCTTCCAGGGCAACTACTCCTCCTGGCTCGAGCAGAAGGAGGCGCGGCTCGCCGTCGAGGAGAAGCAGACCTCGGCCCGCCGGCGGACACTGCAGCGCGAGCTCGAGTGGGTGCGGATGGCGCCGCGCGCCCGCCACGCCAAGTCGAAGGCGCGACTCGCCGCCTACGAGCAGCTGCTGGCCGAGGAAGAGCGGGTCAAGCTCGACACCGTCGAGATCCACATCCCCGCCGGCGAGCGGCTGGGTGACAAGGTGGTCGAGGCGCGCGGCCTGACCAAGGGCTTCGGCGACCGGCTGCTGATCGAGGATCTCAGCTTCTCGCTCCCGCCCGGCGGCATCGTCGGCGTGATCGGCCCCAACGGCGCCGGCAAGACCACCCTGTTTCGGATGATCGTCGGCCAGGAGCAGCCGGACTCGGGCTCGCTGGAGATCGGCGACTCGGTGCAGATCGCCTACGTCGACCAGGCCCGCGCCGACCTCGACCCGTCGCGCACCGTCTGGCAGGAGATCTCCGGCGGCAAGGATACGATCACGCTGGGCAAGCGGGAGGTCAACTCACGCGCGTACGTGTCGTCGTTCAACTTCCGCGGCGGCGACCAGCAGAAGCGCGTCGGCGACCTCTCCGGCGGTGAGCGCAACCGCCTGCACCTGGCCAAGCTGCTTCGCAGCGGCGGCAACCTGCTGCTGCTCGACGAGCCCACCAACGACCTCGACGTGGACACCCTGCGGGCGCTCGAGGTGGCGCTGACCGACTTCGCGGGCTGCGCGGTCGTGATCTCGCACGATCGCTGGTTCCTCGACCGGGTGGCGACCCACATCCTGGCGTTCGAGGGCGACTCGCAGGTGGTCTGGTTCGAGGGCGCCTACGACGAGTACGAAGAGAACCGGCGGCAGCGGCTGGGCGACGAGGCGGCGCAGCCGCACCGGATCAAGTACAAGCCGCTCGTGCGCTCCTAGATGGTTGATTCCAGGCGCCGTGCGGTCCTACCGGTCGCAGCCCCGCACGCTCGGCAACTCCCTGCAGTCCGTCGGTCAGACGTGCGGAGTCGTGGAATCAACCATCTACACAACGCGGTCGAGCAGGCCGGTGTCGACGTCGTACATCCAGCCGGAGACGACGATCCCCGGGTCGAGGTGGGGTGAGGAGCGGATCCGCTCGACGTCTTCAGCCACGCTCTCGCGGGAGTCGCGAAACGGCAGGAAGTCGATGTGCGACGCATCAGCCCCGCTCTCGGCGGAGACGCGGTCGCGAATCTGCTCGTTCGTCAGCCCCGCCATCCCGCAGTTGGTGTGATGGATGACGGCGATCTCCCGGGTGCCGAGCAGCCGGGATGAGACGATCAGCGATCGGACCGCGTCGTCCGATGCCCGGCCGCCGGCGTTGCGGAGGATGTGCGCGTCGCCGATGTCGAGCCCGAGCGCGTCCTCCACGTTGAACCGCGCGTCCATGCAGGTCAGGATCACGAGCTGCCGCGACGGCGGGGCCGGCCGTCCCCCGGCGTTGAACCCGGCCGCGTAGCGCCGGTTCGCCTCGAGCATCGATTCCAGCCGCACGTCGCTCACCGCGACCAACGGTACCCGCCTGTCAGGAAGCTATGCGGCGGATCGCGTGCACGCGGTTCATCGCGTCGAGCGCGGCGACCTTGTAGGACTCAGCCAGCGTCGGGTAGTTGAAGACCGCGTCGACGAGGTGATCGATGGTGCCGCCGGTCGCCATCAGCATCTGGCCGATGTGGACCAGCTCCGTCGCCCCGGTGCCGAACACGTGCACGCCGAGCAGGCTGTCGTCCTCCGAGGAAACGAGCAGCTTCAGCATGCCGTTGGAGTCGCCCAGGATCTGGCCCCTGGCGAGCTCGCGGTAGCGTGAGATGCCCACCTCGTAGGGGATCGCGGCGGAGGTCAGCTGCTCCTCCGTGCGCCCGACATAGCTGATCTCCGGGATCGTGTAGATGCCGATCGGCATCGGGCCGTTCGGCGCCTGCACGGCCAGTCCGAAGGCGTCGGCGGCCGCAAGCCGTCCCTGCTCCATCGAGCTCGCGGCGAGGCTGGGAAAGCCGATCACGTCGCCGGCGGCGTAGATGTGGCGCACCCGCGTGCGGTAGCGGGCGTTGACGTCGATGCGTCCGCGCGCGTCCGCCGTGAGCCCGGCCTGCTCGAGGTCGAGCGTGTCGGTCGCCCCCTGGCGGCCGGCCGAGTAGAGCACCGCGTCGGCGGGGATACGCTTGCCGCTCGCCAGGTGCGTGATCGCGCCCGCCGGATGCTTCTCGACGCCGGTCACCGTCTCGGCGAAGCGGAACACGACCCCGAGGTCGCGGAGGTGGTACTGGAGCGCCTCGACCACCTGGGAGTCGACGAACTCGAGCAGCGAGCCGCGCCGCTCGACCACCGTGACGCGGGTGCCGAGCGCAGCGAACATGGACGCGTACTCGATGCCGATCACCCCGGCCCCGACCACCACCAGCGACGAGGGGATCCAGTCGAGGTTGAGGATGTCGTCGGAGTCGAGGATGGTGACGCCGTCGAACTCGACGCTGGCCGGGCGGGCGGGCCGCGTGCCGACCGCGATCATGATCTTGGACGCGGTCACGGTGCGCTCCTCGCCGTTCTCTCCGCGGACGACGACGGCGTGCGTGCCGGCGAAGCGCGCATCGCCGTTGATCAGCGTGATGTGGTTTCGGCCGAGCTGGTTTCGGATCACGTCGACCTCGCGGTTGATCACGTGCTCCATCCGCCAGAACAGGTCGGCGCTGGTGATGTCGTGCTTGACGCGGTAGCTCTGGCCGTAGATCCCGCGCTGGCTCATGCCGGTCAGGTAGAGGACGGCCTCGCGCAGCGTCTTCGACGGGATCGTGCCCGTGTGGATGCTGACGCCGCCGATCATGTGGCCGCGGTCGACGACGGCCACGCGGCGGCCAAGCTTGGACGCCTGGATGGCCGCCTTCTGGCCCGCCGGTCCGGATCCGATCACGAGCAAGTCGAAGTCGCGCTGCACGGCCGCGTAATCGGCCGCACGCCCGGCCGGTTCAGCTAGCCTCGGGGCGATGGGGGCCCCGCCTTCGGCCATGCCGCGCGACCGCGAGATCCTCGCCCTTGCGCTGCCGGCGCTGGGCGCGCTGATCGCGGAGCCGCTCTACGTGCTCGGCGACACCGCCATCGTCGGCCATCTTGGGACGGTGCCGCTCGCAGGCCTCGCGGTGGCCGGCCTGCTCCTTTCCGAGATCCTCGGGTTCACGACGTTCCTCGAGTACGGAACGACCTCGCGGGCGGCACGGCTCTACGGCGCCGGCCGCCACCCGGATGCGCTGGACGTGGGCGTGCAGGCGACCTGGCTCGCTGTGGGCCTCGGGATCGCCGTCACCATCGCCGTCGAGGTGGCCGCGGCACCTGCAGTGCACCTGATCGCGGGGGGCTCGACGCCGGCGGCGCAGCAGGGCCTCGACTGGATCCGGATCGCGGCGCTCGGCTCCCCGTTCGTCCTGATCACGGCCGCGGCCCAGGGCTGGCTGCGCGGCTTCCAGGACACGCGCACGCCGCTGTACGTGCTCGCGGCCTCGAACGTCGCCAGCATCGCGCTCTGCTTTGTCCTGATCAGGGGGCTCGGCCTCGGCATCGAGGGCTCGGCGATCGCGAACGTGGTGGCACAGGCGGGGTCGGGCATGGTGTTCCTGATCCTGCTGGTGCGCCGGACGCATGCGCTGTCGCCGTCCTGGCGGAGGATCAGCGCGCAGCTGACGGCCGCCCGCGACCTGTCGGTGCGCACCCTGGCGTTCTTCGCCGCCTTCACCACCGCGGCCGCGGTGGCCGCCCGCATGGGCGACCCCCAGCTCGCGGCGCACCAGATCGGCACCCAGATCTGGGTGTTCTGCGCGCTCTTCCTCGACTCCACCGCGATCGCCGCCCAGGCGCTGATCGGCCGGCTGCTGGGAGCCGACGCCGTCGACGTTGCCTCAGCGCTGGCGCGCCGGATCCTCGTCGCCGGCCTGCTGCTCGGCCTGGCCTTCGCGGCCGTGCTGGGACTGGGGCAAGACCTCGTTCCGGCGATCTTCACGAGCGACCCGGCCGTTCGCGACCAGGCGGGGCAGCTGTGGCCGATGCTGGTGCTGATGATGCCGGTGAACGGGGTGCTGTTCGCCCTCGACGGCGTGCTGCTGGGAGCGGGCGACCTGCGCTTCATGCGCAACGTGACGGTGCTGGCGGCGCTGGCGGGCTACCTGCCGCTGTCGCTGGCAACGGCGCACTTCGGTTGGGGGCTGCCCGGGCTGTGGCTCGGGCTCTCGGCCTTCATCGCCGTGCGCTTCGCGGTGGGCATGATGCGCTGGGCGAGCCGGCGCTGGCTCGTTGGCGGCGTTGCCATCGCCGATGAGGCAATAGAGCCGCTCTAGCGGCTACGGCGGGTCAGCCGTTGCGAGCCCGGACGAGATCGGCGCACTTCTCGCCGATCATGA
>DATAHR010000151.1:0-6606 GCA_036263035.1 Gaiellales bacterium | reverse complement strand
CCATGCTGATCAGTGGGGAATCGGCGATCGCGGGACCGGCTCACGAGCTATGCCACCTCGGGCGGGGGGTTTGGGGGAGCAAGGACGCGGTCGGGAGGACCGTCACTCAAAGGTTTCAAGAATGGTGTCGCGCTCGCACCCCCAGGAAGGGGGAAGTGGAGCGCCCGGGCAGGAGCCGGCCGAGCCGGCTACTCGACGCGCATCGTCGTCGTCGAGCTGAGCGTTCCCGACTTGACGATGATGCCCATCAGGCTGATGGAGTACGGATAGGTCACCTTCACCGCCACGTCCGAGCCCTGCGCGAAGGACGGGTTGTTCGGGTAGCTGACCAGGATGCTCGACTGCTTGAGGCCCGGCGCGGCGGCCTTGGCCGCGGCGGTGGCGGCCGTCTCGGCTGCCGAGGTACCCAGGCTGCGGCTGACCGCCGCCTTCCGCGCGCCCTCGCGGGCAGCTGCGGTCACCTGGATGTAGTTGTTGAAGATGAGGCCGAACTGCAGGATCGCGAACAGGATCAGGAGCAGCACGGGAAGGATGACGGCGAACTCGACGACCGCCTGCCCGTTTTCCTTGGGTCGCTGCTTGAACACGGATCCTCGCTCGGGGGAGATGGGACAGAACACTTGGTGTGCGAAAGGCGGGCCCCCGGCCTCGATAGGGAGACCGGGAACCCGCCGGAACCTCGCGATTACATGGCGCCAATCACGCCATTAAGGACGCTCGAGATCTTGTTGCTCAGGAGGCCGAGGGTGACCACCACAGCGATGGTGATGACGCCGAGCACAACGGCATACTCCGCCATCGTCTGGCCCGACTCCTCCTTGAGATCCGCGAACAGGCGGCTCAGGTACTCGATCAAGGAATTCACCTCCCCTCCAAAAACTCTGGGATCCGCCGGGAGCGGCGGGTTCCTGTGGGAACTGTTTCGGCAATGGGTGGCAAAGGTTGAGAGCTTTTCCACCCGGTTCCCCCGTTCGGGGGACCTGCCTCTGCAGACGTCTCTCCCTAGGTAGGCGAGGCTGCGGCCGGTCGCATCCCCCGATCTGATGCTTCTCGGCTATCGTCCGCCGCCATGGCAACGGTCATCGACGGCAAGCAGGTGTCCGAGCAGGTGCGCGCCCGGGTGGCCGCGGAGGCCGCCGAGTTCATCGAGCAGACCGGCCACACTCCCGGCCTCGTCACCGTCCTGGTCGGGGAGGACCCGGCGTCGCAGATCTACGTGCGCAGCAAGGGCGAGCGCACGCGCGAGGTGGGAATGGCGTCGTTCCACGACCAACTGCCGGACACGGCCAGCCAGGACGAGGTGGAGAGCACGGTTGCGAAGTGGAATGCGGACGACCGCGTGGACGGCATCCTCGTGCAGCTGCCGCTGCCCGGCGACCTCGACTCCAAGCCCGTCCTGGAGCTGATCGACCCGTCCAAGGACGTCGACGGCTTTCATCCCGTCAGCGTCGGCCGTCTGGTCGCGAACCAGCCCGGGCTGCGCCCATGCACGCCGGCCGGCGTGATGGAGCTGCTGAAGGCCTACGACGTGCCGGTGACCGGTGCCGAGGCGGTCGTCGTCGGCCGTTCCGACATCGTCGGGAAGCCGGTCGCGCTGCTGCTGCTGCACCAGAGCGCCACCGTCACCATCGCCCACTCGAGGACGCGCGACCTGGCGGAGGTGACCCGCCGCGCCGACATCCTGGTGGCCGCAGTTGGGCGGCCGAAGATGATCACCGGAGACATGGTCAAGCCGGGCGCGGCCGTGATCGACGTCGGCATCAACCGCACCGACGAGGGAGTGGTGGGGGACGTCGACTACGCGTCGGCGTCAGAGGTCGCCGGGGCGATCACCCCGGTGCCCGGCGGTGTCGGCCCGATGACCATCGCCATGCTGCTCTCGAACACCCTGCAGGCCGCGCGCCTGCGCCGTTCGGCCTGACGCAACCACTCTGTAACCATCTGGGGATTGCGGCCGTCCGCCGGTGCGTCTATAGTCGCGCGGTTCAGCAGAAGCGGGCTATACCGGTCCGCTGGTTCTAGGAGGACGAGTAGGTTGGCAGAAGGTACCGTCAAGTGGTTCAGCAACGAGAAGGGTTACGGCTTCATCCAGCAGGACGGCGGTGAGGACGTGTTCGTGCACTTCTCGGAGATCCAGGGTGATGGCTACAAGAGCCTCGCCGAGGGACAGCGGGTGGAGTTCGAGGTCGCGCAGGGCAACAAGGGCCTGCAGGCCAGCGGCGTCCGCCCGATCGGCTGAGCCGAGGGAGCGACTCCCACCACGGCGGCACAGATCGTCGAGGCACCGGCGCCCGCCAAGGGCGTCCGGTGCCTGACTGTGCCTGCGCCCGGAAGGGCGTCCGGTACGTGCGTGCTCGTCGGTTATCCTGACCGCGATGGCGATTTCCTCCGATGACGTGCTGCACGTGGCGCGCCTGGCCAACCTGTCGCTGAGCGACGAGGAGGTGGCGCGCATGTCCGAGCAGCTGTCGGGCATCCTCGAGCACGTCGCCGCGCTGTCGTCGCTCGATCTCGACGGTGTGCCGCCGACGGCGCACGCGCTGGACGTGCAGAACGTGACGCGTCCTGACGAGGTGCGTCCCAGCTGGCCGCGCGACGAGGTGCTCGCCGGCGCGCCCGCCGCGCAGGACGGCATGTTCCGCGTCCCGCCGACCTCATGACCGTCGTCGATACCCTCGGACTGACGGCGGAGCGGTGCGCCGAGCTGCTGGGCGCGCGGGAGATCTCCTGCCGCGAGCTGGTCGAGGCCTACCTCGAGCGGATCGATGCGCACGATCCCGACCTGCACTGCTTCCTGCGCACGAGGCCCGAAGCCGCTCTCGCCGAGGCCGACGCGCTCGATGCGGCCGGCCCGAAGGGGCTGCAGGGCGTGCCGATCGCGCTCAAGGACATCCTCTGCACCCGCGGGGAGGAGACGACAGCCGGCTCGCGCATCCTCGCCGGGCACCGGCCGCTGTACGACGCCGGGGCGGTGACACGCTGCCGCGACGCCGGGCTGATCCCGCTCGGGAAGACGAACATGGACGAGTTCGCGATGGGGTCGTCGACCGAGCATTCGGCGTTCGGGCCGACGCGCAACCCGTGGGATCACGAGCTGGTTCCGGGCGGCTCCAGCGGCGGCTCAGCAGCCGCGGTGGCGGCCGGGTTCGCGCCGCTCGCGCTCGGCACGGACACCGGCGGGTCGATCCGCCAGCCGGCGGCGCTCTGCGGTGTGGTGGGGCTGAAGCCGACCTACGGCGCGGTCTCCCGGCACGGTCTGATCGCCTTCGGCAGCTCGCTCGACCAGATCGGCCCGTTCTCGCTGACCGTGCGCGACGCCGCGCTCGCGCTGCAGACGATTGCCGGTCACGATCCGTGTGACTCCACCTCGGTGCCTCTGCCCGAGCCGGTCTCCCTGCCCGACGCGGAGCACCTGCGCGGCGTCACGATCGGCATCCCGACCGACCTGCTCTCGGTGGAGGGCGTGGAGGACGGCGTCCGCACCTCCTTCGAGACGACCATCGGCGAAGCGGAGCGGCTCGGCGCGAGCATCCAGGAGATCACGCTGCCGACCGCGCGCCACGCGCTCCCCGCGTACTACCTGATCGCCCCGGCCGAGGCGTCTGCGAACCTGGCCCGGTTCGACGGCGTCCGCTACGGGCTGCGGCTCGAGGAGCCGGGCGACACCGTCGTCGACATGTATGGCCGCACCCGGTCGGAGGGGTTCGGCGACGAGGTGAAGCGCCGGATCATGCTCGGCACCTATGTGCTCTCGGCCGGCTACTACGACGCGTACTACGGCACGGCCCAGCGAGTTCGAACGCTGCTGCTCCGGGAGTTTGCCGAGGCGTTCTCGGGCGTCGACCTGATCGCGACGCCGGCGTCGCCGACGGTGGCGTTCCCGATCGGCGAGCGGATCGACGATCCCTGGGCGATGTACGCCTGCGACCTGTTCACGGTGCCGGTCAACCTGACCGGCCTACCGGGAATCTCGCTGCCGAGCGGGCTGTCCGACGGGCTGCCCGTCGGCTTCCAGCTGATCGGTCCGGCCTTCTCGGAGAACCGCATCCTCGCCGCCGCACATGCGCTCGAGCAGGCGATCGGCTTCGATCCCGTCCCCACCGGCTACAGGGTAGGTGGATGAGCGAGAACACGACCACCTGGGAGCCGGTGATCGGCCTGGAGATCCACGTCCAGCTGAATACGGCCACGAAGATGTTCTGCCGGTGCGAGAACCGGTTCGGCGCCGAGCCGAACACGCTTACCTGCCCGCTCTGCCTGGGGCATCCCGGCGTGCTGCCGGTGATCAACCAGGGTGCGGTGGAGAAGGCGATCGAGATCGGGCTGGCGCTCGGGTGCACGATCGCCGACCGAAGCGTCTTCCACCGCAAGAACTACTTCTATCCCGACAGCCCCAAGGCGTATCAGATCAGCCAGTACGACGAGCCGATCTGCGTGGACGGGCACCTGGACGTCGGTGGTGCGCGGATCGGCATCACGCGGGCGCACCTCGAGGAGGACGCCGCGAAGCTCGTGCACAGCGGCGGCGAGGCCGGTCGTATCGGCGGCGCGGAGTACTCGCTGGTGGATTTCAACCGCTGCGGTACGCCGCTGGTCGAGATCGTGACCGAGCCCGACCTGCGGTCGCCTGAGCAGGCGGTCGCCTTCCTCGCGCTTCTGAAGAACACCCTGCAGACGGTCGGCGTCTCGGATTGCGACATGGAGAAGGGGTCACTGCGCTGCGATGCAAACGTCTCGGTACGTCCCGCGGGCAGCAGCGAGTTCGGAGTCAAGACCGAGCTGAAGAACATGAACTCATTCAAGTTCCTCGGCGACGGCATGGCGGCGGAGATCCGCCGGCAGATCGACCTGCTTGAGCGCGGTGAGCCGGTCGTGCAGGAGACGCTGCACTACGACCCGGGCAGCAAGATGCTGCGATCGCTGCGCTCGAAGGAGGAGGCGCACGACTACCGGTACTTCCCGGAGCCTGACCTCGTGCCGCTCGCCCCGTCGCAGGAGCTGATCGACCGGCTGCGCGACGGCCTGCCCGAGCTGCCGGCGGCGCGAACGGCGCGCTTCGCGGAGAGCTACGGGCTGCCGCCGCAGTACGCGGCCGACCTGAACGCCGAGCCGCGGGTCGCCGACTACTTCGAGTCGGTCGCGGCCGGCGCCGATGCCAAGAGCGCAGCGGACTGGGTGCTGAACACGCGGCCGTCGCCGGTCGACGAGATACCCGCCGGCCGTCTTGCCGAGCTGATCGGGCTGATCTCCGCGGGCACCATCACGAGCACGATCGCCAAGCAGGTGTACGAGCTGATGCTTGCCGACGGGGACACGCCGCCGGCGCAACTGGTCGAGCAGCACGGGCTTGCATCGATCGGCGACAGCGCGCAGCTGGAAGCGATGGTGGACGAGGTGATCGAGGCGAACCCCGCGTTCGTCGAGCAGTTCCGAAGCGGCAAGGAGGGCGTCATCAACGCCCTGGTCGGCCAGGTCATGAAGCAGACGAAGGGCCGGGCCGACGCGCGCCAGGTGCAGGAGCTGCTCCGCTCCAAGCTGTAAGCGCACCCCTCCAGAAAACGGGGGTGCGTGCCGATTGCTTGGGGGTGCTCGGTATGGCAATCGCCCCTCTGCGCCTGGTCGCCCGCATGCTCGACCGGGTTGAGTTCCTGCTCGACTCCTCGCCGATCGCCGTATCGACGACGGCCCGCAGGGTGCGGATGGCGACTGCGGCCGCAGCGGTCGTCTACGGGCTGACGCTGATCGCGTCGGGAGGTCTGAAGCTGGTCGCGGGCGCCGTCGTGATCGCGATCGCCGGCATCGTGGCTTCCGGCCGGCTCGGGTTGTTCACCCGCGACTGGGCACCGGTGTTCGCGATGATGGCGGTCTACGGAGGCGCGTTCGCAGCCGCTGCCAGCCTGAACATGCCGACCTGGTACCGGCCGCAGCTCGAGGCCGACCGGCTGCTCGGGCTCGGGCACGTGCCCAGCGTCTGGCTGCAGCACGAGCTGGATGCCGCCCACAACGGCCCGATGGCGGTGTGGACGGCGTGCGCGTACGCGTCCCACTACTACTTCCCGATCATGCTCGGCCTGTACGTCTGGTGGCGGCACCGTGACGACGGGTTCTTCGATCTGATCTACGGCTACCTGGCCGCACTGGCGCTGGCGACGATCGTGTTCGTGCTCGCACCGACGGCGCCGCCATGGCTGGCGGCGCAGCGTGGGTTGATGCCGCCGCTGCACGACGTCGTCAAGACGGGGCTGCTCGACCTGCATCTGAACACGCTGGCGGATCACAAGGGCGACCCGCATCTGTACCTGACCCGGGCCGCCTTCCCGTCCGTCCACGCGGCCTGGCCGATGGTGAGCCTGCTGGTGGTGCTGCGGTACCGCCTGCCGCGGCCGGCGGTCGCGCTGGTGCTGCTGCAGCTGGTGAGCGTGTGGTTCGCGATCGTCTACGGGGGCGAGCACTACCTCAGCGACGTGATCGCTGGGGCGCTGGTGGCCGTCGTCGCGGTGTGGCTGGTCGGCCGGTACCGCGAGCGGGTGGCCGAAGCGATCAGGCGCCCGTCGCAGCGCCCGTCGGCTGGGGTGGGGGAGCCCGAGGTGGTCGTCGTGCGAACGA
>DATAHR010000150.1:0-16492 GCA_036263035.1 Gaiellales bacterium | reverse complement strand
CGCCGTCCTGGAGGTGTCGCCGCGCACCGGGCGGGTGCTGCGCCGAGTGGCTGTCACCGGGGATCCGACCACGCTGGCCGGCCCGACAGGCCCGGTCGTCGTGTGCAGCCCGGACGCGGGAACGGTGACGATCCTCTCGTGGCCCGGGCTGCAACGGATCGCCGTCCTGCACAGGTTCCACCGACCGGAGGTCTCCGCGATCACGCCGGACGGCGAGTGGGCGCTGATCAGCGATTCGGCCGGGACGATCTCGACGATCAACCTCACGACCGACCGGATTGTTGACCGTGTGTGGGTCGGCCGGGGAGCGCACCACATGGCCGTCAGTCCCGACGAGCGGTCGACCTGGGTTGCGCTGGGCGAGACCGCCGGCACGATCGTCCGGCTCGACTCCACTCACCCCGACCAGCTGCACGTGATCGGCCACATCCACCCGCGGGTCGCGGCGCACGACCTCGCCTTCGCCCCGAATGGCAAGACGGTGTGGGTGACCTCGGCCGCAGCGCCGTATGTGACGGTGTACGACGCGGCGAAGAGTCGGCCGGTCGCGACTGTGCCCGCGGGCACCGCGCCCCAGCACGTGGCCTTCGGTCAAACCAGCCCGACGCGTGCCTACATCTCCAGCGGCTACGGCGGAACGCTGGAGATGGTCGACGCCGACAGCCACCGGATCCTCCACGGCGCCTCGCTGCCATACGGCTCGTTCAACCTCTCCGTCTGGGGGCGCGTGGTCGCAACGACCTCCCTGTTCGATGGCAAGGTGACCGTTTTCAACGCGGCCAACTTGCGAAGGCGGTTCTCGACGACCGTCGCTCCCGCCGCTCGCGAGATCGTGCTTCTCCGGTACATCCGGCCCACCTGAACGCCGTTTGGTCTAGCCGAGGCAGCGCTGGCTGCAACCGCGCTGCGCAGCGCCTGGGCTATGACGGAGCTCCGGGCAACGCCTAGAATCGGCTCATGTTGGCGCAGCTGCGAGCCCACGCACCGCACATCCTTCCGGCGTCGTTGGTCGTCCTCGGATTGGTGCAGGCGATCCATCGCCGCATGCCGGGCCGACGCAGATGAGCTGGGCTGCCCACGACCTCGAACCCTATGTGCTCAGAGCCAAGCTGGGCGCTCGCATCTCACTGCCGTTCTGTCTGCTTGGCTCCTACTCGCCCGACATCGCCACCAAATGGCTCGTCTACGGCGTCAGCCTCGGAGGCGATCAGGTCCGCATCAGCGACCCGGTGCAGTTTCATCGCGGCTGGCCGGGCGTCGGCTTCACTCACTCCTACGCCTTCGGCGTGCTTATGAGCTTGATCATCCTCGGAGCGTTCCGAAGCCGCGTGCTGGCATTCTCGTTCCTGATCGGACAGTGGCTGCACGTCACCTCAGACATGCTCGACTCGGTCGGTGTGATGGCCATGTTCCCCTTCTCCACTGTCCACGTCTCCACGGACACCTACGCCTACGCCGGGGAGCTGGGCCGACTCTCCGACGCACACGCCTACTACACCAGTCTCGGCGGCATCTGCGACCTGCTGTTCGTCATGCTGCTGATCCCCTACTGGCGGGTGCTGACGCGCGGCTACTTCGACCGCGAGGTGATAACAAGCGACCCCGCCTTCATCTACCTCCGGGCGCGGGTGGGCATGCTGCCGTGCCGGATGCTGTACCACACCAGCGCCTTCTTCGGAATCACCAGCGTCGCCGGCTGGCTGATCTGGGCGCTGGTCTGGAACCACTGGCACGTCGACTGGCATCCCGGCGGACCGAACTGGGTGCCGAACGTGACGCCATGAAGCATCGCCTGATCACACCCGGCAGAGCGCGCACCGTGACGTGGTTGTCGATGGGAGCGATCTACCTCCTGATCGGCTCCCTGGCGCCATTCATATTCCTGCTCGGCTGGTGGGAAGCGCTGCCCGCCGTTGGGATCACGCTCATCCTGAGCGACCGGGCTGCCGCCTTGGCCGAGCGTCTGAACCCCCCAGTGCCAGCCATCCACGTCGACGAGGCAGCGCCCCTGGTGACGGCGGAGCATCCCGCACTGAGCATTCCACGCGACGACGGATCGTGAAGATGCTGGCCCGCCCCCAGACCTGGCGGCGGGTCAGCGTCGCAGCCGGATTGCGTTCAGGTCCTTCTGGATCACGTCGTCCGCTCGCGCGGCGAGCGCGTCGAGGTCGGCGTCATGCTCGGCGTGGAGGTAGCGGCCGGAGAGCGCATCCGCCCTGCCCTCGGCGATCCCGCGGATCAGCCGTGCCGGCGCCTCGAGGGGCGTCCACGGGATCTCGCCGGCGAGGCTCGCGGTCATGTCAGTGCGGACGATCCCGGGCGCGACGGCGAACGCGAAGACACCGTAGCCCGCGAGCGCCACCGCCAGCCGTTCCGTGAAGCGATTCACCGCGGCCTTGCTGGGCGGGTAGCTGGTGTCGCTCCCGACGGCTGGCAGTTGCGGGATGTATGAGGCGCCGCTAGTGACGTTGACGATCCGGCCCTGCCCGCGCTCCACCATCCCACCGGCCACGGCGTGGCAGCACAGGAACGTGCCCAACATGTTCACCTCGAACACGCGCCACCACTCCGATGGAGGATGCTCCCAGAACGGCTCCGGTGCGCCGACCATGGCGGCGTTGTTGACGAGCAGATCGATCGGGCCCAGCTGCCGCTCTGTTTCTGCGACCCACCCCTCAACATCGCGTTGCCGCGAGACGTCTCCGATCAGGCCGAGGCCACCGATCGCCTCGGAGACCGTCCGCACCTGCATCTCCGTGCGTCCCGTGACCGCGATCCGCATGCCGTAGGCCGCCAGCTCACGCGCGACGGCCTCGCCGATGCCTCGGCCGCCGGCTCACGCGCGACGGCCTCGCCGATGCCTCGGCCGCCGCCCGTGACAAGTCCCACCCGTCCGTCCAACCGTTCCACGGACGCGTGACCGTACAGGATCGGCCACGTGAGAGCGCCTCGGGAGGCTGCCGTCATCCTGCAGCGGCTCGAGGCGCTGCCAGCTCGCTGCCACATCTCTCTTCTCCAGCAAGCACCAAGAGGCGTCCGTTGTATAACGGACGGCCAAATCTGACACATAACGGACGCACACGCGCTCTGCAACGGCTGTAGAAGATGACCATGTACGCTAGAAGCTATGACAGGGCACCGAAATTGTGATCTTGACGGGTGCGAGGGGCGGGCGGCCTGGCAGATTCGATTCGAGCTGACGGAGCCAAGCGACGCAACCCAGGTCCTGGGAACGTTTCGGCTCTGCGTCTGCGAAGCGCACGCACGGCCCGAGCTGACGCCGTCGGGTGTTTGTGCCCACACTCACGGCGACCGATGGCCGCAGGACGGTCCAGAGCCGTTTCGCCTGGAGCCTCAACCTCACGAGACCTCAGCCGGCGTCGACTGACGCTCGACGCGAGGATCGGGGAATACGCCGGCGGTCCAGCCGTTAGTGCGTAGGTGGACGACCTTCAGCGATCTCTCGGTCACGGGTCGGCGCCGTGGACGGTCAGCGACGAGCTCGATCTCCTCGACTGGCGCCGAACGGTCTTCGAGCTGTACGCCGGCATCCGCGCGGCAGCGGACGCCGAGTCGGCCTGGAACCGCTGGCGGCAGGAACGCGAGCGGCTGTTTCACACGCACCCGCAGTCGCCGATCCCGGCGGAGCGCCGAGGCGGCTTCCGGGGATGCAGCTACTTCGAGTACGACCCGGCCGCGCGCGTCCTTGCCGACGTCTCGGCGCTTGCGCCCGAGCAGCGGGAGATCGTCACCAGCACCGGCGTGTCCTTCCTGTTCACCCGGTTCGCCCAGGCTCAGTTCGAGCTCTACTCGGCGCCATGCTCGCTCGAGCTCTACTGGCTCGACGCCTATGGGGGCGGGCTGTTCGTCCCCTTCGGCGACGGCACAACCGGCGAGACCACGTACCCCGCAGGGCGCTACCTGCTGGACACGGTGAAGGGCGCCGACCTCGGCTCGAAGGACGGCAGGCTCGTCCTCGACTTCAACTTCGCCTACAACCCGTCGTGCGCATACGACCCGAGCTGGGTCTGTCCGCTGGCGCCGTCCGCGAACTGGCTGCCGGTGGCGGTGCGGGCCGGCGAACAGACGCCGTAGCGCGAGTGCTCAGACCCGCCTCGCGAGAACCCCCAGGGCCACGACGGCCAGCGTGGCGGCGATGATGCCTGCAACGAGGGCGACCCTGGGCACCGGGCGAACGTACCACCACCGCCGGCTGGCCTGCCAGGTATCGACTCTGTAACCGCTGTACTAGCTGCGCGTCAGGGTCGTCTCGTCGACCAGGCGGTCGACGACCCGCCCCGGGATGTCCCGCTTCTCCAGCCGTGCGGCCGCGCGCTGCTGCTCGACCTCCACGCGGGCCGCCTGCCACGCCGCCCAGTGGCCCGAGACCAGCGCCCAGAGCGAGAGCGCGGAGACGTAGACAACGCTGTTCACCCAGCCCGTGGCGACCGACACCGGGATCATCACGATCCAGAACACCGTCAACCATCCGTTGACACGCCGCATGAACACCGGATCGCCCTGCACCGATGCCCAGAGCGATTTGACGACGCCAGAAAACACTGCTTGCTCCTTGCTCGGGTCCCCCACACGCGATACCCACTTGGCGCGCGTCGCATGCACGAGCATCGGCCCGGTCTACACGCCTGATCCGCCGCACCGGGCGGCACGAACGTGGCGGCGGCCAGGTGCTCGGACACACCCGGCCGCCGCCAACCGTGCCGGCCACCTGGTGGTGTGATCGCCGCGGCACGGTCGGGAGTGAGCGTCGCGTCAGGGAATGGCGACGCAGGTGACCGATACCTGTCGTCCAAACCCGCAGCGACTCCAGTCAGGCCGTCTGCGGGACGACCTCGTCCGGCGGCCGCAGCCGGCCATGTGGCCCCGTCAGACGGTGACGGTCACCCGCAGGAACGCGGCATCGACCCGGGTGGTCTGGTCGCTGCCGCTCGAGTTCTGGTCGTGAACCAGCTGCTCCAGCTCGGCGTGGAGCTCCTCCTCGCGCCCGTCCGCCGCGGCCGCCGCGTAGGCGTTCATCGTCGGCCCGTAGTACTGCCGGAACTCGGCCAGGTACTGCGACGGCGTCCCGGGATACGTGAACGTGTAGATGTCGCGCTCGCACGAGATCCGGTCGGCCGGGATCCCTGCGCCGGCGAACCGCTCCACGACCGTGTCCTCGACGCCCCACAGCATCGGGCTGACGAACCCCTCCGGCGGCGGCGGCGAGTAGGCCATGCTGATGCGCAGCAGCTGCGCCACGTAGGTCGGGTCGCCGGGGATCCAGTTGCCCATGACGATGCGGCCGCCGGGCTTCGTCACCCGCACCATCTCCTTCGCGACCTCGTCCGGCCGCGGGGCGAACATGGCGCCGAAGATGCTCAGCACGAGGTCGAAGGTGTCGTCGGCTAGCTCGCCCAGGTCGGTGGCGTCGCCCTCCTGAAACCTCAGGTTGTCGAGCCCGAGCGCCTCGGCGCGTGCGTTCCCGGCCGCGACCAGGTTGCGGGCGATGTCGACCCCGAGCACGTCGGCGCCCATCTGGGCGGCGGGCACCGCCGTCGTGCCGTCACCGCAGCCGAGGTCGAGCACCTTCATGCCCTCGTGCACGCCGAGCGAGGCCACCAGCGCCGCGCCGCTGTCCCGCATCGCGGCGGCGATGCGCGTGAAGTCCCCCTTCTCCCACAGGGCCTTGTTCGGGTTGGCGACCGGTTGATCCGTCGATGACATGCCTGCGCTCCTTCCAGCGATGGCGGACAGCGGACGACGACCCTATCAGGCTGCCCACCTGCGGGGTTCTCGGGCGCTGGACGGCACCTCCAACCCAGCGTATGGTGAGGAAATGGGCCGTTCACTCGCCGTCGCACTGACCGCGCTGATGCTTGCGATCGCGCCCGGCTGCGGGCCCGCGTCCACGGCAACCTCGTCGCCGGCGCCCGCCACCACCACGACCGGAGCGAACGTGCTGCTGAGCGCGGCCAGCGCCACCCGCGCGGCCGGCAGCGCACGGGTGGGCATGGTCATGACCATGCCGTCGGCGGCCGGCACGATCCGGATGCACGGCACCGGGCTGTTCCGGCTCGGCACTCCGCCGCTCGGCGAGCTGCACCTCACGATGAACGCCGCCGGCCGAACGTTCCCGATGGACGAGCGGATGATCGGCTCCGTCTTCTACATGCGCAGTCCGGTGTTCGCGCAGGAGCTTCCGGCCGGGAAGCAGTGGCTCAAGTTCGACCTCTCCGCGATGGGCTCCGCGGGCAACGCGCTCGGCTCGGTGATGAACAACGGGCAGGGCGACCCGACGCAGACGCTGACGTACCTGCAGGCAACGTCGGATTCGATCCAGAACCTGGGCAGCGAGCAGGTCGGCGGGGTGCGCACCACCCACTATCACGCGGTCGTCGTCTTCAAGAAGGCCGTGGATCTGCTCGTGCAGCGGGCGAGCCCGGCACAGCGGCCGGCCCTGCGGCGGCTCTACGCGCAGTTCGAGAGCCAGACCGGGATCACCGACTATCCGGCCGACGTGTGGGTCGACGGCGCGGGCCTCGTGCGTAAGACCCGCTTCTCGATGCCGATGTCGGCGACCGGCGAGACGATGGACGTGACGATGACCATGTCGGACTTCGGGACGCCGGTGCACATCTCTGCGCCCCCCGCCGGGCAGGTGGCCGACCTGTCGCGCATGGCCGCCGCGGCGCAGCAGGGGTAGCTCCCCGCGCGGGTACACTCGCGGCATGCCGGCCGCCCGTCCGACCATCACCGCGGATGACGACCGGGTGCGCGTGACGACCTGGGAGTTCGCGGACGGCGAGGCGACCGGCCGGCACGTGCACGAGTTCGACTACGTGGTCGTGCCGGTCACGGGAGGCACCTTCGAGGTTGTGGCGCCGGACGGCGGCAGCCGGACGCTCGCACAGGAGGCCGGTGTCGCCTACGTGGGCACTGCCGGAACGGAGCACGATGTGGTCAACCGAAGCGGGCGCACGGCGAGCTTCGTCGAGATCGAGCTCAAGCGCTGAGGCTGCCCGGCGCCGGGTCGACCGCCTCGTCGGTTCGCTCCGCGGCGCGCACCAGCTCGTCCGGCGGCGTCACCCCGGCCGAGAGGTACAGCCGCAGCCGCTCCCGCACCGCCAGCGCCTCCTCCTGCGCGCGTCGCCGCTCGGCGTCCCGCCGCCGCTCCTCCTCGAGCGCCCGCTGTGCCGCCTCGCTGGCGGCGGCCTCCAGCGCGACCCGCTCGGTGTAGACGATCGCCTCGTCGTTGCTGGTAACGCCCCAGGCCTGCCATGTCGCGTGCCATGCCTGCACGGCGTTCGTCAGCGCCAGGTACTGGTGCCTGACCGAGTCGCGGTATGCGCGCCGCTGCCGGGGCCGCATCGGCTTGCCGGGGCGCTCCCAGCTGCCGGTCGTCCAGTGGAACGCGGGGAGGCGGAAGGGCTCCGTGCCGCACAGCTGCCGATCCTCGTCGTCGACCAGCACGGCTTTCAGAGCCGGGTAGCTCTCGCCGTAGGTGACGATGCGAAGCCGCAGGTCGCCGCAGCGGCAGATCAGCGCAGCGAGCGGCTCGTGCGTGCGGCCGGTGAAGACCTCGTAGCCGCCCACGGCGGCGTCGGACTCCGCCACGTCGGTGCTGCCGAGCAGCTCGGCCTCGCCGATGTCCTCGAGCGCGTAGCGGGTCATCAGCCAGAGCCGCTCGCCGGCCCAGCCCGACGGCCGTTCGCCGGTGTCGGCGACGGCGGCTTCGGATGGCCGTGCGCGGCGCAGCTGCCTGAGGATGCTGTTCATCCCGAACCATCTATTCACCAGCGGGGAGATGGATTCCTTTGTGCCCACATGCACAAAATGAGTGCCGACCCCGTTTCCAGCCTCCTCGGCCGTGGTACCCGTTCAGCGATGGCCGAGCTGCGGACAGCGGGGCCCACACTCTCGCCGTCGGGCGCGCAGATCGAGCTGCGCCACGGCGAGCAGCGAGCCTGGATCGTCGAGCAGAGCGGCGGCCTGCGCCAGTACACGGTCAGCGGCGTCGACCTGCTGGACGGTTACGGCGCCGACGCCCGCTGCACCGACGCGCGCGGGCAGGTGCTGGTGCCATGGCCCAACCGGCTGCGCGACGGCGCGTACGACTTCAACGGCGCCGACCACCAGCTGCCGCTGAGCGAGCCCGAGAAGCGAAACGCCATCCACGGGCTCGTTCGCTGGGACGCCTGGCGGGTCGGTGACCGGTCGGACAGCGAGGTGGTGATGGAGCACGACCTGCTGGCGCAGGACGGCTACCCGTTCACGCTGCAGGTCAGCGTGCGCTACCGCCTGGCCGACGAGGGGCTCTCGGTCAGGATCAGTGCCACCAATGCCGGCTCAGAGGTGGCGCCGTTCGGGGCCGGGATGCATCCGTACTTCAGCCTCGGTGCCGACCTCGTGGATGAGCTCGAGCTGCGCGCCCCGGGGCAATGCTGGCTGCGGCTCGATGACCGCGGCATCCCGACCGGCACTGCAGACGTTGCCGGGACGGACTACGACTTCCGCGAGCCGCGGCCGATCGGCGCGACGCAGCTGGACACGGCCTTCACCGACCTGCTTCGCGAGCGCGACGGGCGTGCCCGCATCGAGCTGCGCTCCCGCGTGGCCGCGGTGAGCATCTGGCTGGACGAGGCGTTCCGGCACCTGATGCTGTTCACCGGGGACACGCTGCCCGAGGCCGGCCGGCGCCGGAAGGGGCTGGGCGTCGAGCCCATGACCTGCCCGCCCAACGCATTTGCGACCGGGACGGACGTGATCGAGCTGGAACCGGGCCGCTCCGTGAGGGCCTCGTGGGGAATCGATCTTCTACAGTAGGTGGATGGCGTTTGCGCGCACGGAGCGGCACCTGCTGAAGGCGCGGGACCTGGCCGACGCGCGGTACTTCGAGCCGCTCAGCGTCGAGGACCTGGCCCGCGCGGCGTCGATGTCGCGTGCTCACTTCAGCCGTGCGTTTCGCAGCGCGTTCGGTGAGTCGCCGCATGCCTACCTGCTGACCCGTCGGCTTGAGCGTGCAGCCTCGCTGCTTCGCTCGACCGATCGGAGTGTGACCGAGATCTGCTTCGCAGTGGGGCTGCAGAGCGTCGGCTCGTTCACCACGTCCTTCACACGCACCTACGGCATGTCGCCGACGGCGTACCGGGCGGCTCATCCGCCGGCCGCGCACCTCGCCCGCGTGCCGTCCTGCGTGGTGCGCGCGTACGCGCGTCCCAAGCGGCGCACATTTCGAGAAGACAGCGCCGCCGTTCACTCCTAGAGTGGCCCCATCCCGTTCGACGACCAAGGAGACGACGATGAGGATCTCGGCGACGCAGCTTTGGGTGCACGACCAGGACGAGGCACTCGAGTACTACACGAAGAAGCTCGGCATGGAGGTTCGCTCCGACGTGACCTTGCCGGAGATGGGGAACTTCCGCTGGCTGACCGTGGCGCCTCCCGGGCAGGAGGACGCGGCCATCACGCTGATGGCCATCCCCGGACCGCCTGTGATGGACGAGGAGACGCGGCAGCAGGTGGAGGCGCTGATGGCGAAGGGCTTCGCCGGGGCGGTGTTCCTGACGACCGACGACGTCCGCGCGGACTACGAGGAGCTTCGCAGCCGCGGAGTGGAGTTCACGGAGGAGCCGGAGGAGCGGCCGTACGGCATCGACACAGGGCTCCGCGACCCGTCGGGCAACCACCTTCGGCTGACGCAGGTGACGATGGCGGGCGTGTAGCTGACATCGGCTGGGTGACGGAAAAGTGCCGGGCACTTTTCCGTCACCTACCGCTGTGTTGCGCACTTGCCACGGCCTGTGACACGTCTGAGACGGCCCGCGCCGGTGTGCGGGGACGCGGCTGGGCTATTGTCGGTGGCGAGAAATCCGTCAGTCACCGAAGGGAGCCGAGATGACCATGGAGTCCGAGGGTTCGAGCGTTGAGGGTGAT
Source organism: Gaiellales bacterium (assembly GCA_036263035.1). GTDB lineage: Bacteria > Actinomycetota > Thermoleophilia > Gaiellales > JAICJC01 > JAICYJ01. The sequence goes on along the minus strand of DATAHR010000150.1, from coordinate 6,559 downwards.
GCCCGCTTCCTGGTCGACGGCAAGGTCTACTCGCTGATCGGCGAGGGCGAGGACGCAGCGGGCAACCCGGTCATCCATCTCCGCGGCGAGGAGGACGACGACCTGCTCGAGATGCCGCAAAGCGCGATCCACAACCTCGAGCGGGTCTAGTAGATATCGCGGACGAGCCGTACGTGCACGAGGCCGTCCGGTGTCACTTGGACGCGCACGGAGTGGTGCGGCCCGCCGCCCGGCGTCCGCACGGTGTACCTCCCCGCCGGCAGGCTGATCCGGAACCTGCCTGACGATCCGCTTCGGACTCCGGTGCGCAGGCGGATGCGGTCGGCGTCGTGGCCGGTGACGATGATCTGCTCGTTCGCCATCGGCCGCTTCGTGCCGGGGTACGGCCCGCCAACAGACATCACCCTCCCCGTGATCGTGCCAAAAGGAGGTGTGATCCGCCGAAGGCCGGTGCCGATGCGCAGGTCTCGAACCTCCTCGCCGGGGGTGCGGACAAGGATGGTCTTCTGCCCGCCGGCGACCAGTGCGGTGATGCGAACGGTGAGGGCCGTCGGGCCCTGCGTCGCATCCTGGCCGGGAAAGGTGCACCCCGCCGGCGCCAAGATCAGCGCAACCAATGCGGGCACCGCACAACGCATGTACATGAGACGACGGAACGGCGGTCGAGGTTCCCAGGCGGCCGCGTCGAAGCGTTACCCCACCGTTACGTGGTCGACATCGATCCGCGACGGTCCCACCGTACGGTGTGACCATGGAACTCATTCGACTTCACGAGGTGTGGGCATGACAGGCAGACGACTGATAGGTGCCTGCGCGGTGATCGCGCTGGCGGCGGGAGCGGCGCTGATCGCGGGCTCGCTCTCATCCTCGACCCCCAGCGCCTCCGCGGGCTCCAGCGGGGCAAGCGCCGGGAGCGGGGGCGGGACGCAGGCCTCGAGCAGCGCCTCGGCACCGTCTCGTTGCCGCACCTCCTCCCTGGAGGTCTGGGTCGGCGTCGGCCCCGGTGGCGCGGCCGCGGGATCGACGTACGTGCCGATCGAGTTCACGAACACGGGCGATGCGAGCTGCACGCTCTACGGCTACCCCGGCGTGTCTGCGCGGACAACTCAGCAGCTGGGCTCGCCGGCCGGCCGAAACACGCAGGTCGCAAGCCGCACCATTACGCTTGCGCCCAGCGCCACCGCCCACTCGGTGCTGCAGATCACGGACGTCGGCAACTACCCGCCCGCCACGTGCGCACCGGCGACTGCGACGAGCCTCCGCGTCTACCCGCCCGGCAGCTTCACCAGCGAGGACATCGAGTTCCGGTTGCGCGCGTGCTCGAAGGTCGGCACGCAGTACCTCTCGGTGACCGCCCTCGCCCCTGGCGTGGGAATCCCCGGCCGGCTGTGATCGCGCGGAGGGGCGGGCTGCGCACGCCCGCCCCTCCGATCACGACCTAGACGATCCGGATCAGCTTCTTGTTGACGAACTCGTCCGCGCCGAAGCGGCCGAGCTCGCGGCCGAAGCCAGAGCGCTTGACGCCGCCGAACGGCAGCTCCGCGCCCTCCGCGCCGACGGCGTTGATGAACACCATGCCGGCCTCGATCTGCTCGGCCACGCGCAGCGCCTGATCCTCGTCGCTCGTCATCACGTACGAGCCGAGCCCGTAGGGCGTGTCATTGGCCAGCTCGACGGCCTCGTCCTCCGAGGAGACCTTGTAGATCTGCGCCACCGGCCCGAAGAACTCCTCGCGCCGCGCTGGGTTGTCCGGGGTGATGTCGGTCATCACGGTGGTCGAGAAGAAGTTGCCGTCGTGCTCGCCGCCGGCGACGATCTTCGCGCCGCTGTCCACCGCTCGCTGCACCTGGTCGGCCAGCCGCTCGGTGGCGATCGAGGACGACAGCGGCCCGATCGCCGTGTCGGGCGACGTCGGGTCGCCCGGCTTGACGGCCGTCAGCGCCGCCGTGAACTTCTCCACGAACGGGTCGTAGAGATCGTCCATGACGATGAACCGCTTGGCGGCGTTACATGCCTGGCCGGTGTTCTCCAGGCGCGCTCCGACGGCGGCCTCGACGGCCGCGTCGAGATCATCGGTCTTGAGCAGGATGAAGGGATCCGAGCCGCCCAGCTCGAGCACGACCTTCTTCAGGTTCCGGCCCGCGACCTCGGCCACCGCGGCACCCGCCCGCTCGGAGCCGGTCAGCGAGATGCCCATGACGCGCGGGTGGGGGATGATGATGTCCGCCACCTGCTCGTTGGTTGCGCGGATGTTGATGTAGACGTCCTCGGGGACGCCCGCCTCGTGGATGATGCCGGCGATCGCCTCCGCCGACTCCGGGCACTGCGGGGCGTGCTTGAGCAGGATCGTGTTGCCGATGATCAGGTTCGGGCCGGCGAACCGGGCGACCTGGTAGTACGGGTAGTTCCACGGCATGATGCCGAGCAGGACGCCCAGCGAGCTGCGCCGGACGTATGCCTTACCCTCGCCGTCGAGCAGCGGGATGTGCTCATCCGCCAGCAGCGTCTCGGCGTTGTCTGCATAGAAGTCGTAGATGGCCTTGCAGAACTCCACCTCGCCGACCGCCTGGCTGATGGGCTTGCCCATCTCGCGGACGATGATCTCGCCAAGCTCCTCCTTGCGCTCGTCGTGCAGCTCGCCGATGCGCCGCACCACGGCGGCACGGTCGGCCACCGACCGGCGAGCCCACTCGCGATGCGCGCGGTCGGCGCGATCGATCGCGTCCTTCAGCTCGTCGTCGCTGATGGTCGGGTAGGTCTTCAGCGTCTCCCCCGTGGCGGGATTGACGACGGCGTATTCCGTCAACGTGGCGCTCACTATGGCTCCCTCTCTCGCTGGTGTCGGCAGAGCCTAAATCTAGCGCCACGCCGTCCTCAACGGGGACGGTGACGAAGCTCCTGGCGCGACGCAAAGATGTCTGACAAGATAGGCCCCTTCGCGCTGCTTCTCTGCGCATGAGCCGCCATAAGGGGTGAAAGATGTCTGACATACGGGTGCTCGATACGAGCGCCATCAAGAACCTTGCTGACGGATTCGCCGGAGATGTGCTGCTTCCGGAGGATGCGGACTACGAGACGGTGAGGAAGGTGCACAACGGGCTGATCGACAAGCGCCCGGCGGCGATCGCACGGTGCGCGACGACCGAGGACGTGGCGGCGGCGGTGCGGTTCGCCACGGGCTCGGGACTCGAGATCGCAGTGCGCGGCGGCGGCCACAACGTCGCCGGCCGCAGTGTCTCCGAGGGAGGGCTGATGATCGACCTCTCACGGATGCGGGCCGTGAGCGTCGATGCGGAGGCGAAGACCGCACGGGCTCAGGGAGGTGCTCTCTGGAGTGACCTCAACACCGCCGCTCACGAGCACGGCCTGGCGGTGACCGGAGGCGTGATCTCGTCCACCGGCATCGGCGGGTACACGTTGGGCGGTGGCCTCGGGTGGCTGATGTCGACGCAGGGGCTCGCCGCTGACAACCTCATCGGCGTCGAGCTGGTGACGGCCACCGGCGAGGTGCTCCAGGTCGACGACGAGTCGCATCCCGACCTGATGTGGGCGCTGCGCGGCGGCGGCGGCAACTTCGGCGTCGCCACGGCGTTGACGTTCCGGCTGCGCCACCAGCCGATGGTCGTGGGCGGGCTCATCGTGCACCCGATCGAGCGCGCCGGCGACATGCTGCGCTTCTACCGGGAGGCGGCGGAGAAGTGCCCGGACGAGCTGACCGTGTTCGCGGCACTGGTGCACGCGCCGGACGGCTCGGGGATGAAGGTGGCGGGAATGCTGGTCTGCCACACGGACCCCGACCGGGCCGACGCGGACCTCACGCCGTTCCTCGAGTGGGGGCCGCCGGTCATGGTCGAGGTCGGGCCGATGCCCTACCCGGTGATGAACACCCTGCTTGACGCGGGCTATCCCAAGGGCGCGCTCAACTACTGGCTGTCGAGCTTCACGACGGGGATCACGGACGAGCTGATCGACACGGTCGTCAAGCGGTTCGAGACGGTGCCTTCGCCGATGACCGGGATCGTGTTCGAGCACTTCCACGGCCAGGTGACGCGGATCGACCAGACGGCCGCGGCGGTACCGCATCGTGAGCCGGGCTGGAACCTGCTGGTGCCGTCGGAGTGGATGGATCCGTCGGACACGATACGGAACATCGAGTGGACGAAGGACACGTTTTCGGCGATCACGGAGCAGCTGCGAAACGCCCGGTGGCTCAACTACCTGGGCGACGACCAGGCGGACGACGCCATTCGGGCGGCGTACGGGCCGAACTACGACCGGTTGCGCGAGGTGAAGCGCCGCTACGACCCGGGCAACGTGTTCCACCTGAACCACAACATCGCCCCGTAGACGGGATGGGCGGCGCCGCGACTCCGGGCGCGGCGCCGCCGGTTCGCCAGCGTCAAGGAACCGCTGAGGCGTGTGACAATCGTGTGCGCGTTCGCCCGCGTCCGGGAGGTTGGTGTTTGACTCCAATAATTGGGAGCCGCCCAACCATCCAGTCGTCGGTCGCAGTTCGGTCACAAATGGCCTGTAGCGCCCGATGAACGAGTTTGACACCCGGGGGCCGGCCAACGACCTTGCCCACGTCCGCTGGATCGGCGGCGGCAGTGGCGCGGGGAAGTCGACGGTGGCGGCCGCGCTCGCCGCGCGGCACGGCCTGCACGTGTACCACGTGGAGCGGTGGACCGAGTTCCTGACCCGCACCACGCCGGCCACCGCCCCGCTGCTCCACGCTTTCGCCGCGATGGCGCCGGATGAGCGGTGGCTCGGCCGGTCGCCGCGGGAGATGTACGACACCTTCCACGGATTCCAGGGTGAGTGCTTCGATCTCGTGCTGGAGGATCTCGCCGCCCTCGCCCCGGCGCCGGCGCTCGCCGAGGGGTTCAGCTTGCTGCCCCGGCTGGTGATGCCGCTGCTCAGCAATCCGGCGCTCGCCGTCTGGCTGCTGCCCACGCCGGCGTTTCGGCGGGCCGCGTTCGACGCGCGCGGCTCGACCTGGACGATCGCCGGGAAGACGACCGACCCGCCCAGAGCGCTCGAGAACCTGCTGGCACGGGACGCCCTGTTCACCGATGAGCTGCGGCGCCAGTCGGAGGCGGCGCGTGCGCGAACGCTCACGGTGGACGGCAGCCTGGACGTGGAGGCGACCACCCGGCTGGTCGGCGGATACCTCGGTCTCGGTTAGCCGTCGGGCTATCAGGCGCCTTCGCGCTGCAGCGCGCGGGCGATGATCAGCCGCTGGATGTCCGAGGTGCCCTCCCAGATCTCCTCGAGCTTCGCGTCGCGGAACCACTTCTCGACGGGATACTCGCGCGAGTAGCCCCAGCCGCCGAGCGTCTGCACCGCGCCCCAGGTGCAGAACATCGCCGCCTCGCTCGCGTAGACCTTCGCCATCGACGCCTCCTTGCTGGCCCGCCGGCCGCCGTCGTAGCGCATGGCCGCGCGCCAGGTCAGCAGCCGGGCGGCGTCGAGCCGCGTCTGCATGTCGGCGAGCCGGAAGCCGACCGCCTGGTGCTCGATGATCGGCTTTCCGAACTGCTGCCGCTGGCGGGCGTACTCGATCGCGTACTCGGTGGCCGCGCGGGCGATGCCGACGCAGCCGGCGGCGAGCGTGATCCGCGACTCGTCGAAGGTGCCCATCAGCCCGTAGAACCCCTGGCCCTCCTCGCCGATCCGGCGGTCGTCCGGGACGAACACGTCGTCCAGGAACAGCTCGGAGTTGATGATCCCGCGGTCGCCCAGCTTGCGCATGGGCGCGCCCGTGCTGAGCCCGGGGTCGTCGCGGTGCAGCACGAAGGCGGTGATGCCCTTGCTCCGGCTCCCGGGATTGGTCTGCGCGAACACCATGTACCACTCGGCCACGCCGCCGTTCGACACCCAGGTCTTCTGCCCGGACAACCGGTATCCGCCCTCGACGCGGGTGGCCATGGTCTGCATCCCGGCGGCATCGCTGCCGTAATCCGGCTCCGTCGTCGCCAGCGCTGTCAACGGTGGCCGGTCTCCGGCGCAGAGCGGGGCGAGGAAGCGCTGCTGCTGCTCCGGCGTCCCGATCTCGAAGATGGTGGTGCCGAAGAACCCCGCCGACGAGATCATGCCGGACAGGCCGCCGTCGCCCCAGGACATCTCCTCCGTGATCAGGCAGTGGGTGAAGCAGTCGCGGATGCCGCCGCCGCCGACCTCCTCGGGGAGCATGTAGGTGGTCAGGCCGAGCGCGTGCGCCTTCTCGACCAGGTCCCACCGCACCTCGGTCTCGCCCTCCTCGTCGACCTGGGCCGCGACCGGGCGGATCTCTGTCCGGGCGAACTCCTGTGCCAGCTCAACGAAGGCCAGCTGTTCCTCCGTCAGCTCGATGCCGATGTCCCGCGCTCGCTCTGCCGCACTCATGTGCTCTCCCGTGGTGTGGTGCCGTGGTCGTGTCGTACGATCGTACGATAATATCCGAATCCATGCGCCAGGAGACCCTCCCACGCCCTCGCCTGGCTCCCGAGCGCCGCCGCGAGCTGATCGTGCAGGCGGCGCGGGCGTCGATCGTCGAGCGTGGCCTTGCCGCGACCAGCGT
>DATAHR010000149.1:0-15980 GCA_036263035.1 Gaiellales bacterium | reverse complement strand
CCGCTCGACGCCGCCGGCGCGGGCGACGTCGATCAGGGCCAGCAGGTGGTCGATGTGGCTGTGGACGCCGCCGTCGGACACCAGCCCGACCAGGTGCAGCGCCGCCCCACGCCCGCGCTCGACGGCGTCCATCACCGGGCGATTCTGCTCGAGCCCGCCTGCCGCGATGTCCTGGCTGATGCGGACGAGATCCTGCAGCACGACCCGCCCAGCGCCCAGGTTGAGGTGTCCCACCTCCGAGGTCCCCATCTGACCCTCCGGCAGCCCGACGGCGCGGCCCGAGGCAGCCAGCGTCGTGTGCGGGTGCTCCGCCCACAGGCGGTCGAACACCGGCGTTGCGGCCAGGTCGACAGCGTTGCCCGGGCCGGGCGGCGCGAGACCCCAGCCGTCCAGCACCACCAGGCAGACCGGCCCGCTCATGTCGCGGCAGAAACGATCGCGAGGAAATCGTCGACGACGAGGCTGGCGCCGCCGATCAGGCCACCGTCGATGTCCGGCTGCGCCAGCAGCTCAGCCGCGTTGTCCGGCTTCATGCTGCCGCCGTACTGGATCCGCAGTGCTGACGCGGCGGGCTCGGGGAACAGCCCGCGTATGAACCGGTGCGCCTCCTCCGCCATGTCCGGCGTGGCGGTGCGGCCCGTGCCGATCGCCCATACCGGCTCGTAGGCAACGGTCAGCGGGCCCTCGTGCATGGTCGCGCGCGACTCGGCGACCTGGCGCTCGAGCACCTGCTCCGTCTCGCCGGCCTCGCGCTCCTGCTCGGTCTCGCCCACGGCAAGGATCACTGCCAACCCCGCCTCCCCGGCCGCCGTCAGCTTCTCCGCAAGCGCCGCATCCGACTCGGCGAAGTACTGGCGGCGCTCCGAGTGGCCGAGCAGCACGCCGTCGGCACCGAGGTCGACCAGCATCGGGGCGGAGATCTCACCGGTGAACGCGCCCTGCGCGGCCTGGTGCATGTTCTGTGCATAGACGCGCAGCGGCGAGCCCGCGGCAGCCTCGACCGCAGGGGCCAGCGACGTGAACGGCACGCACACCGCGACCTCGACGCCCTCGGGCAGCCGGCCGGCCAGCTCGCGCACGAACGGGCCGGTCTCCGAGGCCGTCTTGTGCATCTTCCAGTTGCCCGCGACGAAAGGCGTCCGGCCGCTCATACCTGCGCCGCCTCGAGCGCCTGCACTCCGGGCAGCGGCCGCCCCTCGATCAGCTCGAGCGCGGCACCGCCGCCGGTCGAGACGTGGGTGATCCGGTCGGCCACGCCGGCGGCGTTCACCGCCGCCACCGAGTCGCCGCCGCCGACGATCGAGACAGCATCCGAGTCGGCCACCGCACGCGCAACCTCCAGCGTGCCGGCCGCGAAGGGCTCGAGCTCGAACACCCCCATGGGGCCGTTCCAGAAGATGGTGCTCGCACCCGACAGCCTGCCGGCGAAGAGGTCGGCCGTCTGCGGCCCGATGTCGAGCCCCATCCAGCCGGCGGGGATCTCGCCGACGGGCACCACCTTGGTGGCCGCGTCGGCCGCGAAGCGGTCGGCCACGATCACGTCCCGCGGCAGCAGCAGCTCGCAGCCGCGATCTCGCGCATCGGCCATCGCCCGGCGCGCCGTCTCCTGGCCTTCCTCGTCCTCGTGCCGCGACGCCCCGACGTCGACGCCGTCGGCGACGAGGAAGGTGAAGGCCATTGCCCCGCCGATCAGCACCGAATCGGCGAGCTGCGTCATCCGGTCGATGACGCCGATCTTGTCGGCCACCTTGACGCCGCCGATGACCACGACCAGCGGATGCTCGGGGTCGTCGAGCAGCTTGTGGAAGGCGTTCAGCTCCGCCTCGAGCAGCAGGCCGGCGGCCGACGGCAGCAGCTGTGCGACGCCGACGGTGGATGCGTGCGCCCGGTGCACCGCCCCGAAGGCGTCCTGCACGAACAGGTCGGCATGCGCGGCCAGCTCGGCGGCGAACTCCGGGTCGTTCTGCTCCTCCCGCGGATCGAACCGCAGGTTCTCCAGCAGCACCAGGTCGCCCTGCTCGTCACCGAAGGCAACATCCTGCCCGAGCAGCTGGGCGATCCGGTCGGCGACCGGCTGGAGCGACAGCTCGGGCTTCGGCTCGCCCTTGGGGCGGCCGAGGTGCGAGCAGAGCACCACCCGCGCGCCGCGGTCGAGCAGCAGCTCCACGGTCGGCATGGCGGCGCGGATGCGCGTGTCGTCGGCCACCGTGCCGCCCTCACCGAGGGGCACGTTGAGATCGGCGCGGACGAGCACCCGCTTCCCGGCGACCTCGAGGTCGCGGACGCTTCTCACGAGATGTGATTGATCAGATCCACGACCCGGCACGAGTAGCCCCACTCGTTGTCGTACCAGGCAAGAACCTTGACCAGGTTCCCGTTGGCCATCGTCAGCTTGGAGTCGAAGATGGAGCTGAACGAGTTGCCGACGATGTCTCCGGAGACGAGCGGCGCCTCGGAGTACTGCAGGATCCCCTTGAAGCGACCGGTGTCGGCCGCGGCGGCGAACGCCTCGTTGACCTGCTCCTTCGTCACGTCGCGGTCGAGCACGGCCGCAAGGTCGGTGATCGACCCGTCCGGCACCGGCACTCGCAGCGAGATGCCGTCCAGCTTGCCCTGCATCTCGGGGATGACGATGCCGATCGCCTTCGCCGCCCCGGTGGTGGTCGGCACCACGTTCACGGCCGCGGCGCGGGCCCGGCGCAGATCCTTGTGCGGGCCGTCGAGCAGCATCTGGTCGCCGGTGTAGGCGTGCGCGGTGGTCATGAACCCGCGCTGGATGCCGAACGAGTCCATCAGCACCTTCACCAACGGGGCCAGGCAGTTGGTTGTGCACGACGCGTTGGAGATGATGTTGTGGCTGTCGGCGTCGTAGGCGTCCTCGTTCACGCCGATGCAGATGGTCACGTCGGGATCCGTCGCCGGCGCGCTGATGATCACCTTGCGGGCGCCGCCCTCGATGTGCTTGGCGGCGCCATCGCGCTTGGTGAAGAAACCGGTGGACTCGATGACGACGTCGACGCCGAGGTCGCCCCAGGGCAGGTTCGCCGGATCGCGCTCGGACAGCACCTTCACGTCCTTGCCGTTGACGACCAGCGTGTCGTCACGAGCAGTGACCTCGTCCGGGTAGACGCCGTGGATGCTGTCGTAGGTCAGCAGGTGCGCGAGCGTGTCGGCGCTCGTCAGGTCGTTGACCGCCACGATCTCGAAGTCGCCGCCGCGGTCCCGCGCCGCCCGGAAAACGTTGCGGCCGATGCGGCCGAACCCATTGATCGCCACCCGCACGCTCATGCAATTACCCCCGGATCCGCCGACAACGACAACCGGCCGCCAGTCTATCGACTTGGCGGCCGAGGGGGTCGGGGTGGGGAGCCCGGGGCTCGTGGGTGACCGGCAAGATCGGGCAGCGTCAGATGGGGTCTAGGTCTGTCGCGCAAGGGATGCCGGGTCACCCACGAGCCTTGCCTACCTATGATCGCTCCGGGGAGAAAACGCTCCCACCCCCGCTTGGGGGATCTTTAGGTTTTTGTAAGGGAAATGAGGGTTTTCATGCGACGGGCGACCGCCGATTTGGTCATCGGCGGCTCCGCCCGCTGCCCCAGCTCGGCCATCGAGCTGTCCGGAAAGGCGATACGCAGCTCGGCGACGCGCCGGAGGTCGGGATCGAGGTCGTCGAGGTGGAGCGCGGCGATCGCCTCGCGCTGGCGGTGGGCCGCGTCGGTGGCCCGGCCCAGGTTCGCGCGGTCACAGTTGGTCAGCCGGTTGGCCGCCTCGCGGGTGGCGCTGATCACCTCGGCCTCCTCGAACGAGAGCACCGCGTCGTGGGCGCCGACCAGGGCGAGGAAGTCGCGGACGCCGTCTCGCGACTTGAGGTAGGCGATCGCATGGCCGCGCCGGTCGGCCGTGTGCATGGGGATCTCCTCCCTGGCCGCGATCGCGGCCATGCCCTCCGCGGCGTCCCGCTCCGAGGTGCGGAGCTCGAGGTGCACCGGACGGCGGGGCGCGGACACCGAGCCGCACGCGACAAACGCGCCGCGCAGGTAGGCGCCGCGGCAGCAGGAGCGGCGCAGGATCCGCTCGGGGGGATCGGCGAGCGGTGTGAGCGCGGCCGAGAGCACGCCGGCCTCGTGCAGCAGCTGCAAGCTGCCGGAGCCGGCGATGCGGAGCAGCACCCGGTTCCGCCGTTCGAAGCGGTGCTCGCGGAAGGAGAGGATCTCGCAGTCGCCGCCGCGGTCGCGCAGAAGCGTGAACGCCAGCCGTGCCGCAGCGGGGTCGGACAGCTCCGCTACGACCGCCAGCTCACCGGCGCCGCGCATCTGCAGCGAGCCGCTGTGCCGGATCAGGCCTGAGAGGAATGCGAGCTGGCAGCAGCCCTTGGCGGGAGGCCGTGCGACCAGCTCGCGGCGGACGTCCTCACTGAAGCTCATCGCGGTTCCAGCGCGACAGCCGCACGAGTGTGCGTGCCAGCCTGTCGGGGTCGTGCTGCCACTCGCCGGCGAGGCGGGCGCCGAACACCCGCACGCCCTGGCGGCGGAGGCCGCCGCGGTCGACGGGAACTGGCACGCCGTGCTCGGCGCGGTTGCGGCTGACCAGCACTCCATCCACCAGGTCATCACCGACGTGCTCGAAGATGCGGGCGACGTGGTCGGAGGCTCGGTAGCCCTCCGTCTCGCCCGGCTGCTGCAGCAGGTTGCAGACGTAGATGCGGGGCACCTTCGCCGCGCGGACGGCTTCGCGGATGCCCGGGATGAGCAGCGGCGGAAGCGTGCTCGTGAACAGGCTTCCCGGCCCCATCACGATCAGGTCGGCACGCTCGATCGCCTGCAGGGCGCGGGGGTGCGCGAGCGGATCGGGCGGGTCGAGCCGCACGGTGCGGATCGAAGAGCCGTCGGCGGCGATGGCGGTCTCGCCGCGAACGGTGCGGCCGTCCTCCATCTCGGCGACCAGCTCGACGACGTCGGTGGTGCTGGGAACGACGCGTCCGACGACGGCCAGAACGCGGGCCGACTCGAACACCGCCTGGTCGAAGCTGCCGAGCAGGTCGGTCAGGCCGGCGAGGAACAGGTTGCCGAAGCTGTGCCCGGCCAGCTCGCCGGTGGTGAACCGGTGCTCGAACAGCTGGCCGACCAGCGACTCATCCTCGGCGAGGGCGGAGAGGCAGTGACGGACGTCGCCCGGAGCCGGCATGCCGAAGTCGCGGCGCAGGCGGCCGGAGCTGCCGCCGTCGTCGGTGGTGGTGACGACCGCCGTGACGTTGCTGATGCGCTTGACGCCGCGCAGGATCATCGACAGGCCGGTGCCGCCGCCGAGGCAGACGACGCGCACGCGGTTGCGCGACCGCGACGGCGCGAAGTCGTACTGGGGTGGCTGATCGGGGATCAGCGGCATGGGGCGAGGTTAGCCAAGCGGGTGCAGCGGCGTCACAGCGGCGGCCGGCGGGTAGGCTGGCCGCCGTGGACGAGCGGACACGGCTGGTGGCGGCGGGCTACGACCGGATGGCCGACCGGTTCGCCGGGTGGGCGGCCAGGATCGAGGACGACCCACGGGAGCGGTTCGTGGCGGAGGTGGAGCGCATGGTTCCGCAGGGAAGCGAGGTGCTCGAGCTCGGGGTCGGAGCAGGTGTCTCGTCGAGCCGCCGGCTGGCCGACCGGTACCGACTGACCGGGGTCGACCTGTCGGAGGAGCAGCTGCGCCGGGCCGCCGAGTCGCTGCCCGAGGCGACGCTGATCCAGGACGACATCGCGACGGTCGAGTTCCCTGGCGACTCGTTCGACGCCGTCGTCTCGCTGTACGTGCTGAACCATCTGCCGCGGGAGCTTCTGGGGCCGCTTATGGGGCGAATCGCGCGATGGCTGCGGCCGGGCGGGGTGCTGCTGGCGACCTTCGGGGCAAGCGACCTGCCGGACTGGGAAGGCGAGTGGCTGGGTGTGCCGATGTTCTTCAGCGGCTACCAAGCGACGCGAAACACGGAGCTCGTGCGCGAGGCGGGGCTGGAGGTCGCAGCGGACGAGGTGGTGACGATCAGGGAGCCGGAGGGCGACGTGGCGTTTCACTGGGTCATGGCCCTCAACCGGGGTCAGGCTGAAGCCTGACCCCGTCTCGGCGCTCGACCATCCCCGCCAACCGCTCGAGCGCCTGGCGCCAGCCTTCGAGGTTGTCCTCCTCGGAGACCGCAGCCGGCAGGCCCTCGTGCACCGCGACCAACCTCGTCCCCTGGTTCTCTGCGGCGAGCTCGATCGTGATCCGCATGACCCCGCCCAGCGCCGGATCGTCCGTCTCGAACTCATCCTCCTCCACCACCCGCCTCCCCGGCACCAGCTCGACGAACCGGCCGCGATACGTGTCCGTCCGCCCTCTCGCCTTCCCCGCCCCGTCGCCCTGGTATGTCAGCGACACACGGAGGCCGCCGCCCACCCGCGGATCGAACTCATGCACCTCGACCGACATGCCGTCGGGTACACGCCAGGCCGCTCCGGTGACCTGATCGGTGAGCGCGCCGTACACCGCCTCGGGCGGCGCCTCGAACCACCGCTCGACCCGCGTCGTCATCCCGTGCGGTGCAGCGCCTCGTGGATCTGGCGGCCTACCTTCGGCGGCAGCCCGGGCACCGCCTCCAGCTGCTCCCGCGTTGCCGCCGTCAGGGCGTCCGCCGTCTGGAAGTGCTGCATCAGCACCTTCCGCCGTGCCGGCCCCACGCCCGGCAGCCCGTCGAAGATCGAGTCGACCGCCGACCGCGATCGGCGCTGACGGTGGAAGCCGACGGCGAAGCGGTGCGCCTCGTCGCGGATCCGCTGCAGCAGCTGCAGCCCGGCCGAGCCGCGCTCCAGGATCACCGGCTCCGGGCGGCCGGGCAGGTAGACCTCTTCCTCCCGCTTCGCCAGTGCGATCACCGCGACCCGCGGCAGGTCGTGCTCCGACATCGCCTTCAGCGCCGCTCCAAGCTGCCCCTTGCCGCCGTCGACCACCACCAGGTTCGGGCAGGTCGAGAAGCTGGCGTCGAACTCATCCGCAGTCGGGTTCGACATGCGCGCGAACCGCCGGCCCACAGCCTCGGCCATGCTGGCAAAGTCGTCCTGGCCGCGGTCGTGCCGGATCGTGAACTTGCGGTAGTCCGACCGCTTCGCGACCGCGTCCTCGAACACCACCATCGAGGCCACCCGGTTCGACTCGCCCAGGTTCGAGATGTCGAAGCACTCGATTCGCACCGGCAGCGCCTCCAGATTCAGGCGCTCGCGCAGTTCCTCCAGGGCCTCCACCCTCCGCGCCCGCGTCCGCTGCGCCACCAGCCGGTCGTGCTCCAGCGCCATCTCGGCGTTCTGCCGCGCAAGCTGCACCAGCCGTCGCTTCTCGCCGCGCTGCGCGGGCCGCACCTCCACCGCCGCGCCCCGGCGCTCCTCGAGGAACATGGCCAGCAGCTCGGCGTCCTCGAAGCCGCTCGGCACGATCACCGAGGGCGGGATCGCGACCTGCCCGCCGTAGTACTCGACGGCGAAGCCCCACAGCACATCCGACTCGCTCTCCCCGCCGGCGTTGTCCAGATAGAAGCTGCGCCTGTCGGCGAGCCGCCCGTCGCGCAGCTGGAACAGCTGCACGTTCGCGGTGGTGTCGGATACGGCTGCGGCGAGCACATCGCCGGTCTGCGAGCCGACATGGTCTGCGACCTGCCGCTCCGCCAGGTGACGTACGGCGGTCAGCCTGTTGCGGTACCTGGCCGCCTCCTCGTACTCATGGGCGGCCGCCGCCGCCTTCATCGACTCCTCCAGCCTGCGCTCCAGCGGCCGCACGCGACCGGAGAGGAACTCCACCACGTTCTCGATCACCGTCGCGTACTCGTCCTTCGAGATGAGACCGACGCACGGCGCGGCACAGCGGCCGATGTGATGGTCGAGGCATGGAACGCCCGACCGGCGCCCGGGGCGCGGGCCCTCGCAGGGCCGGTAGGGAAAGACGCGGTTCAGCACGTCGAGCGTCTCCCGCACCTTCTTCGCGCTCGAGTACGGCCCGAAGTAGAGGACGCCCTTGCGGTGCCGCTCGCGCGTGAACATGACGCGTGGGTACTCGTCGGACACGGTCACCGCGATGTAGGGATAGGACTTGTCGTCCCGCAGGCGGATGTTGAACGGCGGGCGGTGGCGCTTGATCAGATTCTGCTCGAGCAGCAGCGCCTCGTGCTCGTTGTCCGCGCCGACGAACTCGATCTCCTCGATCCGCTCGACCAGCTCCGCCGTCTTGACCGTCGCGTACGCCTCCCGCCGGAAGTACGACTGCACACGCTTGCGGATCGACTTTGCTTTCCCGACGTAGAGCACCTCGCCGTCCCGGCCGTGGAACAGGTAGACCCCCGGCCGGTCGGGCAGGGCCTTGAGCTGGGCCTCCAGCGTCTCGTTGCGGGCAAGCGTCGGCATCGCATCCTGATCGTAGCGACCGCCCTGCGGCCCACCCGGATGGCTACCAGGGCGTCGGGATCGACGACGCGATCGATCGCACGCCGTCCGCCACCGCGCCGCCCACCGAGGCGGCCGCACGCACCGGCGCGCTCTGCACCCGCCAGGCCAGATCGAGCGCAGCGCCGCCCGCCCGCAGCGCCTGCCGGCACCACTCGGGATGCCTGACCAGGTAGCCACCCACGCAGAGCCCGGCGCCGGCCGCCATGAGGGCGAGGCCCACCGGCGGGATCACCGAGGCCCCCGTGCCGAGGGCGATCAGGGAGCCGCCCGCTGTCGCCAGGCCGGCCGTCGTCGCGATGCTTCCCGCCGCCATCAGCCCGTACCCGATCCGATCGCGCGTCCGCCGGGCTCGCCACGCCTGGACGCCGAACAGCCCGGCGGAGAGCGCGCCTCCGACGGCGCTCAGGCGCGCCGCCCAGAGCGCCACGCCACCCAGCTCGAGCCCCGCCGTGCCGGCCGTGCGGACGAGGTCGGCCGAGGCCGTGGCGGCGTCCCACGCGGAGCCGGCGAGGTTCGCCGCGTCGCGCCAGTCCGGATCCGGGAGCACGGTCCCGAGCGCCGTCAAGCCGAACCGCGAGAGGTGCTCGATCGCACCCACGGCCTGGAGTGGAACCGCCCGCCCCCGCTCGCCGAGCTGCTCCGCCGCCCGCTCACCGGCGTCGAGCGCCGTCCCCAGATGATTGAGCAGCCAGCCGCCGGCCGGGGAGCGCCTTCCGCGAGCGGCTGCGGCCGGGCCGGCCGGGATGCGTGGGCTGCCGGAGGTGTCGCCCGCTGCGGCCGGGACGGGCACCAGACGCACCGTGGAGCTCACCGGCAGGTCCGGTCCACTCGCCCACCGGAGCACCAGCGCGGCACGCGAGGGGTCTCCCACCTGCGCCGCCAGCGCCGCTTCCAGCGAGCTCGGATGCGTGCGCATCGCCGCCGCCAGCGCTTCCGCCGCCGACCCCGCGTCGGCCGCCAACCCGAGGGACAGCTCGGCGGCGATCACGTGGGCCGGCACACCGGCCGACCGTGCCGCGCGCTGCACCGGATCGGCCAGCAGTCCCGGCTCGGCCGGCAGCAGCCGCCCGAACCCATCCCACCCACCGGCAGCCAGCGGCGAGTACCCGACGCGCGCGCCCGTATGTGGAGCAGACAGCACCGTCCCCTCGCCCACGTAGATGCCGACGTGGTACGGCGCTCCGGTCGGCGCCCCGAGGAAGACCAGGTCGCCCGGCTCCAGGTCGCTCGGGGACTCGGGCTGTGCCATCGACCACAGCGCCGCGGCGGTCGGTCGCCCCGGAAGCGGCAACCCCGCGGCCTGGAACGCGTAGTCGACCAGGCCGCTGCAGTCGAAGCCGCCCTCGGCGCGGCTCTCGCCTCCCCACACGTACGGCCACCCGACCTGCGCAGCCGCGGCGGCGATGACCGCCGCACGACCACCGGCGCCATGCAGGTCGACCGGCCGGAAACCGGCGTCCGGAAGCGTTGCCGAATAGGAAACAGCCGCCCGTGCCACGGCCTCCACCTCGCCGGCCGCCCCATCGGCACGGGACGCCACGCGCACCTCGATCGCCTCCGGAAGCACACCCCCGACCGTCCGGATCTCGACCAGCCGTGCGCCGTTGCCATCAGCGGCGTCCGCCGCGGCTGCGCGCAGGGTGGCAAGCGAGGCGTTCGGGTCGTCGGCGAGCACCCGGCCGGCGGCCAGCGCAGCCATGTCGGCGGCGCGCTGCACGCCCGCCCCCGACTGGTCGATGCCGCCGAGGTAGCCGATCAGGGCACCGGCGAGGACGAGCAGCACCAGCAGGCCGCAGGCGGCGATCGAGATCTGGCCGCGCTCGTTCACCGCGGCAGGTATGCCGTTGCCGACTGGGTGCCCGGCACGCCCGGCAGGCTGATCGCCACCGGCACGCGCACGGTCACGCGCCGCCCGTCGCGTGCGATCGTGGCGGTGGCACGCAGCGATTCCGGCAGGCCCCTCCGCTCCGCGGCGAGCACCGCGGCCTGATCCGCTATCCGCTCCGCGGCGATGTGGGCGCGCACGACCGCCAGCCACTGCAGCGCAGCGACCGCCACGAGGGCGAGCAGTGCCGTGCAGGCCACGAGCTCCACGCTCGCCTGCCCCCGCTCGGTCACTGCCCCACCAGCGGCGCCTCGGCCGTGACCGCCATGTCGAAGCCGGGGATGACCGACGGCGCTCGCAGCCGTACCCGCACCGACCTGGTGCTGACGGCAATCGAGAGGCCGTCCCGCATGATCCCCGGCAGCGCTCCGGCGGCGGCGGCTCGGGGCTCCGCGCCGATCAGACGGGCTCGTGCGGCGGCTCTGGCGGCGTGCTCCGCGGAGATCGACGTCCAGCCGACCAGCAGCGCCTGCCAGCAGGCGAGCGCGACCACGAGCATCGCCGGCAGCAGGACGGCGGTCTCGACGCTGGCCTGTCCCCGTTCCATGAGCTCACGCTAGGAGCGCAGGCCGTCACGAAACCAGACCGCGGGTGTGCCGAATCGGTACCGAACGCGCAACGACGTCGCTGCTACCATCGAAACCGTGAGCGAGCAGAACGGGACTCCTGCAAACAACTCGGCGGGCGAAGAGCGCCAGTTCGTGCACTTCGCGTTCTACAAGCTCGACCGCGCCTTCCGGCAGCTGCCGGAAGCCGAGCGAGAGGCCGCGCTCGAGGAGTTCGCAGCCGTCATCGACGAGTACGGCGAGCGGTTCCCCATCCGGGCCTACACGATGTTCGGGATCAGGGCCGACGCCGACTTCATGCTGTGGAAGGTGTCCGAGCGGCTCGAGGACTTCCAGGAGCTGGCGACGGCGCTGCATGCGACGGCGCTCGGGCCGCATCTAGAGACGCCGTACGCCTACCTGTCGATGACGAAGCGCTCGCAGTACGTGAAGGGCGAGGGCCGCTCGATGCACAAGCGCGGGCGGATCATGTGGAACCCGGACTCGAAGTACCTGCTGATCTACCCGATGGTGAAGACCCGGGCCTGGTACCAGCTGAGCAAGCCGGCCAGGCAGGGGATCATGAACGAGCACATCGCCACCGGCCACCAGTTCCCGACCGTGAAGATCAACACGACCTACTCGTTCGGGATCGACGACCAGGAGTTCGTGGTCGCGTTCGAGACCGATTTCGTCGGCGATTTCCTCGACCTGATGATGACGCTGCGCGAGACGGAGGCCAGCCGCTACACCGAGCGCGACACGCCCATCTTCACGTGCCGGTCGGGTGATGTGCGCGAGGTGCTCGGAACGCTGGGCGCCTCGGCGGCGACAGCGCCAATCGACGCCTGACCTCTCTGCGCCAACGGCTTCATCAGGCCGCGATCCGCGCCGGCGCTCGCAGCACCAGCAGGCAGGATTCGCAGCGCACGGTGCTGACCGCCTCCGCGATGAGGTACGGCTCGTCGCAGTCGAGGCAGACAGCCCAGCGCGTCTGACACTCCGCGCACAGCAGCGCCGCCGGATCCCCGAACGCGTCGGGATCACGGCTGGAACAGACAACGCACAGAACGGTGGCCATGCTGACACCGTAGGCCTCGGGGCGGACGGACTCAGGGTGACGGAAAAGTGCCTGGCACTTTTCCGTCACGCGCGCGCCTTGCGAACCTCCACGCTGTCGCCCGCGATCCGTGCCTCGAACCGCGGCTGCCCGCTCGTGGCCGGCCCGTGCACCAGCGCCCCCTCGAGCGTGAACTCGCTGCCGTGGCAGCCGCAGCGGACGATGTGCCCGTCCAGCTCGCCCTCGTGCAGCGGGCAGCCCATGTGCGCACAGCGATCGGCAATGGCGTGGATCCTCTCGCCCTGCTTGACCAGCAGCACCTCGAACCCCTCCGCGGTCAGGCCGCCGGTCAGCTCACCGTCGGCCAGCTCCGATGCATCGAGCACCCGCGTCCACTCCTCCGGGCCGTCCTCGAATGCCGTGTGGTTGACGCCGACCGCCCGTCCGTATGAGAGGTGGCCGCCAATCCAGGCGGCAGCCGACGAGATCCCGACCGCGGTCAGCGACAAGGCGATGCCCGTGCCGCGATGTCCCCGCCGGCGCTGCAGCCATGACAGCGACTGCGCGGCCAGCGCAGTCGTGTTCGCGATCGCGTGGATGCTGCCGAGACGGCGATCCTTCCCGATCAGGTCCGACCAGTCGGACGCGCCGGTTGCCGCAGTCGGCAACGCCGCCAGGATCCCGAGCCCGACCAGGCGCCTGGACGCCACCGCCCCGTCGCGGCCGCCGAACACATCGACGGCCAGCCCGCTCAGCCACGATCCGATCACGACGTCGGTCAGCGGCGGGTGCACCGGATGCTGCAGCCAGGTACCGCTGAGCGCATCCTTCAGGCGTGAGCCGTCGGGCACCGCCCTGGATACCACGTCCTGAAGCGGCGAGGACAGCTTGTCGATGGGTTCGAAGTTCTCGAGCTTGTCGGTGATCGTCATGAGGCCCGGGTACCCCACCTCCGGTGCGGCGAACCCTCGACCTACGGCCCGGCCGTCCCGCCCGATCGGGCTGGTACAGTCCATTTCGGTGGCCGAACACGGGCCGAGTCCGCGCACACGATGGACGCCATGCCTCGAAAACCCCTGCAGAGCCCGCTGCTCATGCCCGTGCAGCCACGGCTCGACGTGATGGGCCGCTATCACGCGGCGTGCCCGGAATGCGGCGCGCCGGTGTCGAGCTTCAAGATCGAGCGTGACGCCGGATCGCTGCTCTTCACCGTCGCCTGCGACGCCGGGCACCGCACCGCCGTGTAGGCCCGTTCATGACGCCGTTCTCCAGCCGGCTGGCAGAGGTGGTCGGGCAGATCGCCGGTGTCCGGCTCGCCGAGCTCGATGAGAGCCGGGTGATGGCGCACCTGGGCGAGCAACTGGCCGAGGCAAACCTCGGCCTGGCCCGCGTCGCCGACCCCACCACGTTCTCCTGGGCCGGCTACTGGCTGGCCATCGCCGAAGCAGCAAACGGCGAGCGCACTCCGATGCTGATGTTCGGCGTGCCGTCCGCACCCGTCTCAGCGCCCGACGCGGCGACGATCGAGACGGGCCGGATCGTCGAGGGGTATCTGATCGCTCCGCTCGACCTCGAGCGACCCTACGGCGCGCAGGCGTATCACGGCACACCGGGCACCGGCGTCGTAACGGCGCTCTTCACCGCACCGGAATCAGGAGCGCCGTGCCGGCCCCGCGATTCCGTGACGGCCGTTGCGGGAGTCGGCCTCGACGGTGACCGGTACGCCAGAGGTCGGGGCGAGTTCTCGGCGCCGGGCCGAGGCGGCCAGGCGCTGACGCTGATCGCCGAGGAGGCGCTCGCGGTCGCGCAGGCAAACGGCGCACAGATCGACGCGGCGGCGGCACGTCGCAACGTGCTGACACGGGGGATCGAGCTGGAGCCGCTGATCGGCCATCGCTTCGCTATCGGCCCCGCGGTGTGCCAGGCCACCCGGCTCGCGGAGCCGTGCGCACATCTGGAACGGCTGACACATCCGGGCGTGCTCCGGGCGATGGTGCATCTGGGTGGTATCCGCGCCGACATCCTCACGGGAGGCGAGATCCGCGTGGGCGACGCTATCCGGCCGCTGCCGGCAGCTGCCCCGTAAGCTCGCCGACCCGTCGCGCGATCTCGTCGCGCACGCCTCGCACGACCTCAATCGGCTGCCCGGAGGGGTCGGTCAGCTCCCAGTCGATGTAGCGCTTCCCTGGGATGTACGGGCACTCGTCGCCACAGCCCATGGTGACGACGACGTCGGCCCATTCCATGTCGGCGCGGTCGAGCTTGTGCGGCACGTTGTCCGCCAGGTCGACACCGACCTCTCGCATCACCTCGACGACTTCGGGATGGACGTGCTGCGCGGGCCGGCTGCCGGCGGAGCGGGCGTCGTGCGATCCGGCAGCCTCCCGCTCGAACAGCGCCTGCGCCATCTGGCTGCGGCCGGCGTTCTGGATGCAGACGAAGAGGACGTGGCTCACGACGCCGCCGCCTCTTCGGTGGCAGCGCCCGCGTCGGCCGGGTGCTCCCCTCGCAGGAACTGGTACGTGAGGGCGGCTGCCGCCGCGCCGAGCAGGGGCGCGAGCAGATAGACCCAGATCGAGGAATAGTCGGAGGCGGCGATGGCAGGCCCCAGGGAGCGGGCGGGGTTCATGGAGGCGCCCGTGATCGGCCCGCCGAACATCGCATCGAGGCCGACCGTCCCGCCGATCGCGATAGCCGCCGCCTCGCCGACCGCGCGCGTGTCGGTGGCAACCGCCATGATGACGAACATCAGGAAGAAGGTCAGCACGGCCTCCCAGAGGAACGCCTGGCCGTCGGATCCGCTGGGCAGCGTGGCGCCCAGGTGGGCGATGTCGCCCAGCGACTCGCGCAGGACGAGCGCGGCTGCCAGGGCGCCGGCGAGCTGCGCTGTCCAGTAGAGCGCTACCCGCGGCCACGGGAAGTGCCGCGCCAGGGCGAAGGCGAAGCTGACTGCCGGATTGAAGTGGGCTCCGGAGATATGGCCGACGGCATAGATCATGACCATGATCACCAGGCCAAAGCTGATCGCCACGCCAACATGGCCGAGCGCACTCGTCTTCGAGTCGACCATGATCGCGCCGCAGCCTGCGAAGACCAGCGCGAACGTGCCGATCGCCTCGGCAAGCAGGCAGCGAAGAATCGGTCGGCGCATCAGCAGCAGCCGGCCGCCCGGGCCGGCTGGATAACGGGCAGCCCCTTATCGGCCGGCGAGCTGGTCTTCACCGCTTTGACGATCGCGCCGTGCATGCCGTCCGCGACCTCGTGGGTGAAGCGGACTTCGACCTGCTCAAAGCCGGCCGCTTGCAGGCCGGCCGTGTACTCGGCCTTCGACAGAGCGCCGGCGATGCAGCCGACGTGGCTTCCGCGCTCGGCCCGCTGCTCGCTGCTGAGCGTATCCTCGGCGACGATGTCGCTCACGCCGAGCCGGCCACCGGGTCGAAGCACCCGGCCGATCTCCGCGAGAACCGCCGCCTTGTCGGTCGAGAGGTTGATGACACAGTTGGAGATGACGACGTCGACCGAGTCGGCCGGGAGCGGGATCTGCTCGATCAGGCCCTTGAGGAAATGGACGTTGCCAACACCGGCATCGCGCGCATTCTGCCGCGCGAGGGCGAGCATCTCGTCGGTCATGTCGAGTCCGTAGGCCGTGCCGGTAGGCCCAACGCGCTTCGCCGACAGGATCACATCGATGCCACCACCCGAGCCCAGATCGAGCACCGTCTCCCCCGCGCGCAGATCGGCCACGGCTGTCGGATTGCCGCAGCCGAGCGAGGCGAGCGCAGCTGCGTCTGGGAGCTCACCGCGCTGCTCGGCGTCATAGAGCGCCTCGCCGAACTTGCCGCCCTCGGTGTTGTCGGTGCAGCAAGCACCGTCCCCGCAGCCACAGCTGTCGCCGGTCGAGTCCATCACCGCCAGGGCGGACTCGGCGTACTTCGCACGGACCTGCTCACGCAGCTCATCTGCAGTGGACATCAGCAGCACACTCCCTTCATCTCAACGACCGAGCTGAGCTTGGCGACGGCCTCCGGGCGCAGGGAGAAATAGGC
>DATAHR010000148.1:0-13291 GCA_036263035.1 Gaiellales bacterium | reverse complement strand
GCCGGGGGTGCAGGCGCTGCCCGGCGCGAGCAGCCGCCGGTTGTAGCTGATGTCGTAGTAGATGCCGGTGCTTCGTGGATCGCCGCCGGTCAGCTGCGCGATCAGGCCGGGATACGAGTCCGACGGCACCGGCGCCATCGCCTGGCTGTACTCCGTGCCGCTTCGCGTCATCGCCGCGAGCGCGCTGCGTGGATGGTTGCGCACCCACCACATCAGATCCGACTGGTGCAGTCCATCCACCGAGATCAGCAGCACGTGGTGCTGTGCGCGCTGCTCGGTTGCGTGCGCCGGGCCGGCGCCTGCCATCGCGGTGCCGCCCGTCATTGCCACGGCGGATGCAATCGCCGCCAGTCCAAGCCTGTGCCGTCCCTTCACCGCAATCCCCCTCCTTGTCGGATACCCGGGGGATATCTCACCGGCAGCCTTCGGCCGGTGACGGAGTGGGGCCCGGTTGGTGAACGTTTGGAGACCGGTGGCCGAAAGCGTGTCGGCTGTCACACCGGCGAGGCGGAGTACGATCGGCTCGTGCTCGCCGCGCGCCACCCCGAGCGTCACCTCAGCCACCGCACCGGCTGGCTCAGAGCGGCGGTGCTCGGCGCCAACGACGGCATCGTCTCGACGGCCGCGATCATCGTCGGCGTGGCGTCGGCGGGCTCGTCGCGCTCGGCGATCCTCACCGCCGGCATCGCCGGCCTCGTGGCCGGCGCGGCCTCGATGGCGGCCGGCGAGTACGTGTCGGTGAGCTCGCAGGCCGATGCCGAACGGGCTGACCTGGCGCTCGAGCAGCGCGAGCTCTCGGCGGATCCCGCGGGTGAGCGTGAGGAGTTGGTGGAGATCTACCGCAGGCGGGGCCTGTCTGACCGGCTGGCGCGCGAGGTGGCGGATGAGCTGAGCGCACGGGATGACCTGCTCCAGGTGCATGCGCGGGACGAGCTTGGCATGACCGAGCTGTCGCACGCGCGCCCGCTGCAGGCGGCCGGTGCGTCGGCGGCCTCGTTCACAGCAGGCGCGGCCCTGCCGCTGATCGCCGTGATCCTGGCGCCCGCTTCGGCGCGGATCGCGGTCACGTTTGCGGCGACCACGGTAGCGCTGGCGCTGACCGGCTACGCGGGTGCCCGGCTCGGAGGAGCCGAACCGGGCAGGGGAACGGCCAGGGTGGTCGTCTGGGGGATTGCTGCGATGGTGCTCACGATGGCGATCGGCAAGCTGGTGGGCACGGCGGTGTAGAGGCGCCAGCCTTGAGGCTGACCATCAGGCAGCCGAAGCGGTGCCGGGCTGAAGCCCGGCACCTGGCGTTCATCATCCACGGCGATCCGTTCGCGCACGCCGCCGGTATCACCGGTATCGTCACCCGCCGCGAACCGATGGTCGAGAACCACCTCACCGCGCGCGCCTTCTGGGTGTGTGAGCCCGGCCGCGGCGAGCTGCGGGAGGTCGAGCTGCCCGCGCCGGGCCCGGACGACGTTCTCGTCCGCACGCTGCGGTCGGCGATCAGCCGCGGCACCGAGACGATCGTCTTTCGCGGGCGGGTGCCGGCTGACCAGCGCGACGCCATGCGGGCGCCCTTCCAGCAGGGTGACTTCCCCGGTCCCCTCACCTACGGCTACCTCAGCGTCGGCTCGGTGGAGCGCGGGCCGAAGCAGCTGCTCGGCCGCACGGTCTTCTGCCTCCACCCCCACCAGACGGCCTACGTTGTCCCCGCCGGCGCCGTCGCCGTCGTGCCGGAGCAGGTGCCGGCGGCCCGCGCCGTGCTCGCCGGCACCGTGGAGACGGCGGTCAACGCGCTCTGGGACGCAGCACCGCTCGTTGGTGACCGCGTCACCGTCGTTGGGGCCGGCATGGTCGGGTGCTGCGTGGCCCGGCTCCTGCGCCGGTTCCCGGGAATCCGCGTTGCGCTGGTGGATGTCGATCCGGCGCGCGAGGAGACCGCGGCCGCCCTGGACGTCGAGTTCGCGCTGCCGGACGAGGCCGACGGCGGGCGAGACCTCGTGTTTCACACCAGCGGCACGTCTGCGGGCCTGCAGCGGTCCCTGGAGCTGCTCACCAGCGAGGGCACGGTGGTCGACCTCAGCTGGTACGGCGACGAGCAGGTGCATCTGTCCCTTGGCGGGGCCTTCCACTCGGGCCGCCTGGCCATCCGCTCCAGCCAGGTTGGCATGGTGGCGCCCGCACGCCGCGGCTCGCGGACCCCCGCCGACCGGCTCGGCCTTGCCCTCGACCTGCTGCGCGACCCGGCATTCGACGCCATCCTCACCGGCAGCTCGCCGTTCACCGAGCTGCCCCAGGTGATGGCGAGGCTGGCCGAGGGCGAGCTTCCGGCGCTCTGCCATACCATCACCTACGACCGCTAACCGATGTTCGCCGTCACCGTCCGAGACCACGTCATGATCGCCCACTCGCTGCGCGGCGAGGTGTTCGGCCCGGCCCAGCGGCTGCACGGGGCCACCTACGTCGTCGACGCCACCTTCCGGCGGTCGCAGGTCGACGCGGACGGGATCGTGGTCGACATCGGCCGCGCCACCGATGCGCTGCGGGCGGTGCTCGAGGATCTCGACTACCGAAACCTGGACGAGCACCCCGCCTTCGCAGGGGCGAACAGCACCACCGAGATGCTGGCCAAGCTGATCGCCGACCGGCTCGTTGAACGGATCCGCTCCGGCGAGCTGGGCGACGCGGCCCGTGAGCTCGACGGCGTCGCCGTGACGCTGCGCGAGTCCCACGTCGCCTGGGCGAGCTTCGAGCGCTCCCTGTGACGCAGCTGCACCTCGTCGTGCCCGCGGACATTCACGATCCGCGCCGGCCGAGCGGCGGGAACCGGTACGACCGGCGCGTGTGCGAGCAGCTGGCCGCGAGCGGCTGGACCGTCATGCTGCATGCCACCCCGGGTGACTGGCCGCATGCCGCCGGCGACGCCTGTGCGGCGCTGGCGGCCGTGCTGGACGCCATCCCGAACGGCTCCCTCGTCATCGTCGACGGGCTGATCGCCTCCGCCGCCGACACCGTGCTGCTCCCCCGGGCCGGCCGGCTGCGCCTGGTGGTGCTCGTCCACATGCCGCTCGGGCAGGACGGCGACCCGGAGAGCCGCCGGCGGGAAGGCGCCGTGCTCGCATCGGCGGGGGCCGTCGTGGTCACCAGCGAGTGGAGCCGAACCCTGCTGACCGAGCTCTACGACCTCCCGGCCGGCCGGATGCACGTGGCGCTGCCGGGCGTGGACGTCGCCCCGGCCGTCGGTGGCACGGAGACCGGCGGAGAGCTGCTGTGCGTGTCGACGGTGACCCGGGCCAAGGGGTACGACGTGCTCGTCGAGGCCCTAGCGTCGATCGCCGCGCTCGGATGGTCGAGCACCTGCGTGGGCAGCCTGGATCGCGACCCTGGGTTTACCGCCGCGACCCGCGCGGCGGTCGATGATGCCGGCCTTTCGGGCCGCGTGCGGTTTGCCGGAGCCTGCAGCGACGCGGAGCTGGAGGAGCTGTTCCGGTCGGCCGATGTGCTCGTCCACCCATCGCGCTCCGAGACGTACGGCATGGCCGTGGCCGAGGCGCTCGCGCACGGGCTGCCCGTCATCGCATCGGACGTGGGCGGGGTGCCGGAGGCCATCGGGTCGTCGCCGTCCGGCCCGCCCGGCCTGCTCGTCCCCCCGGGAGATGTATCCGCCCTTGCCCGTGCGCTGCGCAGCTGGCTCGGCGATGCCGATCTGCGCCGCCGCCTCCGGGCCGCTGCCGGAGAGCGGCGCAGCACCCTGCCGTCGTGGTCGCACACGGCCGCCGCGCTCGCACGAGCCTGCGAGGCGGCGCCGCCGTGACGGGCGCCGCGATTCCGGTCAGCTCCTCCTGGCTCGCCCTCCGCGAGCCCGCCGATGCGCGCGCTCGTTCGCTCGAGCTCGTCGACCACCTCCTCGCCGTGCGACCCGGGACGGAGCGCTGGGTGATCCACGACCTGGCCTGCGGCACCGGGTCGATGGGCCGCTGGCTGGCGCCCCTGCTTCCGGGAGCGCAGCGCTGGGTGCTGCACGACCGCGACGAGCAGCTGCTCCAAAGCGCGATCGCGGATCCCCCGGCCGCGTCTCGCGACGCCGATGCCGTGACGGTGGAGGCCAGGCGAACGGACATCACCCGGCTGACGCCGGCCGATCTCGCCGATGCGTCCCTGATCACCGCCTCGGCCCTCCTCGACCTGATGGCCGCGACGGAGCTCGAGTCACTGGTCGCCGTCTGCGCGGCCGTGGGCTGCCCGGTGCTGTTCACCATCTCGGTCATGGGGCGCGTGACGCTCGATCCCGCCGATCCCCTGGACGCAGCCGTCGGCGATGCCTTCAACGCGCACCAGCGCCGGCTCACGGAGGCCGGCCGGCTGCTCGGGCCGGACGCCGTGGCAGCGGCAGTCGAAGCGTTCTCCCGCGGCGCCGTCCACGTGCTGGTGCGGCCGAGCCCCTGGCGACTCGAGGCCGGTCAGCGGGAGCTCACGGCGGCCTGGCTGGACGGATGGGTCTCCGCGGCATGCGACCAGGATCCCCTACTGCGGGAGCGTGCGCCTGTCTACCTGTCCCGGCGGCTCGGCCAGGTCGCGGCCGGCGAGCTGGGCGTCACCGTCGACCATGCCGACCTGCTGGCCGTGCCGCCATGACCGTGGCTTCTGCGAATCCGAGCCGTCAGTTCGTCCGTAGTCTCCGCCAGATCGTGACCTACGGCAGTCGATGGATGGGAGCATTGGGGCGGCCGGCGGCGGGCACCGCGCTGCTGGCGGTCGTGGTCTGGCGGCTCGGCTTCGGGCCGTTCCGGGACGGCATCCATGCCGTCGACGGCCGGGCGCTGGCTGCGGCCGCGCTGCTCGGCGCCGTCTCGACGGTCTGCTGTGCCTGGCGGTGGGTGCTGGTCGCCCGGCGGAATGGCTTGACGCTGACCTTCGGTGCGGCCGTGGCGGCGTACTATCGGTCGGTGTTCCTCAACCTGACGCTTCCAGGCGGCGTCGTGGGCGACGTTCACCGTGGAGTGCGGCACGGCCGTGGCGCAGGCGGCGCCGGCCGCGCGCTCCGGGTGGTGGCGTGGGAGCGGGGAATCGGCCAGGGCGTGCAGGCGGTGGTCACGGTGGCCGTCCTCGTCCTGCTGCCCTCGCCGGTGGGACGCGAGATCCCCGCGCCTGCGGCGGCGGCAGGCCTGGCCGCGGCAGCCGTGGTCGCCTCATGCCTCTTCCTGCGCAGCCGGTGGCGGCTGAGCTGGTCGGCACTCGCGGGCATGACGGCGGCCTCGCTGGTTGTCGTAGGCGCAAACGCGCTCATGTTCGTGGTCGCCGCGCGGACTGCCGGCGTGTCCGTACCGGCCACGCGGCTGGTTCCGCTCGCATTGGTGGCGATGCTCGCGATGGTGCTTCCGAGCATTGCCGGCTGGGGCCCGCGTGAAGGCGCGACGGCGTGGGCCTTCTCCGCGGCCGGTCTCGGTGCCGGCGCCGGCGTCGCCACGTCTGTGGTCTACGGCGTGATGGCCCTGGTCGCCAGCCTGCCCGGGGCCGTCGTTCTGATCCGTCCCTGGGTGAACGGCGTCGCAGGGGCGGCGCGGAGGGGGGAGGCCGCCGATGCATGAGCGCCCCTACACGCTGCTCAGCTGCGCCATGTCGATCGACGGGTACATCGGCAGCCCGGGGTCGCGCCTGCTGCTGTCAAACGACGCGGATTTCGAGCGCGTCGACGAGGTGCGCGCTTCCTGCGACGCGATCCTGGTCGGGGCGGCGACCGTCCGGATGGACAACCCCCGGCTGCTCGTGCGCTCGCGCGCCCTCCGAGAGCAGCGCGCCGCCCGCGGTGCGCGTCCCTCGCCCATGAAGGTCACGGTCACCAGGCGGGTGGAGCTCGACCCGCACGCGAACTTTTTCACCGCGGGTGACGTGGAGAAGCTGGTCTACTGCCCGAGCCCGCGCGTGCCGGAGGCCCGCGCCCGGCTGGAGCCGACGGCCACGGTCGTGGACGGCGGGCAGCGCGTGGACATGCGCACGCTCTGCAGCGATCTGGCCGCGCGCGGGGTGCAGCGGCTGATGGTCGAGGGCGGGGGCACCGTGCACACCCAGTTCCTCACGGGGGACCTTGCCGATGAGCTGCAGCTTGTGGTGGCGCCGCTGTTCGTCGGCGACTCGGGCGGCACGCGTTTCGTGCGCGACGGCCGCTTCCCGTGGAACGCCGGCCAGCGCGCCTCGCTCTCAGAGGTGCGCCAGGTGGGGGACGTCGTGCTGCTCCGCTACGCGCTCTCGCCCCGCTTCGGCATGGACTGACGGGCGCTCGAAGGCCGCTGCGAATGCGCGAGCGAACCCGATCGCGAGCGGCAGCACGAGCGCCAGCGCCGCGAGGAATGCGGCCGCGCCGTGGCCGAGTAGCGGCCGCACGGCCAGCTCGTACACCAGCACCACGATCGGCACATGCGTCAGGTACAGGCTGTAGGACGAGAGGCCCAGGGCGCGCACCGGGCGTGCGTCGAGCGCTGCGAGCAGCCGGGCCGGGCGGCCGGTTGCCAATGCCGCCAGCAGACAGGCGACGGCAGGCCCAAGCATCAAGTCGACCCACAGCAGGTGATCGAGCGTCCATGTCGATCCCAGCAGGGCGATCGTCGCCAGCACCGGCACTACCCCGGCGAGCGCCAGCATCGGCCAGGGCGACGAGCGGCGCGCCTCGCTTGCCGACACGATCCCCGCCGTGACCGCGCCGAGCGCGAACAGCGCGGCCAGGTCGGGCGCGGACTCGACCACGAACACCTCCAGGCGGGGGACGTGCGGGGCGGCGATGCCGACGAGGGCAACGACCAGGGTGACCGATGCCACCATGGCGGCCGGCCCACGCCGGCGAACCGCCAGCAGCATCAGCGGGAACAGCAGGTAGAGCTGGCACTCGACCGCGAGCGACCAGAACGCGCCGTTGGGCGTCGGCACGATCAACAGGTTCTGGAGCAGCAGCCCGTTCACCGCCACCGAGGCGACCCCAGGCGTTGCCTGACCGGGCGGCGGCATGACCAGCCACGCGACCGCGAGGCTGAAGGCAAGGGCCGCCCAGTAGGCGGGGAGGATGCGCCGGGCCCGGCGGCGCAGGAACAGCGACATCCCGCCGAGCTGCCAGCCCCTGCGGGCCGGTCCCAGCGCCAGCGAGAAGCCCGACAGCACGATGAAGACGACCACGGCGAAGCGGCCGAAGATGAACGGGGCCGCCCATGCCGGAGCGTGGTCGGACGGGTAGCCCGGAAACGCGCGGAGGAAGACGTGGTGCACCACCACGAACAGCGCCGCAACGCCGCGCAGGCCGTCGAGGCCGGCCAGCCGCCCGCCGTCCGCACGGCCGCTCATCCGCCGCCGCCGGACTCCTGCGACCCGAAGGCCCGCAGGAAACGGTCGCGAAATGCGCTCATCCGCCACACCGGGGCATCGCCGTTCGGGCGCATGCCGTCCACCCACCGCCATCCTTGGAGGCGGCGGAGCACCCCCGGGTCGTGCGCGATGATCGAGACCGGAACGTCGTGGTTCACCCCGAAGCGGGTGACGATGTGCCCGGGCTGGTGGTCGCCGAGGACGATCATGACCAGGTTGCTCCGTCCGTAGTGCTGGACGAAGGAGAAGAGCGACCGCAGGGAGTACTGGACCGACCGTCCATAGGCATCGGCCGTGTCGCGCACGCTGGTCGTGTCGACCGGTCGCCGGTAGAAGACCGAGCCGTCGCCCACCTGGTTCCACGTGATCAACGGCGGGATCTGCGTCCATGGCTCGTGGCTCGACACGAGGTCGACCTCCGCGAAGACGGGCGGACGGTGCCGCGGTGCGAGCTCGAGTCGCTGCAGTGCGAGCAGCACGTACTGGTCGGGCATGGACGCGTAGGCGTAGGTGGGGCCGTGGTAGCCGACGTTTCGCCGGTCGTACACCTTGTCATAGCGGTAGAAGCCGGTTCCGTCGGGCCACGCGCGGTCGTTCGACGGCACGTCGGCGACCGTCCGCCAGCCCGCACGCCCGAACGCCCGGGTGAGGGTCAGCCGGTCGGTCGCCATCAGCTCGTCGTACCGCGACTGCGTGTCGACCCAAAGGCCGGACTGCATGGTCGAGTGGGCCAGCCAGCTGATGCCGCCAAACGTCGAGGAGGTGAGCCATCCGCTGCGGGCGTGGAAGCCCGCCGCCGCCAGCTCCCGGTCGCCGGCGACGAGCACCCTGTCGACGCCCGGCGAGTACGACGACCCCTGCACGGCGACCTGGCCGTAGCTCTCGACGAAGACCAGCAGCACGTCGTTGCCGCGCAGCGCCGTCAGCATCCGGTTTCCGGGTGTGGCGGCGAAGCGGTCGCGCCGGATGTCGGCCGCGAACCTGCCCTCGTCCGTGAACCCGGCCTGCACCGCGCGCACCTCGTGCACCGCCAGCTCCGCAGCGCTCGTGGATGCGATCGGCGCCCCCGGCACGAGCCGCGCGCCGGACGCCCAGCACGCCGCCCATGCGACCGCCATGGCCGCGATCACGCGCAGCGAGATCGTCCGGTTGCCGGCGGCCACCCGCGTCATGCGCCGTACGGCCAGGGTGGGCAGCAGGAGGGCAGCAAGGAAGAGCACCGCGACGCCGGCGAGGACGACGTTCCCCTCGGTCTGGCCGATCGACGCGTGCAGCGTCTCGATGCCGATGGTCAGGTAGCGCCAGTCGTCGAACGGATCGAACGGGCGGTCGAAGGCCGTGAAGAAGCCGACGTCGAGCACCTTGACGAGCACGACCAGGCCGAGCAGAGGCCCGACCAGCCACGCCAGCGCGCGGCGCCACCGCACGGGCAGGACCAGCGCGAGCCCGATCAGCATGACGCCCTCGATCGGCACCCGGATGAACGCCTCCGGCGTCAGCCGGTTGGGGCGGTCGGGAGCGATGAGGGCGCCCCAGACCAGCAGGAACGCAACCGCCGTGATGGCCGTCGACGCGCCGCGCGGGAGCCGGCGTGCGGAAGGCGTGCGGGCGCGGTGCCGCCACAGCCATAGGACATCGCGTCCGAACGACTCGGCGAGCAGGGCGAGGGCCAGGGCCAGCGCCGTCGCCGTGACCGCGGCCGGCGCCACCCCGGCCGCTGCGACGGTGAGCACGATCCCCTGCGTCGCAGCGACGACCTTCCGCCAGTCCCTGCGGGGCAGCTCGGCGCGCATCCAGGGAAGCACGGCGCCCGCGGCGAGGAACAGGTAGCGGGCGGCTCCGATGGCCAGCACCCATCCGCCGTGCGATCGTGCGACGTAGATGGAGAGGATGAGGATCAGGAACGCGTCCACCTCGCCGTCCAGGCGCGCGCCGAGACGCGTGACGGTCCCGGTGCTGCGCGCGATGCGGCCGTCGGCGAAGTCCAGGGCGAGCGCGACCGCGCCGAGGGCTGCCACCGCGAGATCCGGCGAGCGGCCACCGAACGATTCAGCAGTCAGCGCAGCGATGCCGGCGCCCGTCAGCCCGCGGGCGAGCGTGCACCGTCCGGCAGGGCCGAGCCGCTCCCCGGGATGCCGGTGCAGCGCGAGGCCGACGCCGCAGATGACGGCCGCGCCGCACACGGCACCCACGATCCACCCGGCGGGGGACAGGCCGACCGTGGTAGCGATCCCAAGCAGCATCGCGACCAGGCCCGCCGCTGCCTGCAGCAGGGATGCAAACGGTCGCCTCGTCTCGGCCATGCCTGAGAAGGTACTGCCCGTGCGGTCGATCGGATTCCAGGGGCGGGGATGAGCGGCGACGGCGGCCTGCACGCGCCGGCCCTCGAGCGTGCCCGCGCTGCGGCGCACCCGCCCGGCGAGTTCGTCGGCCAGGAGAGCTTCATGCGGGGCTCCGAGATCCGCATGCTGGCGGAGCGCGCCGGTATCGCGCGGGGCACCCGCGTGCTCGACCTCTGCTGCGGTACGGGCGGGCCGGGGCGGTTCATCACCGGATTCACCGGCTGCAGCTATCTGGGAGTCGATGCCAGCACAATCGCCGTCCAGATCGCACGGGAGCGGTCGCGCGAACTGCCGTGCGAGTTCCGGGTGGCCCGCGTGCCGCCGCTGCCGCAGGGCACCTTCGACGTGGTGCTGCTGCTCGAGACGATGCTGGCGTTTGCCGACAAGCGCCCGCTTGTGGATGCCGTTGCGCGTGCGCTCGCGACCGGCGGACGGTTCGCCTTCACGCTCGAGGCGGGATCCCCGCTGACCGCGGCCGAGCGAGCGAGCATGCCTGCGGGCGAGACGGTGTGGCCGGTGCCGCTCGAGACGATGCGCGACGAGCTGCGGCGGGTTGGGCTGGCGGTTCGCTGGGTGCGCGACGTGACGGCTGACCACCGCGAGACCGCCCGGGCGTTGCTCCACGCCTACGAGCAGGCCGCGATCGGCTCGGAAGCCGCGAGCGGGCTGATCGCCGGCCACCGGACGTGGGTCGACTGGCTCGGGTCCGGCCGCGTGCGCAAGGTGATGCTGGTGGCAGAGCGCGAGATGATTGATTCCACGGCGCCGTGCGGTCTGAGCGGTCGCAAGGCGAGCAGCGCAAGGATCGAGGGAGGGCCGATATCGGGAATATCGGCCCGACCGAGGACGCCGCGATGCGACGGCTTGCGGCCGCAGCCACCGTGCACCCGCTAGCTACGGGCAACGTGACGGTCAGACGCGCGGGGTCGTGGAATCAATCATCTGGCCGCCGACGGCGTCGAGCGGCGGATTGCGAGCGCCGCCTCCTGGCCGCTCGCGATCGAGGTGTCCGAGTACACGCCGCCGAGGTAGTCCCCGGCCAGGTGGATGCGTCCGAGCGGGCGGTCGAGCGCCGGCTGGAGGGCAGCCCGGCCGGGCGCCGGATAGGGCAGCATCCGCGGCAGCTTCAGCAACGTCGTTTCCCGGACGAGGCCGCGCGTCTGCGGAAACACGGCCGCCAGGTCGTCCAGGAACAGCCGCTCGATCCGGTCCTCGGGCAGCTCGAACAGCTCGAGTGCGGCGTGCGCCGACCGGTACATCATGAAGCTGCCGCCGCGCCGGACATGGCCGTGCTCGGAGTGGACGGCGTTGCCCATGTTGAAGAGCATGGTGAAGGAGCGCTTCGGCGTGGCCAGCGCGTAGGTGCCGTCCCAGGGCATCGGCGCGGTCTCGCCCGTGAGCACGGCCATCACCACGGTCGGTCCGTACGGGATCGCCGAGAGGGCGCTGCGGGTGTCGTCGGGAAGCCGGGGCACCAGACGCGCCGTGTCGAATGCTTTCGTCGCCATCACGACGTGCCGCGCTGCCGCCACCTGCTCGCGCCCGTCCCGAAGGTAGGAGACCTCCACGACGTCGCCATGTTCGGCAACGCCGGTCACCTCGGCGGAGGTGACGACCGCGTCTCCCAGCTCGGCTGCGATGCCCTCGATCAGCCGCCCTGCGCCGCCGATGATGTTGCGCGACAGCCCACCGCCCTTCGACCAGACGAGGGCGAAGTAGCCGATGCCCTGCCCGGCCGAGATCTCCTCCGGCTCAGCGGTCGATCGTGTGACCGTCGCCCGGAACAGCGCATCGGCGTCACCCGGCATCGGCCCCAGCCACTCGGCGAACGTGCGGTCGTTCTCGAACGCGAGCACCCGCCGGCGCGTCTCGGCCGCCGTCTCGCCGGGCCGCGGCTCGGAGGCGCGCTGATAGCGGGCGACGGCCATGCGCAGCCGCGCTCCCTGCCGCGTCAGGGCCAGGCGTTCGGCCGGCGCGAGCGGCAATCTGAACGGATAGAGCTCCGGCCGGCCGCCGGACACGATGCGGCCGTTCAGTTCGATCGCCGCGAGCGTGCCGGGCACGGGCACCGACTCGACGCCGACGTCGGCGACCAGGCGGCCCGTGGCCGAGCCAGGCCCGCTGAAGACGTGTGCGCCGAGGTTCAGCCAGTAGTCGCCGCGCTCCTCGGAACGTATGCGTCCTCCCAGTCGATCGCTCGCCTCGAGCAGGAGGATGTCGCGGTTGCGCAGGTCCCAGGCGGCCGCGAGCCCGGCGATGCCGCCGCCGACGATGACCGCGTCGTGGACGTGCTGCTCGGGGTCGGTCACCGGCAGAGTCTACGTGCCGTGAACGGTCACGCCAGCCCGGCCTCCCCGGCCAGGGCGGCGACCAGGTCGGCCGCGGGCAGCTCATGGATCCGGCGGTATCCCTCGCCTGCCCAGAGGTTGATCATCGAGCCGTCGCCGGCCTCGCGCGCGGCCTGGCGGAGCGGCTGGGTGACGTAGTGGATCTCGGGGTACGCCGACACGGCGTGGTGGTCGTGGGCCTCCATGAATGCGTTCACGATGCCGCGTGCCGCCCGCCCGGTGAAGGCGCGGGTGACGCGCGTCGGCCGAGATCCGTCTCGCAGGGCGGCTCGGTGTGGCTCGGATGTGCCGGCCTCGGGGCAGAGCAGAAAGGCCGTGCCGAGCTGCGCCGCGCGCGCTCCGGCGGCCAGCACGGCGGAGATATCCGCGCCGGTCATGATCCCGCCGGTCGCAACCACCGGCGCACCCGTCTCACCGGCCGGCCGAAGCAGGTCGCGCAGCGCGTGACCCGTGGAGGGATCCGCGTCCTCGAACGACCCTCGGTGTCCGCCCGCCTCCAGCCCCTGGGCGACCAGCACATCTGCACCGCCCGCGACCGCGGCTTCGGCCTCCTCCGGGGAGGTGACCGTGACCCACACCTCGGAGCCGGCGTCGTGCAGCAGCCGCACGACCTCTGGCGTCGGCATGCCGAACGTGAACGAGACGGCCGCGGGCGGATCGCCGGCGAGCACCTCCAGCTTCGGGCGGAAGTCGTCGTCGCCGAACCGCGGCTCCCCGACGGGAAGCCCGCGTTCGGCTGACCAGCGGCGAAGCTCGTCTACGAACGGCGTGTAGGTCGCAGGGTCGGCCGGCTCCGCGGGCGGTGCGAACAGGTTCACCCCGAATGGCCTCGAGGTGCGGGCGCGCAGCTCTGCGATGTCCCGCTCCAGCCGCTCGGCGCTGAGATATCCCGCGGCCAGGAATCCGAAGGCGCCCGCGTTGGCGACCGCCGCCGCCAGCGCCGGCGTGGCCGGCCCGCCCGCCAGCGGCGCGAGCACGATCGGCACCGTGAGGCCCTCCAGCACCACGCCCGCATCTTTACCCAGCCGGCCGCCGAGCGCGTAGTTCCCCGCGCCCGGCGTGTGGAGCTGCGCGATGCGTAACGGCCGGGCCGGGACGATGCTGACGATGTCCCAATCCCGATGTAAGGAGGACGCGATGTCCGTCATCGAACGCGAGGCGCAGGCGCCTGCGACGGGCGCCCGCACCATGCGAGCAGCGGTCGTCCACAACTTCGTCACCCCGCTGGCGCTGGATGAGAAGCCGGTGCCGGAGCCGGGCCAC
>DATAHR010000147.1:0-21012 GCA_036263035.1 Gaiellales bacterium | reverse complement strand
TGGTGTGCACGGCCGCCTTCGGCTTGGCGGTGGTGCCCGAGGTGTGGAGGCAGAACAGCGTGTGCTCGGCCTCGACCGGCTCGGGCTCGAAGTGCGGCGCCTGCTTGGGGACGAGGTCGTGCCACCACTCGTCCCGTCCGTCCTGCATCGCGACGTCGGCCCCGGTGCGCTGCAGCACCAGCATCCGTTCGACCGTCGGCGCCAGCCTGACCGCGTCGTCCGCGATCGCCTTCAGGGGGATCGCCGTCCCCTTCCGCAAGGCCTCGTCCTGCGTGATCACCAGCTTCGCGCCGGTGCTCTCGAGCCGCTCGCCGAGCGACGACGCCGAGAACCCACCGAAGACGACGACGTGCGGCGCGCCGATCCGCGCGCAGGCCAGCATCGCCACAGGCAGCTCCGGCACCATGCCCATGTAGATGCCGACCACGTCGCCCTTGCCGATGCCGAGCGCCTTCAGGGCGTTGGCCGTGTGGCAGACGTGGGCCAGCAGCTCCCGGTAGGTGATCGCCCGGTGCTCCTCATCGGGATTCTCGGGGACGAAGTGGTATGCGACGCGGTCGCCCCGCCCCGCGTTCACGTGGCGGTCGAGGCACGACTGCGAGGCGTTCAGCGTGCCGTCGCGAAACCAGGTGCAGTGGGGTGGATCCCACTCCAGCCCGATCGTCGGCTCGGTGATCCACCCGACCAGCTCGCGCGTCTGGTCGAGCCAGAAGCCGTCCAGGTCGCGCTCCGCCGCCTCATGCAGGCTCTCGTCCTTGACGAGCGCCCGCTCGCGAAACGCGTCAGGCGGCGGAAACGTCCTGCCCTCGCTGAGCAGGACGTCGATCGACTCGTCTGTCACGGCGTGTACTCGAACTCGTCCTCGTCCTTCGACAGCGCCCGCTTCGCCACCACGGCGGCGCCCACGGCGACCGCGCCCGCAACCGCGACCTTCGCCGCACGCCGCTTCTTCGTCGGCTTGCGCTGCGCCTGCAGCTTGCTGGCGCCCTGGCGCAGCTCGCTGGCGGCCTTCGCCACCTGGTCATGCACCTTCTTGTCGGTGGCCGCCGACCGCGCGCCATCCGACTGCACCTTCTCGATGACCGCCTTGGCGGAGTCGAGCACGTTCTTCGCATGCTCGCGCAGCTCCGGGTCCTGTGCGACCCTCGTGGCTATCGGCGTGATCGCGTCCGCGATCTGGTCTGTACGAAGCTTCGCGGGCACCGTGCTACCTCCGGTCGGTCGGTTTTCGGTCACACTACCACCCGTGGATCTGCAACGAGTCAACGCGCTTCTGGAGGCCTGGGGCGAGCCTTCGTACCGCAGCCGTCAGGCGTACGAGGCGGCCACCCGCGGGCTCGCCGCCGGCTGGGACGACGTCACGGCGCTGCCGCGGTCGCTGCGCACCCGGCTGCAGGCCGAGGCGCCCCTGCGTGAGCTGACGGCGGCCGAGACGCAGGAGTCGCGCGACGGCACGTTCAAGGTGCGCTTCACGACCGCCGACGGCTTCCCGCTCGAGGCGGTCGCGATGCGCCATCGCAACCGCCGGACGGTCTGCGTCTCGTCCCAGTCGGGCTGCCCGCTCGCGTGCACGTTCTGCGCCACGGGAAGCATGGGGCTCGGCCGCAACCTGACGACCGGCGAGATCGCCGAGCAGGTGCTGGTGCTCGCAGGCATGCTCCGCGAGCGGGGCGAGCGGGTCTCCAACCTCGTGATGATGGGCATGGGTGAGCCCTTCCTCAACTACGACGCGGTGCTCGGCGCCTGCCGTCTGCTCAACGATCCGGCCGGCTTCGGCCTCGGCGCCCGCCAGATGGCGATCTCCACGGCCGGCTGGGTGCCCGGGATCGAACGGCTCGCGGCCGAGCCGATGCAGGTGAAGCTCGCGCTGTCCCTGCACGCTCCGAACGACGCACTGCGCACCGAGCTGATGCCTGTGACCAAGCGCTATCCGCTCGCCCGGCTGATGGCCGCGTGCCGGAGCTACCGCGCCGCCACGCGCCGCCGGATCTTCGTCGAGTACCTGATGCTCGACGGCGTGAACGACTCGGATGTCCTCGCCCTGGAGCTGGCAGAGCTGCTGGGCGCCGACGGCTTCCACGTGAACCTGATCGCCTACAACCCCACGGGATCGTCGTACCGCGCCTCGCCGCCCGATCGGGTTGCCGCCTTCGCCGCGGTGCTCGAGCGCCATGGCGTGTCGGCGAGCTACCGCCGCTCGCACGGGCAGGACATCGACGCCGCCTGCGGCCAGCTGGCGGTGCGCGGCGCGGCCGAGCTGCGCCGTCGCCGGGCCCGTGCCCGGGGGTCGGTTACCCGGACGGGCGCAGCTGCCCGCCGGTAGGATTCCGAGATGGCGGGTGGGGACACGATGCGGGCCTGGGTGATCCGGCCCGATCGCCTCGGCGACCCCGAGGTGGCGATGCAGCTCGAGGACATCGAGGTGCCCGAGCCCGGCCCGGGCGAGGTGCTCGTGCGGGTGATGGCGGCCGGCGTCAACTACAACGGCGTGTGGGCTTCGATGGGCCTTCCGGTCTCGATCTTCCGGTACACCGGGTACGACTTCCACATCGCCGGCTCGGATGCCTCGGGCGTCGTCGAGCGGGTCGGCCCCGGCGTCACTCGCTGGAAGGCGGGCGACGAGGTCGTCATCCACTGCAACCAGAGCTGCGGCGAGTGCCCGGAGTGCAACGGCCTCGATCCCATGGCCTGCACGCAGCAGAAGATCTGGGCCTACGAGACGAACTGGGGCTCCTTCGCGGAGTACTGCAAGGTGCAGGCGCAGCAGCTCCTGCCAAAGCCGCCGAAGCTGACATGGGAGGACGCCGCCAGCTACGGGCTCACCTACTTCACGGCCTACCGCATGCTCGTCAACCAGGCCGGCATCCAGGCCGGGGACAACGTCCTGATCTGGGGCGCCGGCGGCGGCCTGGGCACGTTCGCCGTGCAGCTGTGCGCGCTCTACGGCGCCAACGCCATCGCCGTCGTCTCGTCGGACGACAAGGTCGGCCTCGTGCGCGATCTGGGCGCCGCGGCGATCATCGACCGGCGCGAGTTCATGTTGTCCGATCCGGATACGGGCGAGCGGATCTTCGACGAGATCAAGCGCTTCGGCAAGGCCGTCCGCGCTGCCAGCGGCGGCAACGACCCGGACGTCGTGTTCGAGCACGTCGGAGCGGCGACCTTCTACACCAGCGTGTTCGTCTGCAAGCCGTTCGG
The DNA here is from genome assembly GCA_036263035.1 of Gaiellales bacterium. GTDB lineage: Bacteria > Actinomycetota > Thermoleophilia > Gaiellales > JAICJC01 > JAICYJ01. Next base: position 17,814 of record DATAHR010000147.1, on the reverse strand, counting down.
CACAGTGGTCATCTGCGGCGCCACCAGCGGGTTCAATCTCGACTTCGACGTCCGCTACCTGTGGATGCGCCAGAAGAAGATCATCGGCAGCCACTTCGCGAACGCCTACGAGTGCAACCGTGCGAACCAGCTCATCATCGAGGGCAAGATCCAGCCGGTGCTCTCGAAGGTGTTCCCGTTCGACGAGTGCCCGGTGCCGCACCAGATGATGAAGGAGAACCAGCACGTGGGGAAGATGGTGGTGCTCGTCGGCGCCGAGGCCGAGGGGCAGGGGCGCCGGGAATGAGCGACGACCGGCCGTTCGCCACGCCGCAGGACGTCCCCGGCGACCTGCAGGCGCGGCTGGGCGAGCCGGGGGCCTATCCGTACACGCGCGGGATCCACCGTGACATGTACCGCGGGCGGCCCTGGTCGATCCGCCAGTACGCGGGCTTCGGCACCGGCGAGGAGACCAACCGCCGCTTCCGGTTCCTGATCGAGCAGGGGCAGGCGGCGCTCTCGACCGCGTTCGACCTGCCCACGCAGATGGGGCTGGACTCCGATGACCCGCGCGCGGCCGGCGAGGTGGGGCGGGTGGGCGTGGCGATCGACTCCGTCCGCGACCTGGAGGACGTGTTCGACGGCATCCCGATGGACGAGGTGTCCACCTCGATGACCATCAACGCGCCTGCCGCGGTGCTGGTGGCGATGTACTACGTGGCCTGCCGCCGGCAGGGGCGCGATCCCTCGCTGATCAAGGGGACCGCCCAGAATGACGTGCTCAAGGAGTACGTGGCCCGCGGCACGTACATCTTCCCGCCACGGCCGTCGATGCGCCTGGCCGCCGACCTGATCGCCTGGTGCGCGCGCGAGGCGCCACGGTTCAACGCCATCTCGCTGTCGGGCTACCACATGCGCGAGGCCGGGTGCACGGCATCCCAGGAGATGGCGTTTGCGCTCGCGAACGCGATCGCGTACGTGGAGGCGGTGCTCGAGCGTGGCGTCGAGGTGGACGCGTTCGCTCCGCGCCTCTCGTGGATCTTCAACACGCACATGGACTTCTTCGAGGAGATCGCCAAATACCGTGCGCTGCGGCGCATGTGGGCGGGGATCATGCGCGACCGTTTCGGGGCCCGCGATCCGCGCTCGATGATGCTGCGCACGCACACGCAGACAGCCGGCTCCACGCTGACGCTGCAGCAGCCGGAGAACAACATCGTCCGGGCCGCGATCCAGGCGCTCGCCGCCGCGCTCGGCGGAGTGCAGTCGATGGCGCTCTCCTGCTTCGACGAGGCGATCGCGATCCCCACGCAGCGGGCGCAGACGCTGGCAGTGCGGACGCAGCAGATGCTCCAGCACGAGTTCGGCATCACGGACGCGGCCGATCCGCTGGGCGGCTCCTGGCACGTCGAGCGGCTGACCGACCGGCTCGAGAGCGAGGCGCGGGAGCTGATGGACGAGATCGAGAAGCGCGGCGGCGCCGTCGACGCGATCGAGCAGGGCATGTACCAGGAGCTGATCGCCGAGCAGGCGTACCTGGCGCAGCAGCGGGTCGCCTCCGGGGAGGACGTGATCGTGGGGGTCAACGCCTTCCAGGACGACGAGGCGCCGGTGCCGGAGCGGTTCGACGTGCCCGTCGAACTGGAGCCGGCTCAGCGCGCGCGGCTGGAGGAGCTGCGGGCGGTTCGCGACGGCACCGCCGTGGAGCGCGCGCTGGCCGCGCTTGCGCAGGCGGCGGCCGGCGACGCCGACCTCATGCCGCCGATCGTCGATGCCGTCGATGCGGACGCGACGCTGGGCGAGATCTGCGGCTGCCTGCGCGGGGTGTTCGGCGAGTACCGCCCGAGCAGCGCGGCTGCTATCTAGTCACCTCGACGAACAGGTCGGACGAGTAGTCGTTCCCGTCGTGCGAGGACCAGGCGAGTATGCCGCCGAGATGGCGCAGGTTCGCGTTGCTTGCGATCGGCAGCAGCTTGAGCAGCCCGCCCATGTCGAAGTAGAGCGCCACGGCCGCGCCGCTGGGAACGTCAGCCCGCTGGAGCAGCCCGCGATATGCCGGCGAGGAGGAGAGCGGCGACGCCGGAGCGTCCCCCGCCGCCACGTCGTTGCCCAGCGCGATCAGGCCGTCAGCGGTGCGTCGCCAGGTGACGGTGAGCCCGTTGTCGAGGGTGATCGACTCGCCGCTGCCGCCGGGAAGCGGCGACACGCGGGTGCCGGGCGCCGAGCGCGCGATCAGCCGGGCCACGCGGTGCATCGTGGACTCCGCAGCGGCAGGATCGGCCGGCTTCAGCAGCAGCGCTGCGCGCACGGGCACGCCGGGCGCCGCGAAGAGCAGCGCATCGCCGGAGAGCAGCGGGACGAGGTCGTGCTGGAACGAGAGCCCGGTTGCGCGCTGGAACTGGCGCAGCTGCAGCGCCGTTCCCTTGCCCCCCATCATCTGCTGGACGTAGTGGCCGTAGCCGTGAACCGCCAGGAAGGCGAAGGCGTCCGCCGGCACCAGCGGCGCCAGCGTCGAGGGGGCGCTCTGCGGTGCGAACAGGGACTGGTCGGCGCCGTCCTTCACGGTCGTTCGCAGGGTGAGGTGATATCCCGCGTCGGTCGCCCAGCCGGCGAATGTGAGCGAGTCCAGCTGTCCGAGCGCCGTGGCGACCTGCTGCACCTGCGCGCCGCTCGCGCCGCTGCCGATCGATCCCAGCGACGCGAACCCGACCAGCTCCGACAGCTTCTGCGTGTTCGCCCAGCCGCGCAGCAGGCTGTCCTGCGGGAGCTTCGCCATCGCGCCGGTGAACGCCGCGTTGCCTGAGATCGCATCGCCGCCGCCGCTCCGCAGGTCGATCGAATCCTTGACGGTTCCCGTCTCGTCGCCGACCAGCACCGCGCCGTCGCCGACCGCTGCCTCGCCCGAGCCGTCGTCTGAGCGGAAGAGGGTGTAGCCCTTGTACGTGCCGTCCTTGGCGCTGCCGCTCTTGGCGATCGCCGCCTTTGCCTTGCCGTCGTCCCGCGAGGCCACAAAGCCGATCCAGTGCACGCTTCGGCTGCTCACGTCCACCGAGGTGACGGCGAATGCCGCCGATCCGCCCAGCCAGGGCTCGACGTCATCCTTGAACGACGTGGTCGGGCTCGTGTCAAGCGCGACGTTCTCGGTCGACGAGCCGCCATGGTTCATGCCGGCCATGATCTGGTCGACGAACCGCTGCCAGCCGGGGAACCGCTGCCCCACCGCAGCGAACTGCTGCCATGCCGGGCTCTCGCGGTCGAGGTTCACATCGGCGTAGAAGAGCGCGTCCGCGGGGATCGCGCCGGTCGCGGCCGCGGTCGAGTCGGAGCTCGACGTCGCGTTGCCGCAGGCGGCTGCCGGGACGACGACGGCGAGCAGCACGATGGCGAGCCGGAGGTGGCGGAGCCAGGCGGTCACGCAGTCTCTATCGGCGTCCGGCGGGCGATCCTCAACCGGCATCCCCGGCCGCAGCGCCCTGACAGGGGGAAGTACCCGCAGTCTGGCGGTCAGACGTGCGGGGTCGTGGAATCAATCTCTAGGGTATAGTCCGTCGCCGGTGAGCGCGGTTCCCGACATCAACGGCTCGCTCGAAGCCGCGCTGGCTCAGCTTCGTCGCGGGGGGATGGTTGTCGTGTGCGACGACCCCGACCGTGAGAACGAGGGCGACCTCTGCATGGCGGCTCAGTTCGTCACGGCCGAGAAGATCGCGTTCATGGCCAGGGAGGCCCGCGGTCTGATCTGCCTGTCGCTTCCGTCGGAGCGGTGCGACGAGCTCGACCTGCCGCTGATGGTGCCGGCCAACGAGGGCTGCGACGCCACCGGCTTCACGGTCTCGATCGAGGCCAGGACCGGCGTCACCACGGGGATCTCGGCCGCCGACCGGGCTCGCACGATCCAGGTTGCCGTCGACCCCTCTGCCGGGCCGGACGACCTCATCCGCCCGGGCCATGTGTTCCCGCTGCGCGCGCGTCCGAACGGGGTGCTCGAGCGGCGCGGCCAGACCGAGGCCGCCATCGACCTCACTCGCCTCGCCGGACTGCGACCCGGCGGCGTGCTCTGCGAGCTGATGAACCCCGACGGCACCATGACCCGCGGCGTGCAGCTGCAGGCGTTCTGCAGGCGCCATGACCTGCCGGTCATCACCGTCGAGGAGATCGCGTCGCACCTGAACGCGACCAGCCCGGCGATCACCGCCGTCTGAGCACCGCTCCGGTCACCCCGCCGCGGGGACGCCGCCTCCGCTGGCAATCAGCTCCTTCGCCTCGTTCACCTCGTCGCTGCGGTTGACGCCCAGGCATCCGGTCAGCTTCCCGTCAGGGGAGCTGTAGTACGCGACGAAGTCGTCGTCGTCCATCGAGCCGCGCACCTCCACGGCGTCGTCCCGTCCGGCCGGGCCGACGTACTCAAACCACGTCCAGTCGGCCAGGTCGGAGAAGAAGTACGGCACCACGGTGTAGGGCCCGTTCTCGGCGCCCGCCCACGAGCGGCCGACATAGCGGCCCTGGTTCAGCGCCACGTCCCAGTGCTCGATCCGGATCCGGCGTCCGTGGATCACGCTCTGGTACTCGGCGATGTCGCCGGCCACCCACACATCGGGAGCGGCCAGCAGATGATCGTCGGCCAGCACGCCGGTGTTCGTCTCCAGGCCGGCGGCCCGTGCCAGCTCGATGTTGGGCGATACGCCGATGCCGGCGATGATGAGGTCGTAGTCGGCCGGCGGCAGCTCCTTCGCGCCGGTGAGCACCGTCACGCCATGCCGCTCCATATGGCCCTGGAAGTACCGGCCGACCTGCTCGCCGAAGAGATGTGACCACAGCACCGGCTCGGGGGCGACCATCGTCACCTCCAGGCCCTTCATGCGCGCGCTGGCCGCGGTCTCGACGCCGATGAAGCCTCCGCCGATCACGCCCAGGTGGCCGCTGCCCCGCTCCAGCACGTCGCCGACCCGCTTCGAGTCCTCGATCACCCGGATGGTGCTCGCGTCGCCGATGGTGCGAGGGGTCGCGCCGGTCGCGAGCAGGAGGCGCCCGTACTCGATCCGGTCACCGCCGGCGAGCTCGATGGTGTGGCCGTCGGGATCGATCGCCGTCGCCTCGGTGGACAGCCGCAGCTCGACGTTCATCTCGCTCCACTCGTCCTCGGAATGCATGAGCAGCTCGTGCTCGGGCTTCTCCCGCCGGAGGAACTCCTTCGTCAGCGGCGGGCGGTGGTAGGGCGAGTGCGGCTCGCGGGCGATGATGACGACCGAGCCGTCGCCCCCCGCCTCGCGGTACTCCTGAGCAGCCATCCCGCCGGCGAGCCCTCCGCCGACGATCACGTTGTCGTAGCGTGCCATCGAGCCTCCTCCTATTCCCACCGAAAGGTGCGCAGCGATACCACTGCAAGCGCCGCGGTCACGATCAACAGTACCGCGAGGTCGGGCAGCACCTCGACCAGCCCCTGTCCCCGCACGATGGTGTCCCGAAGGCCGTTCGCCAGGTAGTAGAGCGGTAGGACCTTGGCAATCGACTGCACGAACGCCGGCATCGCCGCGACCGGCCAGAACGTGCCTGACAGAAACATCATCGGATTGGTGATGACGTTGGTGACGGCGTCAGCGGTCTCCGGCTCTGATGTCAGCGAGCCGATCGTGAACCCCATCACCAGGAAGCAGAGCGCGCCGGCCAGGGCGATCGGGATTGCGGCCCAGGCGGTCGTCGAGATGTGGACGCCAAACGCGATTGCGCCGAACGCGATCAACACCACGACCTGCAGCAGCGCCAGCGAGAGCGATGCCAGGATCCGCGAGGTCAGAAACTCGGAGAGCGGCATCGGCGTCAGCTTCAGCCGGCGGAGGATGCCGCGCTTGCGCCAGTCCACGAGCACCGTCGCCAGGCCGATCACCGCCGAGATCATGATCGAGAGCGCGAGGATGCCCGGCATCAGAAAGTCCACGTAGTCCAGCGCGGAGGAATCGACCGATCGCTGGGTGAAGCTGACCGCGGGCGGGCCGCCGCTGGTCGCCACGGATACCCGTGACGCGATGCCGAACACGATGCCCTTCATGATCCCCGCCTGGGTGGCGGAGGCGTTCGAGTAGTAGAGGGTCGCCGAGGTCGGCCCGCTGCCCGTCTTCGTCAGGACGAGCAGGGCATCGCGGTTGCCGTCCTGCACCTGCTTGCGTGCACTCGCGACGGACTCCGAGTCCTGCTTGACGGTGACGCCGCTCGTATGCCGCAGCGCTGTGATCATCGCGGCGGCTCCCGGGGTGTGGGCCTGGTCGAGGACGGTGATCGTGCCCGCGCCCACCGACCGGCCGAACAGCAGGCCGAGCAGGGTCATCAGGATGATCGGGAAGAGCAGCGACCAGAACAGGACGATCCGCCGCCGGAACATCATCTTCAGCTGTGCGGCGGTGGTCGCGGCAACACGGCCGATGTTCATTCGCGGAACTCCCGCCCGGTCAGCCGCAGGAACACGTCCTCGAGGCTCGGGCCGCGCACCAGAAGGCTCTCGATCCGCGAGCCGTCCCGCCGGGCGCGCTCGAGCAGCTCGAGCACGGCCGCCTGCGCGTCGGGCACGTAGTCCACACGCTCCTGACCGTTCTCGACGTAGGAGATGCGGACGTCGGCGCCGAGCGAGGCCACCAGGCCGGCCGGAGTGTCGAGTGCGATCACGCGGGCCGAATCCATGATCGCCACCCGGTCGCACAGCTCCTCGGCCTCCTCGAGGTAGTGCGTGGTCAGCACCACCGTCTTGCCAGCCTCCTGGTTGATCGCGCGGATGACGTCCCACAGGTTGCGTCTCGCCTGCGGGTCGAGGCCCGTGGTGGGCTCGTCCAGGAACACGACGTCCGGGTCGTGGACGAGCGCCAGTGCGATCGCCAGGCGCTGCTGCTGCCCGCCGGACATGTCCTCGGGATACGCGTCCGCCTTGCTCTCGAGGCCGACCAGGCGCAGCGACTGCTCCGCGCGGTCGGGCCCGTCCGAGCGGTCGTAGAAGCGCGCGAACAGCTCGAGCAGCTCGCGTGAGGTGAGGCGGTCAAACAGGGTGGTCGACTGCAGCTGAACCCCGATGCGTCCCTGCACGGCCCGCGGGTCGGGCCACACGCGGCGGCCGAGCACCTCGACCTCACCGCCGTCGGGTGGGCGCAGCCCCTCGATCATCTCGAGCGTCGTGGTCTTGCCCGCGCCGTTTGGGCCGAGGATGCCGAATGCCTCGCCCTGCTCGACCGTGAACCCGATGCCGTCGACAGCGACGTGGTCGCCGTAGCGCTTCGTCAGCCCGTCAACCCGGATCGCGTGCATGGCGGGGCGGGATGATAGAGCGGGCCCGTCGGCTGACACGTCAGCGATGTGTGCCGTCCTACGTGCTCTACGCGGAAGCGGGCTACCAGCCCGCAGCGGCGTGTACCGTCTCCCCGGCCGACAGGGTCAGGAGCACGCGCGCCTCGGGATACGCGGAGGGCGGCAGGGTGAACAGGTCGCGGTCGAGCACGACCAGGTCGGCGAGCTTGCCCACCTCGATCGACCCCGTCTCGCGGTCAAGGAACGACGCGTACGCGGCGCCCATCGTGTGCGCGGCGATGGCCGTCCCCAGGTCGAGGCGCTCGTCGGGCAGCAGCGGCTGGTCGTTCCCCGTCTCGGGATCGCAGCGGGAGACGGCGGTCGCCAGCTGGTGCAGCGGGTCGGGCGTGGACACCGCCCAGTCGCTGCCGAACGCGATCGCGCCGCCGGCACGGACGATGCTGCCGAACGGGTACAGCCCTGCAGCGGCGGCCGGCGATACGAACGGCAGCGTCAGCTCGGTGATGTAGGACTCCAGCCGCGCCCACAGCGGCGTGACGTTGGCGATCACGCCCAGCTCGCGGAACCGGCCGATGTCATCCGGATGGCAGAACTGCACGTGCGCCAGCTGATGCCGTGCGTCGCGGCGGCCGTTCGTCGTTGCCGCGCGCTCGAGCACGTCGAGCGACTCGCGCACCGCACGATCGCCGATCGCGTGGATGTGGATCCCGAAGCCGGCCGCGTCGCAGCGCCTGACGTGGCGGGCCAGGTCTTCGAGCCGGTACTGGTCGATGCCGTGCTCCCCGGTGGGCCGGCCGTCACCGTCGAGGTAGGAATCGAGCATGGCTGCGGTGCGGTTCTCGACGACGCCGTCGTGGAAGAACTTGACGTTCCCGCAGCTGAGCCGGCCGACGGTGCCGCTTCGCCGTCGCTCCAGCAGCTCGTCCAGCTGGTCGTCCGCGCCTGCCGGATCCCAGCTCATGTTGCCGCGCACACGCAGGATCAGCTCGCCGGACGCCGCGAGCTGCTCGTACGTCTCCTGCCAATCGGGGACGACGGTGGCGTCCTGGCAGGCGGTGATGCCGAGGCCAAGGTAGTACTCCTGCGCGCTGCGCAGGCCCGCCGCCCGTTCGGCCGTCCCGGGCTTCGGCGCCAGGTCGAGCACGAGGTGCATCGCCTGCTCCTGCAGCATCCCGACCGGTTCGCCGTGCTCGTCCCGTTCGATGCGGCCGCCCGGCGGATCCGGCGTGTCGGCGCCGATGCCCGCCGCCTCGAGCGCCCGGGTGTTCACCCACGCCCCGTGGACGTCCGAGGTCGTGAGCACCGCCGGGCGGTCGGGGACCGCTGCATCCAGCTCCTGGCGGGTGGCGATGCCGCCGGGGAAGTCACTCGACAGCCAGCCGCCGCCGACGATCCAGGGGCGCTCGGCGTGCGCCCGTGCATAGTCCCGCACACGCTGCAGGTGCTCGTCTGCTCCCCTGCTCTCGTGGAGGTCACAGAGCGTTCGTGCGTATCCAGCGGAGCCGAGATGGCAGTGGGCATCCTGGAAGGCGGGGAGCACCATGCCGCCCTCGACGTCAACCACCCGGGTGGCCGGGCCGGCCAGCTGCGCCACGTCGGCGGCGCTGCCCACGGCGGCGACGCGGCCGTCGGCCACGCCCACCGCCTGGTGCACGCTGCGCGCCGCGTCGACCGTGTGGACGACGCCGTTTGTCAGGATCAGGTCGACCGCCACAGGTCAGGCGGGCCGCTTGGGCACGAGCACCTTACGCCGGAACTCGCACACCACCTCGCCGCGCTGGTTGGTGCCGATCGTCTCCACGGTCACCACTCCGCGGTCGGGCTTGCTCTTCGACTCGACCTTGTCCAGCACCGTGGTCTGCGCGTAGATGGTGTCGCCGTGAAAGGTGGGCTTCGCGTGCTTGAGCGACTCCACCTCGAGGTTCGCGATCGCCTTTCCCGAGACGTCCGGCACGCTCATCCCGAGCACCAGCGAGTAGACCAGGTTCCCGACGACGACGTTCTTGCCGAACTGCGTCTCGGTCTCGGCGTAATGGGCGTCCGTGTGCAGCGGATGGTGGTTCATCGTGATCATGCAGAACAGGTGGTCGTCGGCCTCCGTGATGGTCTTGCCCGGCCAGTGCTTGTAGACATCGCCAACCTCGAAGTCCTCGAGGTAGCGCCCGAACCTCGTCTCCCGCGCGTCGATCACCCGACCGCTCACAGCGGGTACCTCGCCAGCAGGCCGCGCGCGACGATCAGCTTCTGGATCTCGCTCGTCCCCTCGCCGATCAGCAGCATCGGGGCGTCGCGGTACAGCCGCTCGATCTCGTACTCCTTGGAGTAGCCGTAGCCGCCGTGGATCCGGAAGCTGTCCTCGACCACCTCGTGGCAGATCTCCGACGCGTAGAGCTTGGCCATACCCGCCTCGATGTCCGAGCGCTCGCCGGCGTCCTTCTTCCGAGCGGCCGAGATCATGAGCAGCCGCGCCGCCTCGATCTTGGTCGCCATCTCGGCCAGCTTGAACTGGATGCCCTGGTGCTTCGCGATCGGCTTTCCGAACGCCTCGCGCTCCTGGGCGTAGCGGATCGCGAGCTCGAACGCCCGCTGCGCCACCCCGACCCCGCGGGCCGCCACGTTGACCCTGCCCACCTCCACGCCCGACATCATCTGCTGGAAGCCCTGGCCCTCGGCGTTGCCGAGCAGGTTCGCCGCCGGGACGCGATGCTCCTGGAACACAAGCTCCGTCGTCTCGACCCCCTTGTAGCCGAGCTTCTCGAGCTGCGGCGGGATGGTCAGACCGCCCTCCTGGTGCGCCCCCGGCGTCTTCTCGACCAGCAGGCAGCTCATCCCGCGGTGCGCCGGCGTCGCGTCCGGATCGGTCTTCACGAGCAGTGCGACGATGCCCGACCGCAGGCCGTTCGTCACCCACATCTTCTGGCCGCTGACCACGTAGTCGTCGCCGTCGCGCACGGCCCGGGTGCGGATCGCCTGCACGTCCGAGCCGCACTCCGGCTCCGTCATCGAGAACGCGCAGCGCACCTCGCCGGTCGCCATCCGCGGCAGGAACCGCTGCTTCTGCTCGTCGGTGCCGTCGCGCAGGATCATGTTGGCGACGATGAAGTGCGTGTTGATGATCCCCGACACGCTCATCCAGCCGCGCGCCAGCTCGCTCACCGACAGCGCGTACGTGGTCAGGTCGAGCCCCAGCCCGCCGTACTCCTCGGGGATGGTGAAGCCGAACAGGCCGAGCTCCTTCAGGCCCTCCACGATCTCGTCGGGGAACTCGTCGTCGTGCTCCAGCCGGGACGCGACCGGGATGATCTGCTCCTCCGTGAACTGGCGGACGAGCGCCACGACCTCGCGCTGCTCCTCGCCCAGCCCCTCCAGCACCGCGCTCATGCCGGCACCTCCTCGGCGCTCATGCCTGCCGCGACGCCACGCGCCACGACGGCCTCTGCGATCTTCCTCGACGCCTCGTCGATCATCTGGCCCTCGTGCATCACCGCGCCCCGCCGCTCCACGGTGGTCGCGTGCTCGTAGGCCGCCAGCAGGCGACGTGCCCGCTCGAACTCCTCCTGGCTGGGAGCGAACACCTCGTTCGCGATCCCGATCTGATCGGGGTGCAGCACCCACTTGCCGTCATAGCCGACCTGCTTCGCCCGCAGGCAGAGCCGGCGGTACTCGTCGGTGTTCTTGATGTCGGTGTAGGGCCCGTCGATCGCCTGCACGCCGTAGGCACGCGCTGCCGTGACGATCAGCGACAGGATGAAGTGCCACTGGTCGCCGGGATAGTCCGGGTCGATCGATCCGATCACGAGCGAGCCGACGCCCATGTTCGCCGCGTAGTCACCCGGGCCGAAGATCAGCGTCTCGAGCCGCGGCGTGGCCTGGGCGATCTCGCGGATGTTCATCGCCCCGCGCCCGTTCTCGATCTGTGCCTCGATGCCGATGCGGTGCTCGATGCCGTGCTCGGTCTCGAGCTGGGTGAGCACGTGATCCACGAAGTGCAGCTGCCCGGCGTCCTCCACCTTGGGCACCATCACGCAGTCCAGGTTGCGGCCGGCTCCGCCGACGACGGCGAGCAGGTCACCGAGGCACCACTGCGTCGTGACGCCGTTCACCCGGACGACGCGCGTCTTGCCCGAGTAGTCGTTCTCGGTCAGCGCCTGGACGATCGTGTCGCGCGCGCTGACCTTCTCCAGCGGGGAGACGGCATCCTCGAGATCCAGGAAGATCTGGTCGGCCGCCAGCACCGCTGCCTTGGCCAACATCTTTGGCGATGAGCCCGGCACCGCCAGGCAGGAACGACGCAACCGCACGACCCGCAACTCCCCTTTGACTGTGCGGTCAGTCTACCGGCGGGTCCCCTCGGGGTGTGCAGTCGAGATGATCGATCGATCATCTAGAGGATGCCGAGGCGCGAGAGCGGCCAGTACCGCACCCGCGCGATGCCCAGGATGTCGCCCCGCGGCTCGCAGCCCCACGTGCGCGAGTCGTCCGACGAGATGCGGTTGTCGCCCATCATGAAGTAGCAGCGGGACGGGATCACGGTCTTCGGGAACCGAGGCGTCGCCTGGCCCTTCACGTACGGCTCGTTCAGCCGCTGGGGCTTGCCGCCGGGGTCCTGCACCCACACATGGCCGCCCTTCGCCCACACGGTCTCGCCGGGCAGCCCGATCACGCGCTTGATGAAGGTGACCGGGGAGGTGCCGACGCGCAGCGACAGGTTCGGTGTGGTGCATGCGCCGCTCGCGTTGTTCGAGCCCGAGCAGATGGGCGGGTGGAAGACGACGATCTCGCCCCTCGTCGGATCGCTGAAGTCGAGGCTGAGCCGGTCGGCGATGACGCGGTCGCCCGGCTTCAGGGTCGGGATCATGCTGCCCGTGGGCACGCGGTAGGGCTTGACCACGAAGGCCTGTGCGAGGTACGCGATGCCGGCCGCGACAAGCAGCGTGAGCAGGATCTCGGCGACCGCGCGGACGGGGGAGGGGAGCATGGCGATGGGATTCATCCGGCTTCCGCAGGTTATCGACGGCACCACCCCGCCGCTGAAGTGGTGATAGAACACGTGAGGGGGTGCACGGCCGTCTCGAGCCGTACCCTTGCAGTGCCGATGCAGCTTCTGATGATCCGCCGTCTCACCCTTGCGCTGGCCGTCTGTCTGGTGCTTGCCGCCTCAGCCGGCCCGGCGGGGGCATCGACGCGGTTCACGCTGATCGGCCATGGCTGGGGGCACGGCATCGGAATGTCGCAGTACGGCGCGCTCGGGTATGCGCAGCACGGCTACACACACGAGCAGATCCTGGCCCATTACTACACGGGCACCACGATCGGGCTGCTGCCGAAGGGCACCGACGAGCGTGTGCTGCTGGTTGGCGGCCAGGGCTCGATCCACGTGGCCTTCGACTCCCAGGCGGTCGGCCGCGACGGGGGCGGGACGTCCAAGGTGCTCCCCGCCGGGCGCTACCGCGTCGATCCCGGCACCACTGCCGGCCATCTCCGCCTCTGGAGCCGCGACGCGGCGGGCTACATCTGGAAGGGCATCGTCGGGTCGCTCCGGATCACGCCCGGATCGAGCCCGCTGCAGCTGAACGAGCGGGCGATCAACGGGTATACCAACGACCACTGGTGGGGCGACTTCCACGTCCTGCTCTCCCACGGCTCGCTGTCGGTCGTGAACGTCGTCCCGATGGAGCGGTATGTCCGCGGCGTGGTGCCCTGCGAGGTGCCTGCCAGCTGGCTGCCGGAGGCCGTGCAGACACAGGCCGTGGCCGCGAGATCGTATGCCGCCGCCACCGCCGGTGGGTCGACGTTCGATGCCTATCCGGACACGCGCAGCCAGATGTACTGCCCGATCGAGCAGCAGGCGGCCGCCTCCGATGCTGCGGTGGCGGCCACCAAGCGGCAGGTGGTGAAGTACGGCGGGCAGGTCGCGACGACGTTCTTCTCGTCCAGCTCCGGCGGCTTCACCTCGTCGCTGTCGGCGTCGTGGGGCAGCCCCGACCAGCCGTATCTGGTTCCGGTCCGTGACCGCTACGACGCGGCGAACGGCCTCAACCCGAATCACACCTGGGCGCCGGTCGTCTACAGCAAGAGCGGGCTGGCCGCCGCGCTGGGCGTATCGGGCGTCGTCACCGGTGTCGATCAGACCATCGACGGCCCCAGTCACCGGGTGCTCTCGGTCGTCGTCCAGCATGGCGGCGGCGATACGGCCATGACCGGAAGCGACGTCTACTCGCGGATGCATCTGCGGTCGACCTACTTCCGCATCCTGCAGGTGACGTTGGTGGCGCCGTCCGACGCCGATGCAGGCCAGCAGTTCCAGCTGCGCGGCCGGCTGTGGCCCCGGCCCGCCGCCTTCACGCTGGAGTCGCAGAAGGGGTCCAGCGGCACCTGGAGGCGCATCACCGCGCCCGTGTCGCTCGACAGCGACGGCCGCTTCTCGCTCGCCCGCAGCCCGATGGCCGACGTCTCCTACCGCCTCAGCCGGGCCGGTGCGGCCGCGGTGATCGTGCGCGTGCGCGTGCACCCGGTGCTGACGCTCTCGGGCGGCGCCCGGTTCCACGGCACGATGCTCCCCAGGCTCCAGGGGGCGACGGTGACGCTGCAGAAGGACACGCCGGGTGGGTGGGCGGCGGTCGAGGATGCGACCGTCGCGGCGGATGGCACCTTCCGCTTCACCACACCCGTGGCATCGGGCAGCTGGCGCGTGCACTTCGCGCACGACGCGGACCACAGCGCCGGCACGTCGACGACGCTGGTTATCTAGAGCAGCTCCTCGTCGGGCACGTCGCGCAGCACCCGGGCCGGGTTCCCGACGACCAGCGTGCGCGGCCCCACGTCGCGGGTGACCACCGCTCCCGCCCCGACGAACGCCTCCTCGCCGATCTCGATGCCGGGCAGCAGGACGGATCCCCCGCCGACGCGTGCGCCGCGCCGGACGATCGCGCCCTTGATCAGCGCGTGGCGCTTCTCGGTGCGCCCCATGAAGTTGTCGTTTGTGGTGACGACGCAGGGGGCGATGAACACGTGCTCCTCCAGCACGCTGTGCGCCGTGATGTAGGCGTTCGTCTGGATCTTGGTGTAGGGCCCGATGCTGCAGTCGTTTTCCACCGAGACACCGCGACCGATCACGACCTGCTCGCCGATGGTGCAGCGCTCCCGCACGGATGCAAGGTCGCCGACAACACAGCCCTCGCCCAGCGTCGAGCCGGCCGCGAGCACCGCGCCGGCGGCCACCGCGCAGCCCGCGCCGATCCGGAGCGGCGGCGGCGGGTCGCGGCGCGAGGTCGAGCGGGCGGAGAGCGTGGGGGGCTTGCCCAGCACCGCGTTGTCTCCGATGGCGCATCCGTCGCCGATCACGGTGCCCGCATGGACGACCACGTTCGCTCCGAACGTGACGCCCTCGCCCACCACGGCGTCGGCTGCCAGGGACAGCCCGGGCGCATCGTCAGCCGTCCAGCTCACGCGGTCGCCGCCTCGAGCGCGACCGTCGCTCCTCCCTCGTCGAGCGACCGCTGCATGCCCTGCAGCACCTCGACCACGGCGACGCCCTCCGCACCGTTGGCCGGGTGGGCGTGGCCGCCCGAGCGCACCGCCTCGATGAAGGCGCGGCACTCGATGCGGAGCGGCTCCTCCCTCGAGATCGCCGGGATCGTGATGTCGCCGGTGTGCGTCGTGATCTTGCCGGGGGCGATCTCCATCGGCCCCTTGTCGTAGACGGTGACCTTGCGCTCGGGCTCCATGTCGTCGAACACCGCCATCCGCTTGGAGCCGACAACGGTCATCCGGCGCATCTTGTGCGGGTCGAGCCACGACAGGTGCAGGTGGCCCACCTGCCCGGTGGCGAGCTTCACGTAGCCGAAGACCACGTCCTCGACTCCCGGGCGGACGTAGGACTCGCCTCGGGCGGACACCTCGACGGGCCGTCCGCCGAGCAGGTAGAGGACGACCGAGATGTCGTGCACGCCGAGGCTCCAGAGCGCGTTCTCGTCCTCCCGGATCACCCCGAGGTTCTGGCGGTTGCCGTAGACGTAGAGCACGTCTCCGAGCTCGCCCGATTCGATCAGCTCGCGGAGCTTGACCACCCCGGGATGGAAGCGAAGCAGGTGGCCGACCATCAGGGTGCGGCCGGTCTCGTTGGACAGCGAGTCGAGGTCGCGCGCGTCCGCCGCCGTCCACGCCAGCGGCTTCTCGACGAACACGTGCTTGCCCGCGAGCAGCGCCTCCCGGGCGAGTGCGTGGTGGGTCGGCACGGGGGTCGCCACCACCACCGCGTCCAGGCTCTCGTCCTCGAGCAGATCCTCGTACCGCGCCGTCAGCCGTACCCCGGGGAACTGCGCCGCAACCCGCTCCCGGCTCGCGTCGTCGGCGTCGCAGCACCACACGAGGTCGGCCTCCGGCAGCTGCGAGAAGTTGCGCGCCAGGTTCGGGCCCCAGTAGCCGAGCCCGACAACGCCGATCCGGACATGGTCGCTCACAGCGTGTGCACCCGCTCGTCGATCCGCGGCACCGTGTTTCGGAAGTCGAACAGCAGCTGCGACCGCTCGGCCAGCCGGCCGTAGTCGATGCCCGAGTGGGCGGTGACGACGCAGACGATGTCGGCGCTCTCGACGGCGCCGTCGTCGAGCTCGATGCTGCGCAGGTCGAGCCCCTCGTCGCGCAGGTCGGGGACGTGCGGGTCGTGGTAGGCAATCGAGGCACCGAGCCCGCCCAGCAGCTCGATCAGCTTCAGCGCCGGCGATTCGCGGGTGTCGCCGACGTCCGGCTTGTACGACACGCCCAGCACCAGGATGCGGCTGCCGTTGACCGCCTTGCGAACGCCGTTCAGCGCATGCGCGATCCGCTCCGCGCAGAAGTACGGCATCGAGGTGTTCACCTTGCCCGCGAGCTCGATGAACTCCGTCTGGAAGTCGAACTGCCGGGCGCGCCAGGACAGGTAGAAGGGGTCGATCGGGATGCAGTGACCGCCGAGGCCGGGGCCGGGTGTGAAGCGCATGAACCCGTAGGGCTTCGTGGCCGCCGCGTCGATCACCTCCCAGACGTCCAGCCCGAGGCGGTCGCAGAGCTGGGCGAGCTCGTTGACCAGGGCGATGTTGACCGAGCGGAAGATGTTCTCGAGCAGCTTCGACAGCTCGGCCGCCTCGGGCGTGGAGAGCACCACGACCTCGTCGCAGATCAGCGAGTAGAGCTCGCTCGCCCGCTCGGCGCAGGCGGGCGTCACCCCGCCGACCAGCTTCGGCGTCGTGCGCACCGTGTAGTCGGTGCGGCCGGGGTCGATCCGCTCGGGCGAGAAGGCGAGGTGGAAGTCGCGCCCCGCCGCCAGGCCGGACTCCTCGAGGATCGGCTGCAGTCGCTCGCGCGTCGTTCCCGGGTAGGTGGTCGACTCGAGCACGACCAGCTGCTCAGGCTGCAGCACGGCCGAGAGCGCCGTGGCCGAGTCGATCAGGTAGGTGAGGTCCGGCTCGCGCGAGCCGGTCAGCGGCGTCGGCACGCAGATCACGACCGCTTCGCAGGAGGCCAGGTCGGCGACCTCCGAGGTCGCCCGCAGGCGCCCGTCGAGCCGGGCAAGGCTCTCGTCGGGGATGTCCTCGACGTAGCTGCGCCCGGAGCTCAGCGCCTCGACCTTGCGAGCGTCGGCGTCCAGGCCGACCACCTCGTGCCCCGCCTCGGCGAAGCCGACGGCCAGGGGCAGGCCGACGTAGCCGAGGCCTACGATGCCGATCTTCACCGGCGGAAGTCTAGGTCCTGGCGCGGAGCGGTCGCGGGACGCCTCGGCCGGGGCGCGCTCAGCCGAACGGGGACTGGCGGAAGTCGGGAACCGGCTTCATCGAGAAGGGGATCGAGGGCTGCCCCGGATAGACCGCCCGGGCGGAGCCCCTTCGGTCGCTGCCGTATCGGCTCTCCGTCGCGACGCCGCTGAAGATGCCGTCGGCGGCCGCCCGCACGGCGGCGACCTTGCGCCAGCCGCGGCGTTTCCAGACCTGGATCGTCACCTTGTGCGCGAGGCTGTCGGGCGTCCGACCCCAGAAGCTGAGGCCCTTCTTGGTCGGATAGGCGACGAAGGGGTAGCGGTAGGCGGCGAGAACTTCCTTCGGCTGGTCGCTCTCGATCGTCGGCCCCCGGAAGTAGAGGCCCGACTCCAGGGTCTGGTTGTAGGGGTCGCCGTCGTGGGGGCCGTCGCGCAGGCTGTACCAGAAGAAATGGGTCACGCCCGCGCTCCAGGCCTGGTGGAGCGCCTCGGCGACCCATCTGGTCTCGATCTTCATCGGCAGGCCACCCGGGTCGGGGGGATTGGAGTCCCAGGAGAACTCGGTGATCCAGAGCGGCGTTCGCCGGAAGGCGCCTTCGATCCGCCCGGCCCGGTTGGCGGCGCGCAGCAGCGTCTGCAGCTTGCCGAGGTCGCCCAGCTCGACGTCGTTGACGTGGCCCTCGTGGGTCGGCCCCCCGGTCGTGTAGGGCTGGATCGCGAATATGTCGAAGTGCACGCCGGAGCCGCAGCTGCCGCGGTTGGGCCGGGGGTGGTTGTGCCCGTGCATGCAGAGGAGCTGGCGCGCGAATCGCATCGGG
>DATAHR010000146.1:0-2171 GCA_036263035.1 Gaiellales bacterium | reverse complement strand
GTACTCCTCGTCGCGTTCGGCGGGCTGGCGTATGCGACGGCCGGGCCGGGCAGCGGTGACCAGCCAGCATCGCACGGTGCGGGCCGGCCCAACACCAAGCACTCAGATGCGGACACCGACCAGCGTGAGGGCCAAGGTGAGCAGGGCAACCACGACACTCGTCAAGGGCCACCGCCCGGCACGCACGGATACGACGTGTCCAAGGTCGCTCACGCGACACCACCCGGCCCCGGCCACGGCCAAGCTGTCTCAGCAGTCGCACGAAGTCGGGACGGAAACACGCATCCAAAGCACGCGAAGCACGGCCACCACTCCAACAGCGCCGCCTCCGACGACTAGTTCGCGCCCGGGAGCCGGTCAGGTCACAGGCGCACGCACTGCCTCGTAGCGCCGTGATCTCGGATCACGTCCCACCTCGGCTCATGCTCGGATCATCTAGTCTCGGCCCGCATGAAGGTCGTCTCCGTGGTCGGGAACCGCCCGCAGTTCATCAAGGCCGCGCCGCTTGCCCGTGCGCTCGCCGAGCGGGTCGACCACGTGCTCGTCCACACGGGCCAGCACTACGACGAGGACCTCTCCAGCGTCTTCTTCGACGAGCTCGGCATCGACCCGCCCGACCACCGCATCGAGACCGGGTCGGGCAGCCACGCGCAGCAGACCGGATCGATGCTGGTTGGCCTGGAGCCGGTGCTGGACTCCGAGCAGCCCGACATGGTGCTGGTCTACGGCGATACCAACTCGACGCTGGCCGGCGCCCTCGTCTCGTCGAAGTCGGGGTACGCCATCGGACACGTCGAGGCGGGGCTGCGGTCGTTCGACCGCCGGATGCCGGAGGAGGTCAACCGCGTGCTGACCGACGTCATCTCCGACCTGCGCTTCTGTCCCAGCCAGACCGCCGTCGACAACCTGGCGGCGGAGGGCATGCGGGAGGGCGTGCACCTGGTGGGCGACGTGATGGTGGACGTGGCCGAGCAGTTCGGCCCGGTCGCGGCGCAGCGGTCCGGCGCGCTCGAGCGGCTCGGCGTGGAGCGGGGCCGCTACGCGCTGATCACGGTCCACCGTCCGGCGAACACCCAGCCGTCGGCTCTTGCCTCGCTGGTCGAGGTGCTGGAGTCGGTGGAGGAGCCACTCGTCTTCCCCCTGCACCCGCGCACGGAGGCGGCGCTCTCGCGCCGGGGCCTGCTCGAACGAGCCGAGCGCGCGGCCATCGTCACTCCCCCACTCGGCTACCTGGACTTCACGGCGCTGCTGATCTCGGCCCGCGTCTGCCTGACTGACTCTGGAGGGGTGCAGAAGGAGGCGTACCTCCACTCCGTGCCCTGCCTGACGCTGCGCGATACCAGCGAGTGGGTGGAGACGATCCAGCTCGGCTGGAACCGGCTGGTCGAGATGACCCCGGCCGCGGTGACGCAGGCGCTCGCGGAGCTGACCGTGCCCACGGAGCATCCGCCGCTGTACGGCGACGGGCACGCCTCCCGCCGGATCGCCGACCTGGTTGCCGCCTGGCCGGGGTGACGGTCGGTACGATGGGCGGCTGATGGCCTCGGACATCGCGATCATCGGCGCGGGGTACGTCGGCCTGCCGCTCGCCGTCGCGTTCGGGCAGGCCGGTGCGACGGTGCACTGCATCGACACCGACGAGGCCAAGGTGCGGGCGATCTCCCAGGGGGAGAGCTACATCGCCGACGTCTCGGCGGACGACCTGCGTCCACTCGTCGAGGCCGGAACGGTGACGGCGGGCACGGATCCCGCGCCCGTGGCCGACGTGCGGGCGATCCTGATCTGCGTGCCCACGCCGCTCTCCGAGAACCGGGAGCCCGACGTCTCGATGATTGCCGCCGCGGCGGCGGCCATCGCCCCGCACCTGCAGCACGGACAGCTGGTGGTGCTCGAGTCGACGACGTATCCCGGCACCACCCGCGAGCTGCTGGCGCCGGTGCTCGAACAGAGCGGCCTCACCGCCGGCGTCGATTTCCATCTGGCGATGTCGCCCGAGCGGATCGACCCCGGCCGCACCGACTACACCGTGCGGACGACCCCGAAGGTCGTGGGCGGACTGACCCCGGAGTGCGCCGAGCGGGCCCGGCAGCTCTACCAGCTGTGCGTCGACACCATCGTGCCGGTGTCCTCGCCGGATGCCGCCGAGCTGGTGAAGCTGCTCGAGAACATCT
>DATAHR010000145.1:0-27703 GCA_036263035.1 Gaiellales bacterium | reverse complement strand
GAGCCTACACATCCCGCGGTACGCTGTCGCCCTCGTGCCGTACACCGTGGCCCACGTCGACGACATCGAGCCTGCCGGCCCGGGCAACATCGTTCGGTTCGTCCGCCGGGAGCTCGGCGTGGAGGCGTTCGGCGTCAACCGATTCGACCTCCCACCCAACTCGGCCGGCGTGGAGCACACCGAGCTGAAGACGGGGCACGAGGAGGTGTGCGCGGTGATCTCGGGGAGCGGCCACTGGACGATCGACGGCGAGGACGTTGCGGTGCCCCAGTGTTGGTCTATGTGCCTTGGCACAGGAGCTGCGCTCGCCGTGGGTACAGAACCCCGGCTTGGCGGCGGGTGCAGATAACTCGTTAGAACGTGCCGGGGTCACCGCCCGGCGGTGCTGGCGGGATGTACTTCTCCGCCGGGCCAGTGTCATCTTTGCCGCAGTCGGCGCACACCCAGACGTCCTCCGTAGCGCCAGGTCGCCCGCCCAAACGCTCCCTTTCTTGGCGCACCCACTTGTGCTGACCCAAGTAGCACCGCAACGGTTTCATCGACGCAGCGAATCCCTTACTGGGTTGATCACATCCGGAGCCTCTCACCTTGCGACTGTTGTTGCAACATCACCGCCTGCGGAGCACAGGCGACTGCTCGCCGCCCTGCGGGAAGGCTCCTTCCTCCGCATCGACCCTGAGTCCACCCGCTGTCCGCACGCCGGGCCGGACGGCCTCTCCTTCATCGCGATGGGCACACGGCCCGGCAGCTACGAGCCGCACGGGCCCTTCTGAGCCTGCGCGGCATCCGTCACGAATCGGCTTGAATACGGCCATGCCCGCTGCCGCCGTCGGCCGCCTGCGCCGTCTCATGAGGCTGCGGCGGCTCTCAACAGTCGAGCAGCCGCTGCCCGAGTCGGCCACCGCCGTCGCGATCATCATGGATGGGAACGGCCGCTGGGCCCGCCGCCGCGGGCTGCCCGCCATTGCCGGTCACCGCGCCGGCACCCAGGCGCTCCGCCGCACCGTCGAAGCCGCCCCCGACCTGGGCATCCGCAGCCTCGCCGTCTATGCCTTCTCCACGGAGAACTGGGGCCGCCCCGAGCAGGAGGTCGACGACCTGATGGCGCTCTTCACGGAGACGATCCGCGACCAGTTTCCCGACCTGCATCGCCAGGGCGTCTGCGTCCGCTTCGTGGGCCGCCGTGACCGCTGCCCCCGCGACCTGCTCGAGCTGATGGAGGACATGGAGCGCCGCACCGCGTCGAACACGCGGCTGGATCTGTGGGTCGCCTTCGACTACGGGGGCCGCGACGAGCTCGTCCGCGCCGCCCGCGCGCTCGTCCGCGAGGGCGTCTCCGCTGACGAGGTCGACGAGGGCGCCCTCCGCGCCCATCTGTACGCTCCCGCAATGCCCGACCCGGATCTCGTCATCCGCACCAGCGGCGAGCTGCGCGTGTCGAACTTCCTGCTCTGGCAGGCGGCCTACGCCGAGTACCACTTCACACCGACGCTCTGGCCCGACTTCGACGGCGAGGAACTCGGCGATGCGCTGGCCGCGTACGCCACCCGCCGGCGGCGGTTCGGGAAGCGGTGAGCGGCCTCACCGGGCGCGTCCTCGTCGCCATCCCGCTCGCCGTCGTGGCGATCGCAGCCGTCGTCATCGGCGGCTGGCCGATGGTCGGCCTCGCGCTCGTGGTTGGCGTCATCTCGATGCACGAGTACGCCGCGCTCACGCGGTCTCTCCGCCCGCTCACCGTGGCCGGCTTCGTGGGCGTGCTGGGCATCCTGGTCGCGACGCACGAGGGCGGCCTCGTCTGGAGTCTCGCTGCGCTGCTGGCCACGCTGCTCCTCGCCTTCTGGCTGAGCGCAATTGCCGACGTGCGCCAGGCGGCCGTTGTCCAGCTCGGCGTGACGCTGCTCGGCGTCGTCTGGATCGGCTATGGCCTCGCGTTCATGGTCGCGCTCCGCGACATCGCCGATCCCTCCGTGTGGGGCAAGGAGCTGGTGATCGCGGTGTTCGTCGGGGTCTGGGTGTCCGATACCTTTGCCTACTTCGGCGGGCGGATGTTCGGCCGTCGCAAGCTGGCGAGCGAGATCTCCCCGAACAAGACCGTCGAGGGCCTGCTGATCGGCTTCGGGCTCGGCACCGCCGCGGTCTTCTTCGCGCTCTACAACGAGCCGGCCTCTGATCCGATCTCCCCACTGAACGCGCTCGAGTTTGCGGTCGCCATCGCCGCCGCCTCGCCGGTCGGAGACCTGTTCGAGAGCTACGTCAAGCGCGACATGGGCGTGAAGGACACCGGGACGCTGCTCGGCGGCCATGGCGGCATGCTCGACCGCATCGACGGGCTGCTGCTCGCGGGCGCGGCCGCCTACTTCGTCGCCCTGGCCCTCGACCGGGTGTAGATCGCAGCTCGCGCCCAACCGGGCCGAAATAGGACGTCGGTACACTGCTGATCATGAGGACGGTGGCCATTCTGGGCGCAACCGGCTCGGTCGGACGGCAGGCGCTCGAGGTCGTCGGCCGCTCGCCCGATCTCAAGCTCGTGGGTCTCGCCGCGCGGACGTCCGCCGACGAGGTGGTCGACGCTGCACGCCGGCTGGGGGCGACCCACATCGCCCTCACCGATGCCGGGCCTGCCGCGAGCGCCGCATCATCGTTCGACGGCGACGTGCTGGCCGGCCCGGCGGCTGCGGTCGACCTGGTCGGCGAGGTCGGCGCCGACGTCGTGCTGAACGCCATCGTCGGCTCGGCCGGCCTCGAGGCGACCATGGCGGCGCTGGCGGCGGGCAGCGACCTGGCGCTCGCCAACAAGGAGAGTCTGGTCGCCGGCGGCGAGCTGGTGACCGGCGCCGTGCGGCGCAGCGGTCGCCTGCTCCTCCCCGTCGACAGCGAGCACTCCGCCCTGCAGCAGTGCCTCGACGGCATCGCGCCAGAGGCGGTGGAGTCGCTGGTGCTGACGGCCTCCGGCGGCCCCTTCCGCGGCTGGGACGCCGAGCGGCTCGCGGGCGTCACCGCCAGCCAGGCGCTCGCGCATCCGACGTGGTCGATGGGCGCGAAGATCACGGTCGACTCGGCCACGCTGATGAACAAGGGCCTCGAGCTGATCGAGGCGCATCATCTGTTCGGCATGCCGTACGACCGCGTCGAGGTGGTCGTGCACCCGCAGTCGATCGTGCACGGCATGGCCCGGCTGCGCGACGGTGCCCTGATCGCCCACGTCGGCCTCCCTGACATGCGCGTTCCCATCAGCTATGCGCTCACCTACCCGAGCCGCGAGGCAACCGACGCGCCCCGGCTCGACCTGACGGAGCCGTTCACCCTCGCGTTCGAGCCGCCCGACCTCGCGGTGTTCCGCTGCCTCGCGCTGGCGCGCGCGGCGGGCGAGGCGGGAGGCACGGCGCCGTGCACCCTGAACGCCGCGAACGAGGTGGCCGTCGCGGCGTTCCTGGCCGGCGGATGCAGCTTCAGCGAGATCGCCGACACCGTCGAGGCGGTGCTCGACGCGGTCGACACCGAGCCGCTGGAATCCGTGGAGCAGGTGCTCGCAGCCGATGCGAGAGCCCGCGAGCTGGCCCGGGGCCGGTTGGGGGCGGCGGCGTGAGGTACGTCATCCCGATCCTCGGCCTGCTTCTGCTGATCTTCGTGCACGAGCTCGGCCACTTCACCGCCGCCAAGCGCACCGGCATGCGCGCGCTGCGGTTCTACATCGGCTTTCCGCCGCCGATCGTCCGGCGCAAGGTCGGCGACACCGAGTACGGCATCGGTCTGATCCCGCTCGGCGGGTTCGTCAAGATCCCGGGAATGCTCCGGCCCGAGCCGTCCGACCTGTGGGCGGTGGAGGACCTGCTCGACCGCAACGAGCGACTGCCGGAGGAGCGGGCATCCGAGATCGGGATCGCACACGACCGCATCGCGCGGCTGATCACGTCCGGCCGGATGGACGAGGCAGCGGTGGAGGCGCGTCAGCTGCTGGAGCTGATCGAGCGCACGGAGGAGGTCACCCCCGTCGAGCGGCGCCGACTGCGCAAGTCGCTCGAGCGGTTCATCGAGTCGACTGACCCCCGCGGCTACTGGCGCAGCCCGCGCCGGAGCCGCCTGATCACGATTGCGGCGGGGCCGTTTGCGAACATCCTCACCGCGTTCGTCCTGCTGACCGTGCTCGCCGCGACCGGCATGCCGCAGCCGCTCTACGCCAAGCCGACCGTCGCCGGCATCCAGAAGGGGCTCCCCGCCGACCGCGCGGGACTGCGGGTCGGCGACCGCATCACGGCGGTGGACGGGCACCCGGTGCGCACGATCACCTACAACGGCCACAGGATCGGCGACTTCTCGCAGGTGCGGGCGCTGATCGGTGCGAGCGGCGGGGGCACCGTCACGCTGACCGTCAGCCGGGACGGGCGCGCGGTGCAGATCGGCCCAATGCACCCGGTCGAGCGCCAGGGCCGGTACATCATCGGCTTCATCCCCGACGCCGTTGCGACCACACACAGCTATCCGGTCTGGAAGGCGCCGATCGAGGGCGCCTCGCAGATGTGGTCGATGATCTCCGGATCGGTGCGGGGGATCGGCAGCGAGGGCGCCTCGTCGGTGTCCGGGCCGGTCGGCATCGTCAAGGTGTCGGCCAGCGCGGCCGACACGGGGGCGCCGTACTACCTCTGGCTGCTCGCCTACATCTCGCTCTCGCTCGGCATCCTCAACCTGCTGCCGTTCCTGCCGCTGGACGGCGGCCACCTGCTCCTGCTGGCGATCGAGCGGTTCCGCGGGCGTGCGCTGTCCCGTGCGACGTTCGAGCGCATCTCCGCCTTCGGCATCGCGCTGGTGGTGTTCCTGTTCCTGTTCGGCCTGCACAACGACCTGTTCGGCGCACAGCCGCGGTAAGCGGCCTTTCCCCGCGCATCGCCAGGTGGTTGAAATCGGACGGTAAGGCGCGTACGGTGGGCTGGACCCAGCGGCGGTGATTGCGGGTCGGCTCCATATCGTGTGCCGGGGGGAACGCCCCCCGACCGCTCTCCGACCCGTCCCGTAGCCGGCTGACAGGTGTGACGGGGCGGCCCGTATCCCGGGTCGCCCCGTCACGAATCCTTATGCATACGCCGTGAAGGCGATGGACGCCCTGCGCGTCGGCGCCGCTCGGCGCCTCGCTGTCTATCCTCCGGATGATGGCCAGCGAGAAGCAGATCCACGTCGGCGGCGTTGCAATCGGCGGCGGGGCGCCGGTGGTGGTGCAGTCGATGACGACCACCGAGACGGCCGACGCGGAGGCGACGCTCGGCCAGATCGCCGAGCTGGCCGAGGCCGGCTGCGAGATCGTCCGCGTGGCGGTGCCCGGGCGCGCCGATGCCGATGCGCTGCCCGCCATCGTCGCCGCCTCGCCGCTGCCGGTGATCGCGGACATCCACTTCAACGCCTCGCTGGCGCTGCGAGCCATGGACGCCGGCGTCGCCGCTGTGCGGATCAACCCCGGCAACATCGGCGGGCCCGACAAGGTGGAGCAGGTCGTGCGCCGCGCCAAGGAGACCGGCACGCCGATGCGGATCGGCGCGAACTCCGGCTCGCTCCCCGACCACCTGCGGCAGTTTGCGACGAACGACCCGGCCGGTGCGCTGGTCGAGGCGGCGCTCGAGGAGGTGCGCCTGCTGGAGCGGCTGGACTACCGCGAGTTCAAGATCTCGGTGAAGTCATCGTCCGTCCCGGTGATGATCCAGGCGTACCAACGGCTCAGCGAGCGGGTGCCCTATCCGCTGCACCTCGGCGTGACGGAGGCCGGCCCGGCCTTCACCGGCACGGTCAAGAGCTCGATCGGGATCGGCGCCCTGCTCGCCCAGAACATCGGCGACACCATTCGGGTATCGCTGACCGCGCACCCGGTCGAGGAGGTGCGGGTGGCATGGGAGATCCTGCGGTCACTCGGGCTTCGCCACAAGGGGCCGATGATGATCGCCTGCCCGTCGTGCGGGCGCACCAATGTCGATGTGCTCGAGCTGGCCGAGCGTGTGCAGGAGCGGCTTGACGGCTACGACGAGGTGTTCGAGGTGGCCGTGATGGGCTGCGCGGTGAACGGGCCGGGCGAGGCGGGCGACGCGGACTTCGGCATCGCCGGCGGGCGCGACGCCGGGTTCATCTACGCCCACGGCCAGGTGCTGCGGAAGGTGGAGCAGTCCCAGCTGGTGGAGGAGCTGTTCCGCGAGGTCGACGCCTGGATCGCGGGTGGGATGGTGCGTCCGGAGCGAAAGACGCGAAAGCACGTGCTGCCTATGGCCGACGTCGCGGCCGCGGCTGCGACCTCGGTCTAGGTCTCGTCGCGGTTGCGCAGGTAGTGCTCGAAGCGCGCCTGCTTGTCCAGGTACGCGCCCAGCTCGCGCAGCCCGAACTCGAACCACTCACGCAGGTAGCGGTCGTCGATGTGCGGCTGGGGGATGAGGGTTTCGTCGTTCATGGCTGGGAGCATCGACCCTGCAGCGAGGCGGCACCATCACCACCCTGTGGTATTTCACCGCCGCTGTGGCCACCCCCACCTCCCGGCTGCGCAGTAGACTGGCCGCATGTTCGGCAAGCGCAAGGCACTGATCGGCTACCTCGCGTTCTGGGCCGGCAGGCGTGTGACCGAGCGGGTCGTTCGGCGAGAGCTGCGCAAGCGGCTGGCCGCGTTCGTCGAGCCGCCCAAGCCCAAGCGGCGCCGACGCCTTCCGCTGATCGGCGCGGCGCTCGCCGTGGCCGCCGCCGGTGCCGTGATCGCCAGCCG
Source organism: Gaiellales bacterium (assembly GCA_036263035.1). Classification (GTDB taxonomy): domain Bacteria; phylum Actinomycetota; class Thermoleophilia; order Gaiellales; family JAICJC01; genus JAICYJ01. The sequence continues at coordinate 20,976 of DATAHR010000145.1, read as the reverse complement.
GCTGCGCCCCTGATGCTCCGCCACATCGCGGTGTTCCGGTGGAAGCCCGGGACGACGGACGAGCAGGTGCAGGCGATCGAGCAGGGGCTCGCCGCGCTGCCCGCGCGGCTGCCGCAGCTGCGGGCGTATGCCTACGGCCGGGACGCCGGGCTGCGCGAGGGCAACGCCGACTTCGCGGTCGTTGCCGATTTCGACGACGAGGAGGGCTGGCGGGCCTACACGGAGGACGCCGAGCATCGCCGGGTGATCGAGGAGCTGATCGCGCCGGTGGCCGAGGTTCGCTCCGCGGTCCAGCTCCGTCACCCCTGATCGGTACACTGCTGCGGCTGTGTCCGAAGCCTCGCCGTACGTCCACCTCCACGTTCACAGCGAGTACTCGATCCTCGACGGGGCCTGTCGCATCGGCCCGCTCGTCCAGCGCGCCGTCGATGTCGGGATGCCCGCGATCGGCCTCACGGACCACGGGTCGATGGCCGGCGCGATCGAGCTCAGCAGGGCGGCAGAGAAGGCCGGGATCAAGCCGGTGCTCGGCTGCGAGGTGTACCTGGTCGACGACCATGCCGCGCGGCCGCAGCGTGAGAAGCGCGCCCACCTGACGTTGCTCTCGGAGACGACGGAGGGCTACCACAACCTGATCCGCCTGGTCTCGAGCGGCTACCTGGACGGCTACTGGTACAAGCCCCGCATCGACTTCGATCAGCTGGCGGCTCACGCGGACGGCATCATCGCGCTGTCGGGGTGCCTGTCCGGCCGGGTGTGCAAGGCGCTGGTGGAGGACGACGCGAAGGCGGCCCGGGAGGAGCTCGACCGGCTCGTGCAGATCTTCGGGCGAGACGATGTCTACGTCGAGATCCAGGACGGCGGCATCGACGTGCAAACCCGCATCCTGCCGTCGCTGGTGTCGATGGCTCGGGATGCGGGGCTGCCGATGGTCGGCACCGGCGACGTCCACTACCTGACCCGCGACGACGCTATCCCGCACGAGGCGCTGCTCTGCATCCAGACGCAGGACACGCTCGACAACCCCGACCGCTTCCGCTTCAGCAACCACGAGTTCTATCTGAAGACGCCTGAGGAGATGTATGCGCTGATGGCGCAGCGCTTCGGCGAGGACATGCTGCGAAGGACGGTCGAGATCGCCGATCGGTGCACGGCGGAGGTCGGCCTCGGGGCCATGCACCTGCCGCGGTTCGACGTGCCGGAGGGCAAGACCTCTGTGCAGTACCTGCGTGAGCTGGCCGAGGCCGGGCTGCGGGAACGGTACGACCGCGAGCAGCCGGAGCTGCGGCAGCGGCTCGAGTTCGAGCTGAAGACGATCGAGGAGATGGGGTTCCCGGACTACTTCCTGATCGTCTGGGACTTCATCCGGTTCGCGCGCGAGAACGGCGTGTCGGTCGGCCCCGGTCGCGGCTCGGCCGCGGGGTCGCTGGTCGCCTACTGCCTGCGGATCACCGACCTCGACCCGATGCGCTACTCGCTGCTGTTCGAGCGGTTCCTGAACCCCGGTCGCAAGAGCATGCCCGACATCGACATCGACTTCGCGGTGGCGGGACGCGAACGGGTGATCAACTACGTCGCCGAGAAGTACGGCCGCCGCAACGTCGCCCAGATCATCACGTTCGGCAAGATGCAGCCGAAGGCCGCGATCAAGGACGCCGGCCGGGTGATGGGGATCCCTTACGGGCAGGTCGACCGGATCGCGAAGATGGTGCCGGAGGGGCCGAAGGTCTCGTTCGACGAGTGCATGAAGCCCGGCGCCGAGCTGCGCAAGGCGTATGACGGCGACGAGGTGACCCGGTCGATCGTCGACATGGCGCGGCCGCTCGAGGGCGTGGTGCGCAACGACTCGATCCACGCCGCCGCGGTGGTGATCGGCGACCGGCCGCTGACCGAGTACCTGCCGCTGCAGCAGAAGGGGCCCGACGCCGAGGTGGTGACGCAGTTCTCGATGAACGACGTCGAGGCGCTGGGGCTGCTGAAGATGGACTTCCTTGGGCTGCGCAACCTGGATGTGATCGACCGCGCGGTGGAGCTGGTGCGACAGTCGAAGGGCATCGATCTGCGGATGGATCAGCTGCCGCTCGACGATCCGAAGACCTACGAGATGCTTGCGCGGGGCGATGCGACGGGGACGTTCCAGTTCGAGTCGAGCGGCATGCGCGACGCGCTGCGGTCGGTGAAGCCGACGCGGTTCGAGGATCTGGTGGCGCTGGTGGCGCTGTACCGGCCGGGCCCGATGCAGAACATCCCGCACTACGCGGCACGCAAGAACGGCCGCGAACCGATCACCTACCCGGATCCGCGGCTCGAGGGGATCCTCTCCGAGACGATGGGGATCACGATTTACCAGGAGCAGTCGATGCTGATCGCTCGCGAGGTGGCGGGCTTCTCACCCGCCGAAGCGGACGACCTCCGAAAGGCGATCGGCAAGAAGATCCGCTCGCTGATGGCGACGCTGAAGGACAAGTTCATCGAGGGCTGCGTCGCAAACGGCATCTCCCGCCCGCTGGCGGAGCGGCTGTGGGACGACAACGAGCGGAGCTCGGACTACTCCTTCAACAAATCTCACGCGGCCTGCTACGCGCTGGTCGCCTACCGCACCGCCTGGCTCCGCGCGAACCACCCCGCCGAGTACATGGCGGCGCTGATCTCCTCGGTCATGTCGACCAAGGACAGGGTGCCGTTCTACGTCTCCGAGTGCGCGGACATGGGCATCGAGGTGCTGCCGCCCGACGTCAACTCGAGCCTGAACGACTTCGCCGTGGTGGAGGGCAAGATCCGCTTCGGATTGACCGCGGTCAAGCGCGTGGGGGACGGCGCCGTGCGCGCGATCATCGCCGCCCGCGAGAAGGGGCCGTTCACCTCGATCTGGGACTTCTGCGAGCGCGTCGACGCGTCGGTGCTGAACAAGGGCATGCTCGAGAGCCTGATCGCCTGCGGGGCGCTCGACTCCACCGGCGACACCCGCATGGGCATGATGGCCGTGCTGGAGCAGGCGCTCTCGTCGGGAACCAAGCAGCAGGCCGACGCGATGATGGGGCACATGTCGATCTTCGACTTGGCCGGCGACGGAAACGGGAGTCTGGACGAGCCGGTCGCCCGCAGCCACCCGCCCGTGCCTCCCGGTGAGTGGGAGCGCGCGGAGCTGCTCGCCCGCGAGAAGGACGCCCTCGGCCTCTACGTGTCGAGCCACCCGCTGGCCGACGTGCGCGAGCAGCTGATCCGTCGCTCCGACCTGCCGCTCGGCCAGGCGTCCACGCTGCGCGACGGGCAGATCGTGACCGTGGGCGGCCTCGTCACCTCCATCAAGCCGTTCGTGACCCGGAAGGGCGACCAGATGGCGTTCGCCGAGCTCGACGACATGACCGGCTCGATCGAGGTCGTGGTCTTCGCCGGGACGCTCGCATCCGTCCGGCAGATCCTCGTTCCCGACGCCGTCGTCATGGTCAAGGGCCGCGCCGACCGCAAGAACGAGGGCGAGGTCAAGATCGTCGCCATGGAGATCGTGCCCTTCCAGGCAACGGCCGACTTCGGCGTGGTGCGCCTGCGGCTGGATGCCCGGGAGACGCCGGCCGCGATCATCAAGGAGCTGAAGTCACTGATCGGCGAGTTCCCGGGCGACGCGCCGGTGCTGCTCGAGGTGCAGACCTCGGAGGGCCCAAAGACGCTGAGGTTCGGCCCGGAGTTCAAGGTGCGGCCGGACGGCGATTTCTTCGCCGAGGCGAAAGCGCTGCTCGGCGACGCGGCGCTGATCGGCTAGCGGCTCAGTCCATCGCGGCTGCAAGCCGGCGGTGCAGCACCAGGGCTGGTGCGAGCAGCACGGGCAGCAGCGCCACAACGGCGCAGAAGAGGGTCGCGTGGTGCTGCGGCCCGGTGCGCGCGAGGGCGATTGCCACCGCCAGGTCGAGGGCGCTGGCGGCCAGCAGGTTCAGGTAGAGCAGGATCCGGTCCTCCATTGGACGGCAGAGTTTGACGGATCCCGCGGCCGTTTTCAGGACAACCGTCGCGGGCGCTCGCCATCCGAGGCGGCACCTACACTACGTCGATGATTCTGGCCGATCTCGAGCTGGACCTGGACGTCTTCCACGGACCGTTCGATCTCCTGCTCGCGCTGGTGCTCCGCGAGGAGGTGGAGCTTGCCGACGTCCCCATCGCCGAGATCGTCGTCGCCTACGTCGAGCATGCCTACGACAAGGGCGAGCTCGACCTCGAGTCGGCGAGCGAGTTCCTGGTGCTGATCGCCGCCCTGCTCGAGATCAAGGTGCGCCTGCTGTTCCCGGGTGACGACGAGGAGGAGGAGCTGACGCCCGAGCAGGCGGAAGCCGAGCTGTTCCAGCGCCTGATCGAGTACCGCCGGTTCCAGGGCGCGGCAGCCTGGCTGCGCGAGCGCGCGGCAGGCCCGCCCCGTGTGTTCCGCGTTGGCCCGGCGCCGTTGGCGCCCAAGCCGGCTCCCGTCGTCGTCGAGTTCAGCGAGGACCCCTGGCAGCTGGCGGCGGCCATCGACCGGCTGCTCGTGCCACCGCCGCACATCGACGTCTCCTCCGTCCGCCGGCCGCTGGTGCCCGTCGAGAAGTTCCTCGACCATTTCCGCACCATCCTTCGCACCCGGCGCGGGTTCCAGTTCGACGAGGCAGTGAAGGGGCTCGACCGTCTCTCCCAGGCTGCAGCATTCCTGGCGGTGCTCGAGATGTACAAGCGGGGCGAGGCGGTGCCGGAGCAGGGCGAGCTGTTCGCGCCGATCCGCGTCGTTGCACGCGGCGGTTCGGTCGCCGCAGTGCCCGAGGATGACCGCGCGATCGCATGAGCGAGCTCACCCATACCGTCGAGGCGCTGCTGTTCGTCGCCCCCGAGCCGCTGTCGCTGCGCGAGCTGTGTGAGCTGACCGACGCCGCCCCCGAGCGCGTCGAGCGTGCGCTCGACGCGCTGGCCGACCGCCACAGCGAAGGCCGATCCGGCGTCGTGCTCGAGAAGGTGGGCAGCGGCTACGGCCTGCGCGCATCCCGGGAGACGGCGGAGGTGTGCGCCCGACTCGTCGACCGGCCGTCGGCGAAGGGGCTGAGCCAGGCCGCCCTCGAGACGCTCGCAGTCATCGCCTACCTCGAGCCGGTGTCACGGCCGGAGATCGCACGCATCCGCGGAGTGGGCGCCGACTCGGCGGTGGCGGGCCTGATCGAGCGCGGCCTGATCGAGGAGGCCGGCCGCGCGGACACGCCGGGCACGCCGGTCGTGTACCGCACCACCTCCTCCTTCGCCCGCGTCTTCGGGCTGGGGGACGAGGAGGCGCTTCCGGCGCTCTCGGACTTCGAGCTGACGGAGGCCGATCACCAGGCGCTGCGCGCGAGGTTGCACCTCGTCGCGGACCAGCGTGCCGGTCAGGCTTAACCGGTTCCTGGCCGCCGCCGGGCTCGGTTCCCGCCGCAGCGTGGAGGCGCTGATCCGGGACGGCCGCGTCACCGTCAACGGCGCGGTGGCCGAGCTCGGGGCAAGCGTGGAGGAGGCGGACGACGTTCGGGTCGACGGGCAGCCGATCGCCGCGGAGCGGAGCGAGACGCTGCTGCTGAACAAGCCCGCCGGAGTCGTCACCACGGTGCGTGACCCGCAGGGCCGGCGGACGGTGATCGACCTCGTCGGGTCGGACGTTCGGCTGTTTCCGGTCGGGCGGCTCGACCGCGACACGACGGGCGCGCTGCTGCTTACGAACGACGGCGAGCTGGCTCACCGCCTGATGCATCCGCGCCACGGGGTGGAGAAGACCTACGTCGTCGATGTGGAGGGAGAGCCGCCCGCAGAGGCGCTCGAGGCGCTGCGGCGCGGCGTCCAGTTGGACGACGGCCCGACCGCGCCGGCGAGCGTTCGCCGTCTCAAACCGGACCGCATCGAGCTGCGGATCCACGAGGGCCGAAACCGCCAGGTGCGGCGCATGTGCGAGGCAGTCGGGCACCCGGTGCGGCACCTGCACCGATCCGCATATGCGGGCCTCACCGTGGAAGGTCTGGCGCCTGGTGGATGGCGGCCCCTCACAGAGCAGGAGTTGTCAGCGCTGCGGACCACGTAAGCGCCGCCACTTGACATAACCGGGCTTGGCTTGGCATACTCCCGCGCTAACACTTCCCTTACATCCGGGAGGTGGAATCGGAGGGGGCGGAATCGGCAGCATCGCGCGGCGGCAGCACCGTCGCGCGACTGCCGCTACTCGAAGCCCATGCGGCGCTTCATCTCGGCCAGCGTGGCCGATGAGACCGAGCGCGCGTGCTCGGCGCCGCGGCGCAGCACCGTCTCCAGCTCGTCGATCTCCGAGCGCAGCTCGAGGTAGCGCTGGCGCACGGGCCGGAGCATCTCGACCACGGCGTCGGCGACGTCGGACTTGAAGTCGCCGTAGCCCTTGCCGTCGTATGCCGCCTCGATCTGCTCGGGCGTCTGGCCCGTCGCCACCGACATGATTTCGATCAGGTTGACGATGCCCTCCTTGCCCTCGCCTCGGCGGACCTCGCGGCCGGAATCCGTCACGGCCGACCGCACCTTCTTGGCCACCGTCTCCGGCGGGTCGATGACGAGCACCGTGCCCTGCGGCGTGCCGCGGGTCGTGGACATCTTCCGGGTCGGATCCTGCAGGTCCATGACGCGCTGGCCGCTGGCGGGGATGGCCGCCTCCGGCAGGGCGAACAGCTCGCCGAAGCGGGAGTTGAACCGCTGAGCGATGTTGCGGGCGAGCTCGAGGTGCTGGCGCTGGTCGTCGCCGACCGGCACGCGGTCGGCCTGGTAGAGCAGGATATCCGCGGCCTGCAGGACGGGGTAGGTGAAGAGGTCGCAGCTGACGGAGTCGCGGCCCTCGCTCTTCTCCTTGAACTGCGTCATGCGCCCCAGCTCGCCGAACGTGGCGAGCGCGCCGAGCAGCCACGCACCGTAGGGGTGCGCGTCGACCTGGCTCTGGACGAACAGCGTGCACCTGTCAGCGTCGAGGCCGGCGGCGAGCAGCGTGGCGGCGGTGTCGAGCGTGTTCTCGCGCAGGGCAGCCACGTCGTAGGGCACGGAGATGGCATGCAGGTCGACGACGCAGTAGAAGGCCTCGCCCTTGTCCTGATCGGCGACGTAGTGGCGGATCGCGCCGATGTAGTTGCCGAGGTGCTTGGTGCCGGTGGGCTGGATGCCGGAGAAGACGCGGGCCATGGCGCGCCATCGTAGCCGCGCGGCCGACTCCCGGTGACGGAAAAGTGCCGGGCACTTTTCCGTCACCGACCGTGGTGTTGCAGATTCGTGACGTCCTGTGAGGTGCGCGTGTCCTGATCAACCGGGAGGGGTCGCCAAAGTAGACTGAGCCGATGGCAACGACCGAACCAACCTGGTCGCCCGCGTCCTGGCGCGAGCGCCACGCCCTGCATCAGCCGGAGTGGCCGGATGCCTCTACGGTCGATGCCGCCCGCGCGCGGCTGGGCACGCTGCCGCCGCTGGTCTTCGCCGGCGAGGCGCGCCTGCTGCGCGAATCGCTGGCCCAGGTCGCGGCCGGCCGCGCATTCCTGCTCCAGGCCGGTGACTGCGCCGAGTCGTTCCACGACTTCTCCGCCGTCAGCATCCGCGAGAAGCTCAAGATCATCCTCCAGATGGCGGCCGTGCTGACGTACGGCTCGATGCTGCCCGTCGTCAAGCTCGGCCGCATCGCCGGCCAGTTCGTCAAGCCGCGGTCCTCGCCCACCGAGGTGATCGACGGCGTCGAGCTGCCGACCTTCCGCGGTCACATGGTGCACAGCGAGGAGCCGACGCTCGAGGCCCGCACGTACGACCCCCAGCGCATGCTCCAGGGCTACCACCAGTCGGCGTCCACCCTCAACCTGCTCCGCGCGTTCACCAAGGGCGGCTTTGCCGATCTCACCAAGGTGCACCTCTGGAACCAGGAGTTCGTCGCCTCCTCGCCGGAAGGGCGGCGCTACGAGGCGATCGCCGCCGAGATCGAGCGCGCGCTGCGCTTCATGGCCGCATGCGGGATCGACCTCGAGGCCGAGCGAAACCTCCACGAGGTCGACGTCTGGACCAGCCACGAGGGCCTGCTGCTCGACTACGAGGAGGGGCTCACCCGCCGCGACTCGCTCACCGGCGACTGGTACGACTGCTCCGCGCACATGCTGTGGATCGGCGACCGCACGCGCGACCCCGACGGCGCCCACGTCGCCTTCTTCGCGGGCGTGCACAACCCGATCGGCGTGAAGCTCGGCCCGACGGCCACGCCCGCCGACGTCGCCGCGCTCTGCGAGGCGCTCAACCCGAACCGGATCCCCGGCCGGCTGACCCTGATCAGCCGCATGGGCGCCGATCGCGTCACCGAACTGCTGCCGCCGCTGCTCGAGGCGGCCGAGCGGGAGGAGCACCCGGTCGTCTGGGTCTGCGATCCCATGCATGCCAACACGTTCCGCACGGCGTCCGGGTACAAGACGCGCCGGCTCGAGGACATCATGGCCGAGATCCAGGGCTTCTTCGCGGCATGCCTGGCGGCGGGCGCGTGGCCGGGCGGCGTGCATCTCGAGTTCACGGGCGAGGACGTGACCGAGTGCCTGGGCGGCTCGGAGGCGGTCGTCGAGGGGCACCTCGACCACAACTACTCGACGCTGTGCGACCCGCGCCTGAACGGGCGGCAATCGCTCGACCTCGCGTTCCAGGTCGCGGAGCTGATGCGCGCCGCCGAGGAGCGCGCGGACCCGACTGCGCCATGAGGGTCGCGGTGATCGGCCTGGGCCTGATCGGAGGCTCGGTCGCGCTTGCCGCGACCGCCCGCGGAGACGAGGTTGTCGCCGCCGACCGCGACCCGCAGGCAGGCGAGATCGGGCTCGAGCGAGGGGCGATCGCCCGCTTCGAGCTGTCGCCGGCCGAGGCAATGGCCAGCGCAGACCTCGCCTTCGTGTGCGGGCCCGTCGCGGAGCTGCCGGCGCTCGCCCGCGAGGCGCTCGACGCGGCGCCCGAGGGCTGCACCGTGTCGGACGTCGGATCGACGAAGGGCCGCCTGGTCGAGCTGTTCGGCGGCAACCCGCAGTTCGTCGGCGGCCACCCGGTGTGCGGGTCGGAGGCCCGCGGCGTCGCCAACTCCCGTCCGGAGCTGTTCGAGGGCGCGACCTGGTTCCTGACGCCGGTGTCCGAGACCGACCCCTCCGCGCACCGGCGGCTGCACACGTTCGTCTCGTCGCTCGGCGCCCGCCCGATCGCCATCGACCCGGATGCACACGACCGCCTGATGGCCCTGACCAGCCACCTGCCGCATGCGCTCGCGAACGTGCTCGTCAACCAGGCCGGCGCGGGCAGGGTGGACGGCCATGACCCGCTCGCGGCCGTCGGCGGGTCGTTCCGCGACATGACGCGCGTCGCGGGCGCCAACCCGAGGATCTGGGTCGACATCTTCCTCGAGAACCGCACGGCGCTGTTGGACGGGCTGCGCGACCACGCACGCCGGGTCGACGACCTGGTGCGCGCGCTCGAGCGTGAGGACGCCGGATTCGTCGCTCGCTGGATCGCGGAGGCGTCGTCGAACCGGCGCCGCCTCCTGGAGGCGGCGTACCCGGCGAAGCCCGAGGAGCTCTACCGGGTGCGGGTGCACGTGCCCGACCGGCCGGGCGTGCTGTCGGGCATCACCCAGACGCTGGGCGCCGAGGGGATCAACATCGAGGACTTCGAGCTGCACCACATGTCGGCCGACCGCGGCGGCACGGTGATCGTCACGATCGCCGGCCGTGAGGAGGCCGAGCGGGCGGTGGCCCTGCTCGACGGGCTCGGCTACGGGGCGATCGCGGCGCCGGCGGTCGATGGCTGAGACGGCCCCCCTGACCGTCCGCCCCGCCGGCGCGCTGGTCGGCGAGCTGACCGTGCCCGGCGACAAGTCGATCAGCCACCGCGCGGTCATGGTCGGCGCGCTCAACGACGAGGACGTGACCGTGACGGGGTTCGGTGCGTCGGCCGACACGCTGGCAACCGTCGACGCGTTCCGCAGCATGGGTGTCGAGATCGACCGCCGCGGCGAGGACCGGCTGGTCATCAGCGGCGTCGGCATGCGCGGGCTGCGCGAGCCGGACGGCCCCATCGACGTCCGCAACGCCGGCACGCTGATGCGGATCCTGCCGGGCATCCTGGCGGGTCAGCGCGGCACCTTAGTGCTGGACGGCGACGAGAGCATCCGGCGCCGGCCTATGGGGCGGATCGCCGAGCCGCTCGGCCAGATGGGCGTCCGGGTCGACACGACCGACGGCCTGCCGCCGGTGACGGTGCATGCGACCGGCGAGGTGTCGCCGATCTCGTTCCAGCCCGCGGTCGCCTCCGCCCAGGTGAAGTCGAGCGTGCTCTTCGCAGGCCTGTTCGCGGAGCACGGGATGACGGTGGTCGAGGAGCCGATCGCAACGCGTGACCACACCGAGCGGATGCTGCAGCGCGCGGGCGTCCCGGTCGACCGCAGGCCGGGCCGCGTCGCCGTCTCGCCGGTGCGCGAGCTGGTGCTGCCGGAGATCCCGGTGCCGGGGGACTTCTCCTCGGCCGCGCCATTCATCGCCGCGGCGACGATCCTGCAGGGGTCAAACCTGACGATCAGGGACGTCTCGATCAACCCGACGCGTACCGGCATGCTGGCGGTGCTCGAGCGGATGGGCGCGAGGGTCGGGCTGTTCGGCCGCCGGTGGGCGGCCGGCGAGCCGGTCGCCGACATCGAGGTGCGGCCCGCGGAGCTGGTCGCCACCGACATCGAGCCGGAGCTGATCCCGTCGCTGATCGACGAGCTGCCGCTGCTCGTGCTGCTGGCCAGCTTCGCCCGCGGGACGACCACGATCCGCGGCGCCGGGGAGCTGCGCGTCAAGGAGTCCGACCGGATCGCAACGGTCGTCGAACTGCTGTCGACGGTCGGCGGCCGGGTGAAGGCGCTCGAGGACGGCTTCCAGGTGCAGGGCGTGCCCCACCGCCTGCGGGGCGGGCGGGTCGACGCCGCCGGCGACCACCGCATCGCGATGCTCGGCGCGATCGCCGGCGTCTGCTCACAGGAGGGCGTCAGCGTCGACGGCGCCGACGCCCTGGCGGTCAGCTTCCCCGACTTCGCCGAGCGGCTGGCGGCGGTCAGCGCGTAATGGTGATCACGATCGACGGCCCGGCCGGCGCGGGCAAGAGCACCGTCGCGCGGCGCGTGGCCGAGCGGCTCGGCCTGCGGTACGTCGACACCGGAGCGATGTACCGCGAGCTGACGGCGGTGGCGCTGGCCAGGGGCGTCAGCCTGAACGACGGCGAGGGGCTGGCCGCGCTGGTCGGCACCGAGGCGGAGGAGGGCACCGACCTGCGTGCCGAGGTGATCTCGCGGAACGTGAGCGCCGTCTCCCGCCATCCCCAGGTGCGCGCGGCGATGCGCCGGCGCCAGCGCGAGCTGGCGCGCGACGCCGTGCTCGAGGGCCGCGACACCGGGTCGGTGGTCTGCCCGGAAGCCGATCTCAAGGTGTACCTGGTGGCCTCGACGGCCGTGCGGGCCGAGCGCCGTGCGGCCGATCTCGGCATGCCCCTCGACGAGGTGGAGCGGTCGATCGTCGAGCGCGACGACCTGGACGCCGAGCAGCTGGCGCCCGCGCCGGACGCGAAGGTGCTGGACAGCAGCGATCTCACGATCGACCAGGTGGTCGACCGGATCGTCGCCATGGCCGGCGGCGGTTCGGATGGCGGCGACGCCTCGGGTGCCCAAGCGCAGTTCGTCCCGGGCGACACCTTCTGGAAGCTCGTCCGCCCATGGGGCGAGCCGGCGCTGCGCGGGCTGCTGCGGCTGCGGGTGACCGGCGCCGAGCTCGTGCCGCGCACAGGGCCCGTCGTGTTCGTGGCCAACCACCAGTCGCTGTGGGATATCCCGGCGATCGGCGCGGCGCAGCCGCGGGCAATCCGGTACATGGCCAAATCGGAGCTGTTCCGGCCGCGGCCCTGGGGCGCGTTCCTGCGCTTCGGCGGCACCTTCCCGGTGCGCCGGGGCGAGCCCGACCGCGAGGCGCTGCGGGTCGTCCACGAGACGCTTGAGCTGTCGGGCGCCGTGGGCGTCTTCATCCAGGGGACGCGGAAGGAGGGCCTCGAGGAGGCCAAGGCGGGAGCCGGCAGGATCGCCGTGGTCGAGGATGCGGACGTCGTGCCGGTGGCGCTGCATTCCCGCGGCTGGCGGCCGGGCCGCAGCATCTCCGTCACGTTCGGCGCGCCGCGGCGCTACGGCCGCGACGGCCGCAGGGCCGGCGTCGCCTACCGCGAGACGGCGGAGGAGCTGATGCAGGAGATCCGCCGGCTGTACGAGGCCGGATCGTGAGCGAGGAGCCGCGCCGACTGGCGGGGCGGGTGGCGGTCGTGGGGTTCCCCAACGCGGGCAAGTCGACGCTGATCAACCGGCTGACCGCGACGCGGCAGGCGGTCGTGCACGAGACGCCGGGGGTGACCAGGGACCGCACCGAGGCGATCTGCGAGTGGCGGGGGCGTGAGTTCGTCCTGATCGACACCGGCGGCGTGGATGCGGCCGACGAGTCACCGCTGCAGGCGCAGGTGGCCGAGCAGGCGCGGATGGCGGTCGAGGAGGCGCACCTGGTGCTGTTCGTCGTCGACGCACGCGCCGGCCTGGCAGCCGGCGACGAGGAGATCGCGCAGATCCTGCGGCGCTCGCGGCGGCCCGTGATCGTGGTCGCGAACAAGATCGACGACGCGGCGCACGAGCCGGACGCGCTCGAGCTGCACGCGCTCGGACTGGGCGAGCCGATCGCCGTGTCGGCCCTGCACGGGCGCGGGACGGGCGAGCTGCTGGACGAGGTGGTGGAGCGGCTCGAGCAGGTGGAGGGCGCCGAGCACGTCGACGAGCGCGGCGGCGAGATCGGCGTTGCGATCGTGGGCCGGCCGAACGTCGGCAAGTCGTCGCTGCTGAACGCGATCCTCGGCCGCCCACGGGTGATCGTGTCCGACGTGCCGGGCACGACGCGGGACACCGTCGACACGGTGCTCGAGCGGGACGGGACGCGGTTTCGGCTGATCGACACCGCGGGGCTGCGGCGCAAGCGCAAGCACCGGCAGGGGATCGAGTACTACAGCGAGCTGCGGGCGCTGCAGGCCGTGGAGCGGGCCGACATCGCGCTCGTGCTGGTGGACGCGTCGGACGGGCTGGTCGAGGGCGACCTGTCCGTCGCAGACGAGGCCCGAAAGGCCGGGTGTGCGACGCTCGTGGTGCTGTCGAAGTGGGACATCACCACCGTCGACCTGGAGGACGTCCGCGAGCGGATGGGCGTGAAGCTGCGCCAGCGGCCGTCGATCGTCACGACGTCCGCGCTGACCGGGCGCAACATCGACAAGCTGCTGGATGCGGTGGAGGAGCTGTTCGGGCGGTACACCTCGCGCGTGACGACGGGCGCGCTGAACCGGGCGGTGGAGGAGATCACTGCCCAGCGCGAGCCGCCCCGCAGCGGGCGCCGCCGCCTGAACCTGCTGTACGCGACGCAGTACGCCACGCGGCCGCCGCGGTTTCGGATCGTGGTCAACGACCGCAGGCTGGTCACCCGCGACTACGCGTACTTCGTCGAGAACCAGTTCCGGCGGCGCTTCTCGCTCGAGGGGGTTCCCGTGATCATCGACTTCCAGAGCCGGTCATGAGGGCGGCGGTCGTCGGCGGCGGCAGCTGGGGCACGGCATTCGCGCGGCACCTGGTGCTGGCCGGGCACGAGGCGACGCTGGTCTGCCGGGACGCGGTGCAGGCGGAGGAGATCGAGCGGCGCCATCGCAACCCGCGCTACCTCTACGACATCGAGTTGCCGGCGGCCCTGCACGCGGAGGCGCTGGACGCCGCGCGGTTCGAGGGCGCCGAGCTGGTCGCGCTGGCGGTGCCGAGCCGCGCGTTCGCGGAGACGGTGGAGCGGATCGCGGCGCGGCTGCCCGCCGGTGCGTCGCTGCTCTCGCTGACGAAGGGGCTCGACCCGGCGACCCGCCGGCGCATGTCCGAGATCCTGGTGGACGTCGCGGGCAGCGAGCGGGTGGCAGTGCTGTCCGGGCCGAACCACTCCGAGGAGGTGGCGCGGGACCATCCGACGGCGTCCGTCGTGGCCAGCGAGCCGATCGACCTCGCGCATGAGCTTCAGTCCGCCCTTTCCACCTCGAGGCTCCGCGTCTACGCGTCGGCAGACGTTGTCGGTGTCGAGCTGTGCGCTGCGGCGAAGAATGTGATCGGCCTGGCGGCCGGCGTCTCGGACGGCCTCGGGTTTGGCGACAACGCAAAGGCGGCCATCATCACGCGCGGCATGGCCGAGATGAGCCGGCTGGGGGCGGCCTTCGGCGCGCAGCCACGCACGTTTGCCGGGATGGCGGGGATGGGCGACCTGGTTGCGACCTGCACCTCGCAGCATTCGCGGAACCGGCGAGCGGGGGAGCTGCTCGCGCGCGGCGTGCCCGGTGAGTGGATCGAGCGCGAGATTGGGCAGGTGGCGGAAGGGCTGACCACGGCACCGGTGCTGCGCGAACTGGGCCGCGGCAGCGGCCTGGAGTTGCCGATCACCGAGGCGGTCTGCGAGGTGGCCGCCGGCAGGGCGACCCCGCTCGAGGCGGTCGGCCGGCTGATGGCCCGCGAACCGACCGAGGAGTGACACCGGATCGGGGAGACGGTGCGGCTGGTGAGGATCTGGATGCCTCGTTGGTAGAGTCCGCCGCGTGAACGAGTTCCTCTTCACCTCGGAGTCCGTCACCGAGGGGCACCCGGACAAGGTCGCCGACCAGATCTCCGACGGCGTGCTCGACGCCGTGCTCACTGCCGATCCGAACGGCCACGTCGCCTGCGAGGTGCTCTGCACCACCGGTCTCGTCGTCGTCGCCGGCGAGATCACCTGCGACGCCTACGTCGACATCCCGCGCATCGCCCGCGAGATCATCGGCGACATCGGCTACACCAGCTCCGATCTCGGCTTCGACGCCTCCACCTGCGGCGTGGTCGTCGCCCTCGACGAGCAGTCGCCCGACATCCGCCGAGGCGTCGAGTCGTCGTACGAGCTGCAGCACGCCGTCGCCGAGGGCGACATCGACGCGCAGGGCGCCGGCGACCAGGGGATGATGTTCGGCTACGCCTGCGACGAGACGCCCGAGAAGATGCCGCTCGCCATCCAGCTCGCGCACCGCATCGCCGCGAAGCTCGCATTCGCCCGCAAGGCCGAGACGGTTCCCTATCTGCGCCCCGACGGCAAGGCGCAGGTGACGATCCGCTACCGCGAGGAGGACGGCCGCCTCGTCCCCCAGTCGATCGAGCGCCTGCTCGTCTCGACCCAGCACCACCCCGACATCCATGACGAGGAGCGCATCCGCGCGGACATCATCGAGCACGTGCTGATACCGGTGATCCCGCACGAGCTGTGCGCCCGCGAGCGCTTCTCCGAGCCCGGGTTCGTGCTGGTCAACCCGACCGGCCGCTTCGTCACCGGCGGCCCGATGGGCGACACGGGATTGACCGGCCGCAAGATCATCGTCGACACATACGGGGGCGCTGCCCGCCACGGCGGCGGCGCGTTCTCCGGGAAGGACCCGTCGAAGGTCGACCGCTCGGCCGCCTACGCCATGCGCTGGGTCGCCAAGAACATCGTCTCCGCCGGCCTCGCCGCGCGGGCCGAGGTGCAGGTGGCATATGCAATCGGCGTCGCGCATCCGGTCTCCGTGATGGTCGAGACGTTCGGCACCGAGACCGTTGACCGCACAGCCATCGAGCGCGCCGTCGGCGAGGTGTTCGACCTGCGGCCGGCCTCGATCATCCGCGATCTCGATCTCCTGCGCCCGATCTACCGCGACACCGCGGCCTACGGGCACTTCGGGCGCGAGCACGACGCCTTCACCTGGGAGCGTGCCGACCGGGTCGCAGCGCTGCGCGAGGCCTGCGGGCTCGAAGCGCCCGCCTCGGTCTGATCGCGCGCGTCCACCCGCTCGTCACCGCACGCGCGGTCGACCGGCCGTTCGATTACGAGGTGCCGGCGGAGCTGGCCGGCGACCTCGTCCGCGGCTCGCTGGTGCGCGTGCCGCTCGGTGCCCGCGAGGTGACCGGCGTCGTCGACGGCCTGGCCGAGGCGCCCGAGCACCCCGGTGAGGAGCTGAAGCCCCTGATCGCGGTCAGCGGACGGGTGCCGGAGGCGCTCTACGACCTCGCCGTGTGGATTGCCGAGGGCACCGCCTCCACCGTCGCCAGGGCCGTTGCCCTCGTCATCCCGCCGCCGCCTCCGAAGCGCCGGCTGGCGCCGCCCGAGCGGCCGTCGGCGCCGGACCGCACCGTGGAGCTCACACCGGCGCAGCGTGACGCCGTCGCGGCGATCGACGCCGCCGTCGCCGCCGGTGCCCGGGAGGTGCTGCTGCATGGCGTCACCGGCTCGGGCAAGACCGAGGTCTACCTCCGCGCCATCGAGGAGCGGCTGCGAGCCGGGCGCGGCGCGATCGTGCTCGTGCCCGAGATCGCCCTGACGCCGCAGACCGCCGCCCGCTTTGTTGCTCGGTTCGGCGACACGGTGGCGATCCTCCACAGCGCGCTCACGCCCGCCCGGCGTGGGCTGGAGCACACGCGCATCGCCGAGGGTGAGGCCCGGGTGGTCGTGGGCGCGCGCTCCGCCGTCTTCGCCGCCGTGCCGGACCTCGGCATCATCGTCGTGGACGAGGAGCACGACGCGTCCTACAAGCACGAGAGCGATCCCCGCTACGACGCGCGGCGTGTCGCCGCCAAGCGCGCCCGGCTCGAGGACGCGATCGTGATCTACGGCAGCGCGACGCCCCGCCCGGAGTCCTGGCACGGGATCGCGACGCGGATCGGGCTCCCGGCCCGCGTCGGCGGGCCGCTGCCCGACGTGGAGGTGGTCGACCTGCGCCGTGACGGCGGCTACCCGCTCACACGCCCGCTGCGTGACGCGCTGGGCCGGATCGAGGACGAGGGCGGCCGCGCGATCCTTCTGCAGAACCGCCGCGGCTCGGCGGCCGCCATCCATTGCCGCACCTGCGGGCATCCATGGCACTGTCCCCGCTGCGACGTGTCGTTGTCGCTGCACGGCCGCTCCCAGCTGGTCTGCCATCACTGCGGCCATCGCGAGCCCGCGCCGCGCGCCTGCCCGGTCTGCGGCTCGGTCGACCTGACCCGGATCGGCTCCGGCACGCGGGCCGTCGAGGACGAGCTGGCCGAGCTGTTCCCGCGGCTCGAGGTCGTCCGGCTCGACGCCGACGTCGCTGCGCATGCCGGCGAGCCGGAGGCGACGCTGGCCCGCTTCCGCGAGGCGGATCGCGCCGTGCTCGTGGGCACGCAGCTGGTCGCCAAGGGCCACGACGTGCCGGGGGTGACCCTGGCGGCCGTGCTGGACGCGGAGACCGGGCTGGCGATGCCCGACTTCCGGGCCGAGGAGCGCACCTTCGCGCTGCTCACCCAGCTCGCGGGCCGCCCGGGACGCCCCGGCGATCCACGCGGCCGCGTGCTGATCCAGGCGTGGGAGCCGTCGTCGAGGGTGGTCGAGCTCGCCGCCCGGCACGACGTCGAGGCCTTCCTCGCCGGCGAGCTGGAGCGCCGCAGTGAGCTCGGCTACCCGCCGTTCGCCCGGCTCGTGCGCGTGCTGGTGACCGCGCCTGATCAGGCAACGGCTGACGGCATCACCACCCTGCTGGCCGACACGGCAGACCCTGTGCTCGGAAGCGACCTCGTGCTGGGGCCTGCACCCCTGTTTCGCCTGCGCGACCGCAGTCGCAGCCACCTGCTGATCAAGACCGCCGACCCGCGTCGCTCGGCCGCGGTGTTCCGGGGGCTGCTCCGCGACCTGGCCGCCGATCTCCGCCGCGCCGGTGCGAACGCCGTCGTCGACGTCGATCCGCAGTCGTTCAACTAACCTTCCCCCATGGGACGGGGGTTGGTGATCGTCGACATCCAGAACGACTACTTTCCGGGCGGCCGGCACGAGCTGGTCGGCTCGAAGGACGCGGCCGCACGCGCCGCGCGGGTGCTCGAGCGCTTCCGCGACCGCGGCGAGCCGGTCTTCCACGTGCAGCACATCTGGCAAGGGGACGGCGCCGAGTTCTTCGAGCCGGGCACCGCGGGCGTCGAGATCCACGATGACGTGCGACCTGCCGACGGCGAGCAGGTCGTGCAGAAGCACCACCCAAACAGCTTTCGCGAGACCGATCTGGAGCAGCGGCTCCGCGATGCCGGTGTGACGGATGTGGTGGTCGCGGGCATGATGACGAGCATGTGCGTCGATGCCACCGTGCGCGCCGCCGCCGACCTCGGGTTCGGCTGCACGGTCGTGCACGACGCCTGCGCCACCCTCGATCTCGAATTCGGCGGCCGCACGATCCCGGCGGCCAGCGTGCAGGGCGCCTTCCTCGCTGCGCTCGGCGACGGCTATGCGACGGTAACATCGGCGGACGATGTCTGAGCAGGCGGAACAGATCGAGGAGCAGGAGGGCCCGACCCCCGAGGAGCGGCTCGAGTGGCGCATGAACGCGCTGCGGCTCGTCCGCCAGTTCCCGGACCCCGCCCTGCGGAACCGCGCGACCCCGATCTCGGAGGTCGACGACGAGGTTCAGCAGCTGGCCGGGCGCATGGTGGACATCATGGAGCGCGCCCACGGCGTCGGCCTTGCCGCGCCGCAGATCGGCGTCCTGCGCCGCATCCTCGTGTACCGGGCCCGCGACGAGGATCAGGCGCACGTGTTGATCAATCCCGAGCTGGTCGAGCGGTCGGACGAGACCGAGCTCGGCACCGAGGGCTGCCTGTCGCTGCTCGGCGGCGAGCTGCAGGTCGCCGTTCCGCGACACCTGCGCGTGAAGGTCGCGGCGCGCGACGAGAAGGGCGACGAGGTGGAGCTCGACGCCGAGGGCTTCGAGGCGCGGGTGATCCAGCACGAGATCGACCACCTGGACGGCGTCCTCATCTTCGACCGCGCGGAGGATCAGGCGCGGCGCGAGGCGCTTCGCGAGCTGCGGCTCCGCGCCGGCTGAGGTGAAGGTCGCGTTCTTCGGCACCTCCGCCTTCGGCGCCGAGGTGCTGCGCAGCCTCGTCGAGCGCGGCAGGCTGGACATCACCGCCGTGGTCAGCCAGCCGGACCGGCCGAGCGGCCGCGGCCGCACGCCGTCGCCCCCGCCGGTGGCCGAGGCGGCGACATCGCTCGGCCTGCCGCTGCGCCAGGCCGAGGACGCCAGCGCCGCCCCGCCGGACGCGGATGCCGGCATCGTGGTCGCGTTCGGGCAGCTGATCCGCGAGCCGCTGCTGCATGCCTACCCGCTGGTCAACCTGCACCCGTCCGCCCTGCCGCGATGGCGCGGAGCGGCGCCCATCGAGCGGGCGATCATGGCCGGCGACTCCGAGACGGCCGTGGCGGCCATCGAGCTGAGCGCCGAGCTCGACGCCGGCCCGATCCTGGCCGAGGAGCGGATCACGATCGGACCGCAGGACGACGCCGGCGCCGTGCGCGCCCGTGCGCTCGAGCTGGGCGTGCCGCTGCTGGAGCGGGCGCTGCTCGACCGGCCGGAGCCGCGCCCGCAGAGCAGCGAGGGCGTCACCTACGCCCACAAGATCACGGCCGACGACCGGCCGCTGCGGTGGTCGCGCCCGGCCGTCGAGCTCGACCGGCAGGTGCGGGCGCTCTCACCGGCGATCGGCGCACGCGCGCAGCTGGGTGACCGCACCTGCCTCGTCTGGCGCGCCCGGCCGCTCGAGGACGGCCCGCCAGAGGGACATATCGCGGACGGCCTCGTCGTCGGCTGCGGGCGCGGCGCCCTGCAGATCCTCGAGCTGCAGCCGGCCGGGAAGGGCCGGATGGAGGCCGCGGCGTACCTGCGCGGCCTGCGCGAGCCGCCCACCCGGGCGGCATGACCGGCCCCGCCCCGGCTCGGAGGGTCGCCTACGAGGTTGCGCGGCGCACCTTCGAGCAGGAGGCGTACGCCGACCGCGCGTTCGCCGCTGCCGCGGCTGGGCTCGACCCACGCGAGCGCCGGCAGGCGATGCGTCTGGCGTTCGGCGCCGTGCAGCGGGTGCGAACGGTCGACCACGCGATGGAGCAGCTCGCCGGGCGCAGGCCGATGCGGCTGCAGGCGGAGCTCCGAAACGCGCTTCGGGTCAGCGGCTATGAGGTGCTCTTCTCCGACGCCGTGCCCGCCCGCGCCGCGGTCAGCGAGGGGGTCGAGCTGGCTCGTGCGGTGGCGGGCGGCCGCGTGGCCGGCCTGGCGAATGCGGTGCTCCGGCGCCTGGCCGACGGCGGCCGCGAATGGGTCGACGGGCTGGAGCCGCCGCTTCGGCTCTCGTACCCGGACTGGGTGTGGGACGCCTGGGTGGAGCTGCTCGGCGAGCGGGATGCCGAGGCGTGCGGGGAGGCGCAGAACCGCCCGCCTGAGCTCGCCGTGCGGGTCAACACGCTGCGGCCGGGGCCCGTGGAGCTGGGCGTTCCGTCGCATGGCGTCGACGGCCTGCCCGAGGCGCTGGTGCTGGACGAGGTCACCGACGTCACGGCAACGAGGGCCTTTGCCGAGGGGGCGATCTGGCCGCAGTCGCGATCGTCCATGCGCCCCGCACGCCTGCTCGCGCCGGAGCCGGGGATGCGGGTGGCCGACCTCTGCGCCGCGCCCGGCGGCAAGGCCGGGCAGCTGGCGGCGCTGATGGAGAATCGGGGCGAGCTGGTCTGCGTCGAGCGCCACCCGGGCAGGGCACGCGAGCTGCGGGCGACCATGGAGCGGTTCGGCGCAACCTGCGCCCGAGTGGTGGAGTCAGACGTGCTCGAGTTCACGGAGCAGGGCTTCGACCGCATCCTGCTCGACCCGCCGTGCAGCGGCCTCGGCGTGCTTGCCGGGCGCCCCGACGCCCGGTGGCGACGCAGCCCGGAGGCGGCCGACGAGCTCGCAGGCCTGCAGCGGTCGATGCTGGACCACGCCCGCTCGCTGCTCGCCCCCGGCGGGGCGCTCGTCTACTCCGTGTGCACGCTTCGCCGCGAGGAGTGCGAGGCGGTCCTCCCCGGCGGGGAGTATCTGCTGCCCCACGTC
>DATAHR010000144.1:0-22710 GCA_036263035.1 Gaiellales bacterium | reverse complement strand
CGAGCTCACCTACTTCTACGCGCCCAACATCAACTCGTACAAGCGCTTCGCCACCGGCTCCTTCGCACCCACCACGCTCGTCTGGGACACCGACAACCGCACGTGCGCGTTCCGAGTCGTCGGCCATGGCAACGGTCTGCGGCTCGAGAACCGGATGCCCGGGGCGGACTGCAACCCCTACCTCGCATTCGCAGCCATCATCGCGGCCGGCCTGCGAGGGATCGACGAGGGGCTGGAGCTCGAAGAGCCGTACCACGGCAACGCGTACACGGCGCCGGCCGACCGGCCGCGGATCCCGAGCTGCCTGCGGGACGCAATCACCGAGCTCGAGGGATCGGCGCTCGCACGCGAGGCGTTCGGCGAGGAGGTGGTCGCGCACTACCTCCATTACGCGCGCACCGAGCAGCAGGCGTTCGACGCGGCCGTCACCGACTGGGAGAAGTTCCGCGGTTTCGAGCGGATGTAGGATCTGCGCATGAGCACGGCGGCGGCCGAGGGCCTCCTGATCGGCGGTGAGCGCGTTGCCTCGGCCGAGGGCGCCACATTCGACGTGCTCAATCCCGCGACCGCCGAGACGCTCGCCACGGTTGCCGAGGCCGGCCCGCAGGACGTGGAGCGCGCGGTGTCGGCCGCCACGGGCGCCTACGAACGCTGGGGCACGCTGTCGCCGGTGACCCGTGGGCGGGTGATGCACCGGTTCGCTGCGCTGGTCGAGGAGCATGCCGAGGAGCTGGCGCAGATCGAGTCGCGCAACGTCGGCATGCCGATCTCGGACGCGCGGGGGCAGCTCTCGATGATCGTCGACGTGATCCGCTACTACGCCGGGGCCGTCGACAAGTTCTTCGGCAACACGATCCCGGTCGAGCGGGACGGCATCGTGCTCACCTTCCGTGAGCCGATCGGCGTGGTCGGCCTGATCACGCCCTGGAACTTCCCCCTGAACATCGCCAACTGGAAGGCGGCGCCCGCCCTGGCGGCCGGTAACACGGTCGTGCTGAAACCGGCGAGCCTGACGCCGCTCTCCGTGCTTCGCTACGCCGAGCTCGCGGTCGCGGCGGGCATGCCTCCCGGCACGCTGAACGTGGTGCCCGGCCCGGGGTCGACCGTGGGCGACGCGCTGGTAACCCATCCCGCGGTGGGCAAGATCGGGTTCACCGGGTCGACGGAGGTCGGGGCGTCGATCGCCCGCAAGGCGGCGGACACGATCAAGCGGGTGACGCTCGAGCTGGGCGGCAAGTCCGCCTGCGTGGTGTTCGCCGACGCCGACCTCGAGAAGGCGGGGCGGCTCGCGCCGTTCGGCGTCTTCGAGAACTGCGGCCAGGACTGCTGCGCGCGGTCGCGGCTGATCGTCGAGCGCTCCGCAAAGGACGAGCTGCTCGAGCACTACGTCGCCGCCACCGAGGCGATCCGTGTGGGGATGCCGGAGGATCCGGATACCCAGGTCGGCCCGATGATCTCGGCCGGCCAGCGGGAGACGGTCGAGGGCTACATCCGCGCCGGCGTGGACGAGGGCGCGCGGCTGGTGACAGGCGGCGACCGCCCGGACGGCGGGCTCGGGCGCGGATTCTTCCTGCGGCCGGCGGTGCTCGACGGCGCGACCAATCACATGCGTGTGTCGCGCGAGGAGATCTTCGGCCCCGTGGTCTCGGTGATCACGTTCGAGACCGAAGACGAGGCGATCGCGATCGCAAACGACACGCCGTACGGCCTGGCCGGGTCCGTGTGGACGCGGGACGGCGCACGCCAGCTGCGGGTGGCGCGCGGCATCCGCACCGGCGTGCTCGGCGTGAACACGAACTCGAGCGTGTTCGTGCAGGCGCCGTTCGGCGGCTACAAGCAGTCCGGCGTCGGCAAGGAGCTGGGGATGCACGCGCTCGAGCACAACACGGAGCTCAAGAGCGTCTTCATCTCGACCGAGTAACGGCGGATGAAGACGTTGGGCTCCACGACTGAGGGCGGCACATCAGGGCGCACAAACGGCGAGGTGGCGGTCCCGATCGAGGCGCCCGCGCACTTCCCTCTGGAACGCTTGCTGCGGGCGCTGTTCGAAGGAGGCGAGGAAGGACGACGCCGGGCCGCGTTGTTCTTCATGCTTGTGATCGGGCCGGCCTCGATCGCCGTCACCGCGGTTCTCTCGTCACACAACCGCCTTGCGGTCACAGGTATCCGGATCCTGGCGACGGTGTTGATCGTCCTTTGGCTGGTGCTTCGCCGGGCCCCTACCCGCGTTGAATGGGCGGCTGTGATCCTCGTGCTGATCATCGCGAACGTGATCTCGCAGATCAGCGCGGGGCCAAGCCACGCCGGCGTCTTCGCCCTCAACGCCCTTGGGGTCTTCGCCCTGATCTGCGTCGTCTTCGACTCGTGGCTGGTGATCGCGAGCGCGGTGCTCTACGCCTGCGCGGCGGCGGTCGTCCAGTTCCACCTGTATCCCAGGGGGGTGGCGCTGGCGGCCGTGCTGATGTTCGCGGTCGTGCTGCTCGTCATGGGCGTGGTGGTGCACGGAACGGCGCTGTACCTGCGAACGGCACTTCGCCGCACCCAGCTCTTGAACCAGCAGATGGAGCAGGCAGCCGAGCAGGAGCGAGCCAGGATCGCCGGCGAACTGCATGACGACACGATCCAGGTGCTGACCGCAACCGTGCTCCAGCTGGACGATCTCGGTCGGCGGCTGCAGGCCGAAGGGTCAGCGACGGGAGACTCGGTGCAGCGCACCCGCGAAATGCTGGGGCAGGCCCTCGAGCGGACGCGCCGGCTCACCTTCGAGCTGTACCCGGCGAAGCTCGACGAGCGCGGGCTGAAGCCCTCGCTCAAGGTTCTCGCCGACCAGGTGTCGGCGGACGCGGCCTTCGACGTTCAGCTTGCGGTCCATGCGGATGTGCTGCCGGGCCCGATAGCGCAGCTCGCCTACCGGACGATCAAGGAGCTGCTGGCAAACGCCAGCAAGCATGCGGATGCCTCTCGCGTTGACGTGCTGGTCAAAGCCAGCGACGGCCTGCTCGAGGGCGAGGTCATGGACGACGGCTGCGGCTTCGAGGAGGAGCAGCTGGCGCTTGCAGCGCGTGGGCACCACCTCGGCCTGGAGTCGACCCGCGACCGTCTGCACGCTGCCGGCGGCACCTTCGGAATCACCAGCCAGCCCGGAAAGGGCACCCGCGCCTGGTTCACGCTGCCGCTGGAGCCGGCCGGCGCCGACCGGCGACCGGCCGCCTAGGTCTTAGGCGGCGCGGTCGCGGATGCGGCGCAGAACGCTGCGCCGGTTGGCGCGGCGCTCCTCCAGCTGGCGCAGCTGCGCCATCCGGATCAGGTACTCCCGCTCGCTCTCGCGGCGGGGCTTTGACGGCTTGGAAGCCTGATATATAGGGAGAATGTTGATCATGATTGCAGTATATCGTCCGTTTTTCGGAATACTTTAGTGAAATCCTCTTCTTCACAGGGGATTAACCGGACAAACATGTTGTCGGAGCTCCGACAGGCGTGGGAGCGGGGTCAGTCCTGGGAGAGCGAGGAGAACGGCAGCGCCGGCATGCCGCCGTCAGGCGGAGGCCCGAACTCCTGCCCGCCAAGCTCCAGCTCGCGCTGAAGCAGAGCCTGCAGGCAGGCGGTCTGGGCCGCCGACGAGGAGTGTTCGAAGACGCAGTCCAGCAGCTGCTGCTGCAGCTCCCGGATCGTGGGCGGACGCGTCGGAGCCTGCGGGGCGGGCGCCGGACGGCTCTTGCCGCCGCCTGCAGGCGGAGCCGGCGTGGCCACCTTGACGACGTGCCCACGGCGATGGTGGTGCCTGACCGCTTCCCGGGCGCCGTGGGTGGCCCGGTCGGAGTACCACCCGACCGCAACGCCAACGGCGAGCCCCACGGCGATGGCAAGCAGGTAGCGGGGCCACAGCATCCGCCGACCCTACCACCGGCCGGTTGGAACGCCTCATGCCCTCGGCAGGATTCGAACCTGCGACGCCGGCCTTAGGAGAGCCGCGCTCTATCCCCTGAGCTACGAGGGCATTCGCCACCTAGCCTAGCGAGATGATTGATCGATATCTCTCGCGAGCCTGGCCGCTGCGGACGGTTGGGGGTTCGCGACCGCCGGGTGGCTAGGGCTGCGAACCGCACTCTCGATCTGCGTGAATCGCAGATCGCTCGTGACCGGTGCAAGGCTTTGCCTTGCGCCTTGGACATCACGGAGATATCGATCGATCATCTAGTCTGACTCCATGACCTCGCTCGGCCACACGGCGGTGGGATCCTGGAGCGGCGGCGAGCACATGCGCTTCGGCGTGCCCGTCGGACACGACCGGTTGGCACATCTGCTGCGGCCCGGAGACGGCATCACGACCGTCCTCACCGCGGACGTCTACGGCACCGGTGCGGCCGACCGCGACGTGGGAGCCGCACTCGACGGCATCGACCGGGGCTCGTATCGCCTGGTCGGCATGGTCGGCCACGATTTCACGACCGGCGAGCGCGCCGGCGCCAAGGGATATCCACGCTTCACGGATCCCGCACTACGGGGGCCTGAGGACTACGCCGGCTACCTGCGCCGCGCAACCGAGGCGAGCCTGGAACGCTGCGGGACGGATCGATTCGATGTGCTCCTGCTCCACAATCCCGACCACACCGGGTACTCCTCGGAGCAGGTCTGGGACGGCATGACCGCCCTGCGGGAGTCCGGCCTGGCCGACGCGATCGGCGTCGCCCCCGGCCCCGCCAACGGCTTCACGCTCGACATCATCTCCTGCCTCGAGCGGTTCGGCGACCGTATGGACTGGGCGATGCTGATTCTGAACCCGTTCGAGCCCTGGCCGGGACGGCTTGCGCTGCCCGCCTGCCTGCGTGCCGGCGTGCGCGTCATCGCCCGGGTAGTCGACTACGGCGGCATCTTCTGGGACGACGTCGTGGACGAGGCGCAGTTTCCCGAGCAGGATCACCGCCGGTTCCGGCCGGCGGGCTGGGTGGCAGAGGCCCGCGCCAAGCTGGAAGGCATCCGGCCGATCGGCGATCGGCACGGCCTGACTCCTCTCCAGCTCGCCGCCGCCTGGACGCTGGCCCAGCCGGCCGTCGCATGCGTCGCGCCGACGCTGATCCAGGAGGCTGGTCCGGACGCCCGGCCGATCGAGGAGAAGCGCGCCGAGCTGGCCGCAGTGCCGGCCGCCTCGCCGCTCAGCGCGGATGAGCTGTCCGCCATCGATGCCGTCGGCGACAACACCGGCTGCATGGCGCTGAAGGGCGGCTCGCCGGCACACGAGGGCGAGCCGCGGGCGGACGCGTGGCCGCTCGACGACGAGCTCAGGGCCACCGCGGTGCGCTGGGGCATCACGCCCGAGCGCGATCTCGTGATGTCCGGCGCCCCGGCCTAGCCGATCCTGGAGTAGAAGACCGTCGTCTTTCCCCAGCGCGACCGCTCGGGCCAGAACCCCTGCAGCAATACGTTGACGAGCCAGACGACGATCGCCGCCTTGGCGATCTGCCAGAAGCCGGACGCCTCGAAGCCAGGCACGATCGCAGCGGTCAGCCAGACCAGGAACATGTTGATCAGAAAGAGGCCGATGCCGAGCGTCAAGATGATGAACGGCAGGCCGAGCAGCACGAGCGCGGGCTTCACGAACGTGTTGACGAGCGCGAAGATCAGGCCGGCGCCGGCGATCGCGGCGTAGCTCGTGAACCAGACCTGCCCGACCAGCCAGCCCGCCACACCGAGCGCAATCGAGCTCACCAGCCAGGTGAAGAGAAACCTCGCGAGCCGCATGTCGCGTTGCCGGAACATGCGCGAAGTGTAGGCTCCGCCACCATGATCGATACCAGCCTGCACGAGGAGGCGATCCGCCTCACACAAGATCTGATCCGCGTCGACAGCTCCAACCCGCCCGGGAACGAGACCCCGGCGGCCCTGGTGCTGAAGACCTACCTCGAGGCGAACGGCCTCGAGTGCGAGCTCGTCGCCCGCGACCCCGACCGCGCCAACCTCGTCGCCCGCATCCCGGGCAACGGCACGGGCCCGTCGCTGACCATCATGGGACACACGGACGTCGTGCCGGCCGACGCGCAGGACTGGAAGCGGCCCCCGTTCAGCGGCGAGGTGGACGACGACGGCTATCTCTGGGGCCGGGGCGCGGTTGACATGAAGAACGAGACCGCGACGCGCGCCGTGGCGATGGCCGCGCTCGCCCGCGAGGGCTTCCAACCGAACGGCGACCTGATCTACATCGCCGAGGCGGACGAGGAGGACGGCACGCATCCGGTGGGGATGATCTGGCTGGTCGAGGAGCGCCCCGACCTCGCGACCGACTACGCGCTCAACGAGGGCGGCGGCGACCGCACGGTCCTGGCCGACGGCCGGGTCGTGGTCCCGGTCTGCGTCGGCGAGAAGGCCTGCCTGGCCGCAATGGTGACGGCGCTCGGGGAGGCCGGCCATGCCTCGACCCCCACCGCCGGCGCAAACGCGGTGCCGCGATTGGCGACGCTGATCGAGCGGCTGGCCGCCTACCGGCCGGAGCGGCGCGCGCTGCCGGAATCGCTGGCGATGCTCGAGACGCTCGTCGGGGACGTGGGCGACGACCTCGACGGCGCCATCGAGCGCGCACTGCCGCTGCACTCGAGCTTCCCTGATGTCATCCCGGCGCTGTTTGGGGTGACGATCGCACCGACGCGGCTCTACGGCTCCAGCGCCCGCAACGTCATGCCCGGCCGCGCCAGCGTCGAGCTGGACTGCCGGGTGCTGCCCGGCGACGGCCCCGAGCAGCTGGAGCGTGAGCTGCGGGCCGCGCTGGGGACGGACATCCCCTACGAGATCGAGTTCCTGCAGGAGCCGGTCGGTGGCACCATGGCGCCGGTGGACACTGACCTCTACCGCATCTGCCAGGAGTACTTCGACCAGAACGACCCGGGGGCTGTGCTGCTGCCCATGATCTCGACCGGGTTCACCGACTCGCACTTCATCCGCCAGACGTTCGGCACGGTCGCATACGGGCTGTGGCCGGTGCGCACGACGCCCTCGGAGGTGCTGTCGGCGGGCATCCACAACCGCGACGAGCGGATCCACGTCGACGATCTCGCCTACGGGCTGGACTTCACCCTGCACGCCTGCCGCAGGGTGGGCGAGCTCACTCGCTGACCGACCAGCCGCGGAAGCTGCGAAGCAGCGCAGCCCGTGCGTCCGGGGAGATGTCCTCGGGCCGCAGGCGGCCGGTCAGCCTGATCGTCGTTCGCATCTGCTCGAGGTAGGTGGTGCAGCCGTCGCAGCCGGCGATATGCCGGTCGAACCGCTCGCGGTCGGCCGGCGGCAGCGCACCCTCGACGTAGTCGGTGACCAGCTCCACCAGCTCCTGGCAGGGCAGCGGGGTGAGGTCAACAAGGGTCATGCGGCATCCTCCGACAGGTAGTCCTCGAGCGCCTGGCGCACCTTCGATCGCGCGCGGTGCAGCAGCACCCGCTCGTTCGCGTCTGACAGTTCCAGCAGCTCGGAAACCTCGCGCGCCGAGAACCCCTCCACATCGCGCAGCCGGATCACCTGGCGCTGCGCCGCGGGCAGGCGGTCGATGGCACGGTCGATCACCTCGCGCGTCTCACGGCCGAGCAGCTGCGCGTCGGGGACGTCGTCCCAGCTGCGGGGAGGCAAGGCCCACGCGCCCGGGAACGCGGGATCATCGGGCGGCCGGAACCGGGCGGGGTCGACGGCAGGCCCGTCGTCCCCGCTGGCTGCGAGGGACGCGAACGGCACGCTGCGCGACTCGCGCAGCCCGCGGGTCTTCGCCGTGTTGACGAGGATCCGGTAGATCCAGGTGCGCAGGCTGGAGCGGCCCTCGAAGCGGTCGATGCCGCGCAGGACGCCCAGCCATGCGTCCTGCGCCACGTCCTCGGCCACCGCGCGGGACGGGACGAACGACATCGCGAGCCGCACCAGCGACGGGTGATACCGGTCGATCAGCTCCTCGAACGCCCGCTCGTCCCCCGCCCGCAGGGCGACCACGAGCCGGCGGTCGTCCGGCGACAGCCTCTCCAGCTCCGGCCGCGTCTCGTGATCCGTCATCGCGGGCATTCTCCCGGATCGGACGAGGCGGCGCGCGTCAGGCCGGCGACAGCCGGACGCGCACGACCAGTGCCGCGGCAAGCCCGCAGGCGATGCTGGCCGAGCAGACCGAGACCAGCGTGCCCCATCCGCTGTCGAGCCAGAGGCCGGGCAGGTAGGCGCCGAGCCCACCGCCCAGGTAGTAGAGGGTGAGATGCAGGCTGGTGGCCGTGCCGCGGTGATGGTCCACCAGACGCGGGATCAGCAGCTGGCACACCGTCACTGTCGAGAACATCGCGAGCGCCATCAGGGCCAGCCCGGCGATCACGACCGCGAGCGAGTCGACGAGCGTCAGCAGCGCACCGGCCAGCGCGCCGGCCACGAGCACGGGCAGCAGACGCTGCGGCCCGGTGCGCTGCGCCCATGCTCCGACGGCGGGCACGGCGATGCCCACGAGCCACACCCCGTAGACCAGGCCCGCACCGGCCAGCCCGAGGCCGATCTCGGGGGAGGTCAGCCGGTAGGTCGCGTAGGTGAAGACGCCGACGAACCCGAAGAACACGCTCGAGGCGCAGAGCGCGTTGACCAGCAGCCTGCGGTTGCGGAGGTGCTGGGCGACGACGCCGCGCAGCCGGCTCCCCGCGTGGGCGGCGCGGTCGCGCGGCAGCCAGCGCCACATCGTCACCGCACCGAGCGCCGTCGGCAGGGCGAGCACCGCCAGCGCCGCGCGCCACCCCCAGACGTCGGTGAGCAGGGCGGTGCCGACGCGCCCAACGAAACCGCCGAACACCAGCGAGGAGGTGTAGGCGCCCATGGCGGCGCCTGCCGTCCGGCCGCGGAACCGGTCCGCCACGTAGGGGACGGCGACCACCAGCAGACCCGGCATCAGCAGTCCCTGGAGCGTTCGCAGGGCGAGCAGCACCTCGATGTTCGGCGAGAGGCCGAGCAGGGCCGTCGGCACGACGAGCAGCGCGGCCGACGCGGTCATCACCCGGGCACGGCCGACGCGGTCGGAGAGCGGCCCGTGCAGCCAGCCGCCGACCGCGACGCCCGCGACCACCACCGTGATCGACAGGCCGGCGACTGCCGGCGAGACCCCCAGGCCGTCCTCGATCTGCGGCAGGATCGCCTGCGTCGCGTACATGTTCGCGAACATCGACGACGCGCCCAAGAACAGCGCGATCGCCGGCCGGATCCTCCTCGAGTCAGACTGCACGCTCGGCGATGTGCGGCGGTCCCGGCACCACCCGGATCGCCACCTCGCCCCGGAGCAGGCGCAGCAGCTCCTCTCCCGCCAGCTCGCGCCGCCAGCCCTGCAGCAGCGGATGATCCTCCCCGCCCTCCGCGACCACGCGGATCAGCGACTCGAGATCGTCCCGTGTGGCGACCAGCTCGGAGGCGATCCCGGCGCGGGCGCATGCGGCCTGGAGCACCGAGCTTGCGAGCGGCAGCACCACGCGGATCCTGGTGCGGATCTCGGACGGGATCTCAGCAGCGCGCTCCGGCGGTGGCCCGTCCGTCGACGCCAGCGTCTGCAGCAGCCCGTCCATCTGCGGGCCGCGCTTGAGCTGCAGCCCGCGGACGCCGGCCGCGTCCTCGGCCGTTCGCGGGCGCCGGCGCGCGAGCTCGATCAGGGTGGGGTCGCGCACGAGCCAGCTGGTGGGGATGTCGCGGCGACGCGCCTCGCGCTCCCGCCATGCGGCGACGGCGACCAGGGCGGTCAGCTGCTCGCCGCGAAGCTTGCCCCGGCCCGACACGCGCCGCCAGGCCTGATCCGGATCCTGGATGAGCGAGGCGCCCGGGCCATAGCGGCGTTCCATCTCCTCGTCGGCCCAGCCGTCGCGGCCGAGCCGCTGCAGCGAGGCGCGCAGCGCGTCCATCGCCGCCAGCAGGTGGCGGACGTCATCCGCCGCGTAGGCGACCTGGGCCGGCGTCAGCGGCCGCTTCGACCAGTCGGTGAAGCCCTCGTGGTGCTTCAGCTTGACGCCGACCGACTGCTCGAGCATCCGCTCGAGCGACAGCGAGCCGCCCAGTCCCGCGAACCCGGCGGCGAGCTGCGCGTCGTAGACGGCGGCCGCACCCGTTCCGAAGTGCAGCGCGAACCCGGTCAGGTCGGCGCCCGGCGCGTGCATGGCCTTCACCACCGCGGGGTCGGCGACGAGCTGCGCGACCGGCTCCAGCGGCGCGCCGCGCAGCGGGTCGATGACGGCCAGGCGATCGGCCGTGGCGATCTGGACGAGGCACAGAACGGGCGCGTAGGTGCGCTCCCAGACGAACTCGGTGTCGAGTGCACAGCGGCCCTCGCGGCGGACGTCCGCGAGCAGCGACGCGACTCCGGCCGCGTCCGTGATCTCCTCAACGGTTGTCATCGAGGGGTGACGGTAGCGCGGGAGCAGGCAGGAAAGCCGCGCACCGCCTACGATTACGCATACATGGACCTGCCAGGTTGGGCGCTGTGGGTGATCGTCGCCGTGACGATGCTGGCGATCGAAGCCACCACAACGGCGTTCTTCACCATCTATTTCGGCATCGCCGCCGCAATCGCCGCGGTCCTGGCGGTGATCGGCGTTCCCGCCGCAGGGCAGATCCTGGCTTTTGCGGCGCTGTCGGTGGGCGGTCTCGTCCTCACCCGCCCGGCGCTGCTGCGCATGACCCGCAGCGACGCGCCTGCCGTACCGACGGGTGTCGACGCGATGCGCGGCCGCATCGGCGTGGTGACGCGGCCGATCAGCGAGCTCGAGCCGGGGCTGGTCAAGATCGGCGGGGAGACATGGACCGCCCGCAGCTACTTCGAGCACGAGCCGATCGACGAGGGCGCACGAGTGGAAGTGGTCGAGATCAAGGGTGTGACGGCGCTGGTGATGCCTGCGCCGTCCGACCGAACAGAGATTCCGAAGGAGACGTAATGGCTACTCTGATCGTGGCAATCGTGCTGGCCCTGTTCGCGATCGTCGTGGTCGCGTCGTCGGTGCGGATCGTGCGCCAGGCGCGCGTCGGCATCGTGGAGCGATGGGGCAAGTACCGGGCGACGCTCGCCCCCGGACTGCACCTGATCGTGCCGATGCTCGACCGGATGTCGGCGGTCGTCGACATGCGCGAGACGGTGCAGCCGTTCGCGCCGCAGCCCGTCATCACGCAGGACAACGTGACGATCGGGATCGACACCGTCGTCTACTACCAGGTGACCGATCCCTTCCGGGCCACCTACGAGGTGGCGAACGTGCTCGTCGCGATGGAGCAGCTGGCGATCACCACGCTACGCAACGTGGTCGGTGCCATGACCCTCGAGGAGACGCTCACAAGCCGCGACTCGATCAACACCCAGCTCCGCACCGTGCTCGACGAGGCAACGGAGAAATGGGGCGTCCGCGTCACCCGCGTCGAGCTGAAGAGCATCGACCCGCCGCGCACGATCCAGGAGGCCATGGAGCAGCAGATGCGCGCCGACCGCGCGAAGCGGGCGACCATCCTGCAGGCCGAGGGCGACAAGCAGTCGGCGATCCTGCGCGCCGAGGGCCTCCGGCAGGCCCAGATCCTGAACGCGGAGGCCGACCAGCAGGCGAACATCCTGCGCGCGGAGGGTGAGAAGAAGGCGCGGGCGCTGCGGGCCGAGGGCGAGGCGGAGGCCCTCACCAAGGTGTTCGACATGGTGCGGGAATCGGGCACCGACCCAAGCGACATGCTCGGCTACAAGTACCTCGAGGCGCTGCCCGCGGTGGCCGCCGGCGACGCCAACAAGCTGCTCCTGCTGCCGACCGGCGCGTCGAATGCGATGGGCGCCATCGCCGGCCTCGGCGCAGCGTTCACCGAGGGTGCCGCCAATCCCGAGCCAAAGCCGGAACCTAGGCCGCGGAAGCGCCCCGAGCCCGACAATCCGCCCCCGGCGACCCCCGACGGCGGGTGATGCCGCTCACGGGCGCCGCGCTTGTAGAATCCGTGCGCCTGTGACCCGATCGCACCGACGACGCTGGTTCCTCGCCGCCGCCCCGCTCTGGGTCCTGGCGACCCTCGCAACAGCCGGCCCCGCACTGGCCGGCACCGCCACGCTGAACCAGCCGCAGTCGCCGAACAGCCAGGCAATCGACAGCATCTATCGCGCGGTGCTCGGGGTGACCGTCACGATCTTCGTGCTGGTCGGCGGCTGGCTGGTGTACTCGGCCATCCGCTTCCGGGAGCGGCCGGGACGCACCTACCCCGATCCCCCGCAGGTTCGCGGCTCGAAGCAGCTCGAGATCGGGTGGACCGTGGTCCCGGTGCTGATCCTGGTCGGCCTGTCCGCGTTCACCTTCTACAAGCTGCCCGACGTCGAGGACGTGCCGAATGGGGCGATGGAGGTGAACGTGCTGGCCCAGCAGTACGGCTGGACGTTCACGTATCCCGACGGCAAGCACCCGGCAGGCACCAACACGCTCGTGGTTCCCGTCGACACCCCGATCCACCTGAACATGCGCTCGAAGGACGTCATCCATGACTTCTGGGTGGAGCCGCTCGGGCAGAAGCAGGACGTGTTCCCGAACAAGACCACCCACACCTGGTTCGAGGCCCGTACCGAGGGCAAGTACCTGGGCCAGTGCGCCGAGTTCTGCGGTTCCGGCCACGCCACCATGACGATCTCGGTGCGGGTGCTCTCCAAGGAGGAGTTCAGCAGCTACATGGCACAGAAGGCGATCTCCTAGATGGCGACGGCGGCGATCACGCCCGCAGGCGACGTGCCGGCCACGCGCACCGGCTTCCGCTCGTGGTTCACGACGGTCGACCACAAGCGGATCGGCATCCTCTACCTGCTGATCACGTTGTTCTTCTTCCTGACCGGGGGGTTGATGGCGCTGGTCATACGGCTGCAGCTGGAGAGCTCGAACAGCGCCGTGGTCTCGCCCGACCGCTACGACCAGATCTTCACGATGCACGGGACGACGATGGTGTTCCTGTTCGTCGTTCCGGTCATGGCCGCGTTCGGCAACTACATCGTGCCGCTTCAGATCGGCGCACGTGACATGGCGTTCCCAAAGCTGAACGCGGCGTCGCTGTGGCTGCTGCTGTTCGGCGGGGTGACGATGTACTCGAGCTTCCTGTTCGGCGGCGGCCCCGACACCGGCTGGACGGGGTACCCGCCGCTGTCCGTGCAGTCCCCCGGCCACGGCATCGACTTCTGGATCGTCGGCCTGCACATCCTCTCGATCTCGTCGATCCTCGGCGCGATCAACTTCATCTGCACGATCCACAACATGCGGGCGCCGGGGATGCGGCTGACGCGGATGCCGCTGTTCACGTGGTGCATCGAGTTCTACTCGATCATGATCCTCGGGGCCCTGCCGGTGCTCTCGGGCGCGCTGACGATGCTCCTGCTCGACCGCAACTACGGGACGAACTTCTTCACGGCGTCGGGCAGCCCCATCCTCTACCAGCACCTGTTCTGGTTCTTCGGGCATCCCGAGGTGTACGTCGTCGCCCTGCCCGGGTTCGGCATGATCTCGGAGATCGTCCCGGTGTTCTCGCGCAAGCCGATCTTCGGGTACCGGGCGCTGGTCTACGCGATCGCCGCGATCGCATTCCTCGGCTTCGTCGTGTGGGGTCACCACATGTTCGCGACGGGGCTGTCGGCACCGGTGGACGCGTGGTTCGCGCTGGCCTCGATCGCGATCGCGGTTCCGACAGGTATCAAGATCTTCAACTGGATCGGCACCATGTGGATGGGCCGCATCCGCTACGAACCGCCGATGCTGTTCGCGGTCGGGTTCATCCTGCTGTTCATGGTCGGCGGGCTTTCGGGCATCTTCCTGGCCGTGTACCCGATCGATCTGCAGGTGACCGACAGCTACTTCGTGGTGGCCCACTTCCACTACGTGATGGGGTCGGTGCCGGTGTTCGCCGTGCTCGGCGGGCTGCACTACTGGTATCCGAAGATGACCGGGCGCATGCTCGACCGCAGCCTCGCCATCTGGAGCTTCTGGGTGCTCTTCGTCGGGTTCAACATGACGTTCTTCCCGATGCATGCGCTCGGCCTGTCCGGCATGCCCCGGCGGATCGCCACCTACCAGCAGCATCCCGGCTGGGAGCTGATGAACCAGATCGCCACGCTCGGCTCGGTCGTGCTCTCGGTCGGCGTGCTGATGGTCGCCGCGAACTGCCTGCGCTCGCTGCGGTCGGGCCGCATCGCCGGGAACGACCCCTGGCAGGCGAACACCCTCGAGTGGTACACGACCTCGCCGCCGCCGGCTCACAACTTCGACGACCTGCCGCCCGTGCGCAGTGAGCGGCCGCTGGCCGACCTGCGGAGCGACGCGGCCATCCTGGCGGTCTCGGGGGACTAGCGCATGTCGATGGCAACAGCTCCGGAGCAGCTGCGCCCCTCGGTGCGGACGGCTGTCGCCGACTACGTCACCCTGACGAAGCCGCGGATCATGTTGCTGATCCTGATCACCGCCTACGGGGCGATGGCGTTCGCCACCGACGGCGTGCCACGGATGGATCTGGCGCTGGCCACGATGTTCGGCCTGGCGCTCTCGTCCGGCGGGGCCAGCGCCCTGAACCACGTGCTCGACCGCGACATCGACGCGCGGATGCGCCGCACGGCGGCGCGGCCGGTGGCAGCGGGGCGGGTGTCGCCCGAGGCGGCAGCGGGGTTCGGCATCGGCCTGATCGCCGCGTCGGTCGCGGTGTTGCTGCTCTACGTGAACGCCCTGACGGCCGCGCTCGCGCTCGCGGGGGCGCTCTTCTATGTCATCGTCTACACGTGGTGGCTGAAGCGCCGGACGGTACAGAACATCGTCATCGGCGGGGCGGCGGGGGCGGTGCCACCTCTGGTCGGGTGGGCGGCGGTGACCGGCCAGGTCGGTCTGGCGGCGGTGTTCATGTTCGCGCTGGTGTTCTACTGGACGCCTCCCCACTTCTGGGCGCTCGCGATCCTGACCAAGGACGACTATGAGGCGGCGGGCGTGCCGATGCTCCCAGTGGTGCGGGGGAACGACGAGACGGCCCGGCAGATCCTGCTCTACACCGTGCTGCTGGTCGGGCTGTCGCTGCTGCCGTTCCTGTCCCAGACCTTCGGCACCGTGTACGTGGTCTCGGCGGTCGCGCTCGGCGCCTGGTTCGTCCTGCTGGCCGTCCGCCTCGTCCGGGACACCAGCCGCACAAACGCGCGGGCGGTGTTCCTCTACTCACTCGCCTATCTGGCCCTGATGTTCGCCGCCATCGGGGTCGACCGGGTCACGTTCTAGGAGATTCCCAGCCAATGCTCGACAAGAAAACCGCCACCGCCAACATCAAGCTCGGCCTGATGCTCGCCATCTTCGTGGCCGGGCTGTTCATCGCCACCCTCATCATCGGCCTGCTCGTCGTCAATGTCTGAGTCCGAGCACAATCCGTACCACCTGCCGCAGCCCTCGGCACAGCCGATCATCACGTCGCTCGGCATCGCGCTGATGCTGGCGGGGCTGGTACCCGACTCCAGGCTCTGGCGCATGGCGCTGATCTCGATCGGCGTGACCACCCTCGTCATCGGCCTGTGGCTGTGGATCTCGGACGCGATGGACGAGTACCGCAACCTCCCCGACGACTGAGCGAGCCGGCCTTCCTGGCCGAGGTCGAGCGGGCGTGCCAGGGGCTGCCCGGCGCGGAGGTGGAGCGACGCGAGGGCTACCTCGCGGTCACCCTCGACGTGCCGGCCGGGCTCGACGGGCTGTCAGAGCGCGCGCGGACGCTGCTCGGCGCGTTTCCGCCGTCGGACGGCAGGCACCGGGTGCGGGTGGACGTGCGCAACCGGCAATGGGCGGCGTTGGTGACCGAGCTGGCGGACGCGACGCGCGCACAGTCCGGCACCAGCGAGTCGTAACAGCCCCCGCGCGCGTTCCGTCACGCCCCACCCCAATTATTGGGCTCAGACCCCGTCCGGGCCGGGGCGCGCGGATCGAGGCGGTTTCGGGCGGGGTTGGGACGATGTCGTTGCACGCGGCAGGCTGCTCCGGGCAAGGCGTCACGGCAGCCGGGCGGCTGCGGTGGTGGGGCCGGGTGGAAACCGTGCGTCTCGCGTGAGGAACGTTGCCGTTTCTGTGGCAACGGCCGTCGTGACGGAGCCGTCAGCCGGCGTTGACGAAGCGGATGTTCGAGTCCTGCGCCTGCGCCAGCTTGATCGCGGCGCTGGGCACGTCGTCGCGGCGGAGTCCCGTGACGACGACGACCGCGAGGACGTCGCCCTCCTGCCAGCCGTACACCGCCACCTGCCGGTGCGGGTTGAACGGCGAGATGATGGGTGACACCGTCGTCCCGGAGATGAACCAGCCGTTCGTGCCGGGCACCTGCCCGGGCGGCGTCGCCGGGTGGCCGTGATACAGCCGCATCATCTGGCGGCGGATGGTGTCCGAGACAGGGGTCAGCGCGTCAATCGTGAACACCTCGGCGCGGCTGTCGACCGTGATCGATCCGTGCACCTGATACCAGCCCGCACGCGCGCCGCCCTTCCAGGACGAGCCGATCAGCGCCAGGCCGGCCTGCGTCTCGCCCGTGCGGATCTCGGAGCTGGTGGTGGCCCTGGTTTCTTCGGCGAGCTGGTCGTACTCCGGGCCCACCTGCGACGGCTGCAGCAGGTAGGGCTTCGCGCTCGAGGGCGTATCGAGCACGCCCGGCCCCTGCTGCGGAACGGCGGCGTGATGATGGGGCTTGATGAAGAGCCACCATGCGGCGAACACGGCGACGGCCACCAGCAGCCCGGGCATCAGCCGCGAGATCAATGAGTCCGATTCGACCATCCCAGCCCCAGATCGGCACGGCGAGCCGGGTGCTTGAGCGCGTCGTCGCCGGCGCGTGGCCGGTCAGAGGAGGTAGACGACGGTGTAGAGGAAGATCCACACGACGTCGACGAAGTGCCAGTAAAGGCCGGTCACCTCGAGGCCGAGGTGTGCGTCCGGCGAGTAGTGGCCACGGATCGATCGGTTGAAGGCGATCGCCAGCAATGTGGCTCCCACGAGAACATGCATACCGTGCAGCCCGGTCAGTGCGAAGAACGTGGTCGGGAACGCGCCGTCTGAGGGCACGAACCCGAGGTCGTGGTACTCCCGCATCTGCAGTGCAAGGAACGTCAGTCCCATCAACAGGGTCAGCCCGAGGCCGAACACCAGACCGAGGCGCTTGTTCCGCCTGCACGACACCAGCGCCCAGTGCATCGTGAACGACGACCCCACCAGGATGGCGGTGTTGATGCCGGTGCTCGCCTTCGGGATCTCGAAACCGCCGAACGGGTACTGCGTGTGGCTGAACCTGACGTAGAAGAAGGCCGTGAAGAACGAGCCGAACAGCATGATCTCCGACCCGATGAACATGACCATGCCGAGGAACACCGGGGAGCGCAGCAGGCTCTCGTGGTAGGCGGAGACGACATGCCCGCCATCATCACGCGGCGTCGCACCGTGCGTGGCAGCGATCGAGGTCACGCGCCACCCGCCGGCTTCGCCTTGACGTCGACCACCACGTGCTCGACCGGGATCTTCGCGTCGTGCCGCACGCGCTCCACCAGGTCGCGTCGCAGCCAGCCCGACCGCGTCTGCGGGAGCGTCGAGATGATGATCTCGGACGGCCGGTCCGACTCGACCTCGTCCATCACCGCCGTGTAGGGATCGCGGTCGACCACCTGGCCGGTGGCCTCGATGCCCGCGGCCCGCAGCCGGTCGAGCGTCGCATCCAGGCGGGCGCGTGTTGCCTGCGCCACCTCACGGTCGTCCACGACCCACTCGCCGGCCGGATCGTTCTGCGGGCAGATCACCGTCACACGCACCGGCTCGCCGCCGGCCTTCGCCCGCACCGCGTCGATCAGCTCGTCGCCGGCGACCGTCTGGTTCGCCACCACGAGGATGTGGCGCATCGACGTCAGCAGCGCCTCACGGCCGGCCGTGGAAGCGGCCGGCGCAGCGGCGGTTGCCGTCGCCGTCGCGGTGCCTGCGAACGCCGGCTCCGGCTCGTGCACCGTCACGATCGCGTGCCGCGCGCCGGGGACGCCGAACTCGTACGGCCCGCCGACGACCTGCGGCGGCTCGTCGAAGTTGAAGATCGGCGGCGGCGAGCTGACCTGCCACTCGAGCGACAGCGCGCGCCACGGGTTCGCCGGGGCGATCGGCCCCCGCGCCCAGCTGTGGATGATGTTGTAGAGGAACACCAGCGTCGAGGCGCCCAGGATGAACGCGAAGATGGAGATGATGAAGTTGAGGTCGCCGAACCGCGGGTCGTAGTCGGCGACGCGGCGCGGCATGCCCTGCAGCCCCAGCCAGTGCATCGGCATGAACGTCGCGTTGAACGCGATGAACGTCAGCCAGAAGTGCAGCCGGCCGAGCCGCTCGTCGTACATCCGCCCGGTCATCTTCGGGAACCAGTGATAGATGCCCGCGTAGATCGTGAACACCGAGCCGCCGAACAGCACGTAGTGGATGTGCGCCACCACGAAATAGGTGTCCGACACGTTGATGTCGACCGGGATCACCGCGAGGAATATGCCGGACAGGCCGCCGATCACGAACGTGAAGATGAAGCCGAGCGCGAACAGCATCGCGGTGGTCAGGTGGATCACCCCGTCCCACAGCGTCGCCACCCATGAGAACACCTTGATTCCGGTGGGAACCGCGATCAGCATCGTGGTCGCCATCATCGGGATTCGCAGCCACGGCGCCATGCCGGCGACGAACATGTGGTGCGCCCAGACCGAGAAGCCGAGCACGAGGATCGCGAGCAGCGACAGCGCCATCAGCCGGTAGCCGAAGACCGGCTTGCGGCTCATCACCGCGATCACCTCGCTGATGATCCCGAAGCCGGGCAGGATCATGATGTAGACGGCCGGGTGCGAGTAGAACCAGAATATGTGCTGGTAGAGCACGACGTTGCCGCCCGCGGACGGATCGAAGAAGTGGGTGTGCATGATCCGGTCGTAGAGCACCATGAACTGGGAGCCGGCGATGAAGGGCGTGCCCAGCACGACCAGCGAGGACGTCGCCAGGTTCGCCCAGACCAGGAGCGGCATCCGCCAGAAGCTCATGCCCGGCGCCCGCATCGTCACGATGGTGACCAGGAAGTTCACCGCCGTGGCGATCGATGAGGCCCCCGCGAACTGCACGCCGATCGTGAAGAACGTGTCGCCGATCGTGGTCTTCTCCGACAGCGGCGCGTAGTTCGTCCAGCCGGCATCGAACGGCCCGACCAGGAACGACGCAAGGAAGATCAGGCCGGCCGGAAGCAGCAGCCAGAACGACAGCGCGTTCAGCCGCGGGAAGGCCATGTCCTGCGCGCCCAGCATCAGCGGCACGACGAAGTTCGCGAGGCCCGCGAACGACGGAATGATGAACAGGAAGATCATCAGCGTCGCATGGGCCGAGAACAGCCCGTTGTACGTGCCCGGCGACACCACCTGCGTGCCCGGCGTCGCCAGCTCGGCGCGGACACCCTCGGCCAGAGCACCGCCGATCAGGAAGAAGATGAAGGTCAGCACCAGGTACTGGATGCCGATCACCTTGTGGTCGGTGTTGACCTTGAAGTAATCGCGCCAGGTGTACGCGCCGTGGGCGGAGTGGTCCTCCTGCACCCACCGGTGGCTGCCGCTGATGTACCCCCACCAGTAGTCGAAGCAGCCGATGCCGACGGTGAAGCCGATCGCCCAGAACGTCAGCCCGAAGGTCAGCAGCACCTCGTGCGCCGACTCGCCGCTGACCGCCTCGAAGCCGAGCCGGTTTCGGATCAGCGCCGCGATGCCGGCGACGACCGTCCCGAAGAGGAACGACACCCAGATGGCGCGCACCCAGCTGCCGCGCAGCCAGATGCTCCGCTGCTCGTGCCCGGCGGCGCCGTGGCCCCCGCCGTGGCCATCCGCATGGCCGTGACCGTGGCCGGCCAGTTCAGCTCCGTGCGCGACGGCCATTGGCTACGCACCTCCCTGGGTCGAAGACTGCAGCTGCTTCTGAGCAGCCAACCACGCGTCGAACTTGTCCTGCGGCAGCACCCGCACCGGTGCCCGCATCAGCGAGTGGCCCGGCCCGCACAGCTCCGTGCAGATCAGCGTGTACGTGCCGGACTCCGTCGGCGTCGCGTAGGTGCGGTTGACCTGGCCCGGGACGGCATCGGCCTTGACCCGGAACTGCGGGACGTAGAACGAGTGGATCACGTCGTGCAGCTTCGAGTAGACGTCGAACTCGGTCGGGCGGTCCTCCTCGAGCACCAGCGTCGTGCTGGTGACGCCGTCGGGGTACTTGAACGTCCAGGCGAACTGCTGGCCGATGACGTGCACCTTCAGCTCGTTGGGATAGGTCTTCTCGTTGCGGACGAGGACGACGCCGCCGGCGATCGCGAAGCCGACGACGATGATGGTCGGAATCACCGTCCAGATGATCTCGAGCGTCGTATTGCCGTGGATCGGCGGCCCATCCCGGTTCTCGTCGCCCGGCCGGGCGCGAAAGCGCCACACCGAGTAGACGAGGAACGTGGTGACGATCGCCATGATGAACGCGGACATGATCATCAGGGCGAAGTAGAGATCGTCCTGCCGGGTGGCCTGCGTCGCGGCGGCGTCGGGGAACCAGGAGGGAGTGAGCCAGATGGCCAGCGACCCGATCGCGCCGATGACCACCGCAACGATCCCAACCTTGAATGCGGACAAACGTGACTCCCTCGGCCGGCTCACGCCTCCGTCTGAGGCGCTGCGGGCCGCATTCTATGGAAGTGGGGAGACAAGGGCAAAATCAACCAGCGTGGGTGTGTGCGGCCTCTCCACCGGCGCCGGCGGAATGGGTGCAGGAGGCCATACCGTGGCATGATGAGTGGACCCGTGCGGCTGATTCTCACCCATCTGCCCCATATCCTCGCCCCGCTGATCGGGATCGCGTTCCTGACGCGCTTCGCGCTGTACGTGCGCCGGCTCCCGCCGTCGCACCTGTCGGACGAGGAGTTGGCGGAATGGCACGCCGAGCGCTCACGCGAGCGCGAGGCGAAGCAGAGCCGGTCAGACAAGCGCTCACAGGCGTCCGAGCAGGCGCTGCCCCGCTAGGGCGACAGCCACCGTCCCCGCCGCCGAGACGGCGAACACGGCCGACGGATCCATGCGAGCGACCATCACGCTCGCGACCACCGCACCCAGGCTCGAGGCGAGCAGTGCCGCCATACGGCCGGTGATGCCGACGCGCGCCTGCTCGTGTGAGCGCGCGACCGTCTGGCGCTCGCCGATCAGCAGCGTCACGAACAGCAGGCCCGAGGCCTCCACCAGGGCGAACGCGACGGTGCCCTGCCAGACGTTCGTCGAGAGGGCGAGCAGCACCGACCCGGCGGCGCTCACCAGCAGTGCCCCGCGGAGCGCATTCGCCGCGCCGAACCGCCGGTGCACGAGCGGTGCCGACAGGCCGCCCACGAGGCCCGCACCGCCCCCGATGGCGAGCATCCAGCCAGTCTGGGGCCCGCCGGCGCCCAGCTCGGAGCGGGCGAAGACCACGAGCAGCGCGTAGATCATGTTCACGGTCAGGTTCCAGGCCATCCCGACCATGGTCAGCAGGCGCAGCATCGGCTGCCGCGCGACCAGGGTCAGGCCGGACAGCAGGCTGCCCTCGCCGGCCGCCGCATGCTCATCGCCCGGCCCGAGGTCGAGCCGGATCGAGGAGATCAG
This sequence comes from Gaiellales bacterium, assembly GCA_036263035.1. Lineage (GTDB taxonomy): Bacteria > Actinomycetota > Thermoleophilia > Gaiellales > JAICJC01 > JAICYJ01. The sequence goes on along the minus strand of DATAHR010000144.1, from coordinate 1,091 downwards.
CACGAGCGCGAGCAGGAACCCCGCCGCCTGCACCCAGAGCGCATCCTCGGCGCCGAGCAGCCCGATCAGCGCGCCGCCCACCGCCGGGCCGATCAGCAGGCCGAGCGACCAGACGAACGAGAGCGCCGCCTGGCCCTCGACGAAGTGGCCCTCCCCCACCAGGCGGGCGATGGCGCCGAAGGCGGCGGCGTCGACGAACACGCGGCCGGCGGTGACGCCGAGGCCTGCCGCGTAGATCAGGGCCAGCGGCAGCTGGTCGGCCTCGACTCCTGCCACGACGACGAGGGGGATGACCAGTGCAGCCAGAAGCTGGCACGTCACGCCGAGCTCCATCACCCGCCGGCGCGGCCGCCGGTCGCCGATGTCACCGGCCGGCAGGCCGAGCAGCACGTAGGGCACCGTCCCGACCAGGAAGGCGGCCCCCGCCTCCGCACCGCTGCCGCCGGCGTCGAGCACGAGCCAGGGCAACACGACGGACGAGAGCCCGGCGCCGAGGGAGTCCATCAGCTGCGCGACGAGGAACCGTCGGCCGTCGCCGCTCGAGAGGATGACGTTCGACACGGCGAGGCATGCTAGGCGCCGTGCCGCCCACAGTCCGGCGCATGGTGCGCTACGGCGGTGTGCAGACCTGCGTCTTGAACTGCGTCAGAGCGCGTGCCAGATCGGAGCCCTTCTCAGCCTGGAACGACGCGGTGGCGGCCCAGTCGCACATCGCCTGGAGCTGCGCCTGCATGCCGGCCTGCATGTTGACCATCTCGACGACCTGGTCGGGCACGGAGTCCAGGTTCGACGTGCGGTTGATCTGGTCGACGCTGAGCTTGACTGCCTGGTTGGCGGTCCGCTGAGCCGCCTCCGCCTTGTGGCTTGTGTCGCTCTGCGCCGCGAACAGCACGGCGACGCAGACGATGAGCACCACGTTGATCGCCAGGCTGAGGCCGATCAGCACGCGTGGAACGATTCCCATGTGTCAAGTGTGGGTTCTCGCTGCGCGCCGTCAAGACGTCACATGCAGCTCGTGCCCAACGCCACCGTTCAGAACGCCGCGAACGGGACCACCAGCAGCGTGTAGCAGGCGACGAGAACGGTAGCAG
>DATAHR010000143.1:0-18012 GCA_036263035.1 Gaiellales bacterium | reverse complement strand
CTGTGGCCCTCTCCCGCATCCGCAACTTCTCGATCATCGCCCACATCGACCACGGCAAGTCGACGCTGGCCGACCGCATCCTGCAGGTGACGAAGACCGTCGCCGACCGCGACATGCGCGAGCAGATGCTCGACTCGATGGATCTCGAGCGCGAGCGCGGCATCACGATCAAGGCGCAGGCGGTGCGCGTGCACTACCGCGCGGCCGACGATCGCGTCTACGAGCTGAACCTGATCGACACGCCGGGCCACGTCGACTTCACCTACGAGGTGAGCCGTTCGCTCGCCGCCTGCGAGGGGGCGCTGCTGGTCGTCGACGCGGCGCAGGGCCTCGAGGCCCAGACCCTGGCCAACGCCTACCTGGCGATTGAGAACGACCTCGACATCGTCCCGGTCGTCAACAAGATCGACCTGCCGGCCGCGGATCCGGATGCCGTCGCCATCGAGCTGGCCGACCTGATCGGCGACGCACCCGACAACGTCCTTCGCATCTCCGCCAAGACGGGACAGGGGGTGGAGGCGGTGCTGCAGGCGGTGGTCGACCACATCTCGCCGCCCGACGGCGATCCGCAGGCGGCGCCACGGGCGCTGATCTTCGACTCGTCCTATGACCAGTACCGCGGCGTGGTCGCGTTCGTCCGCATGGTGGACGGTGTGTTCCACAAGGGCGACAAGGTGCTCGCGATGGCGCAGGGCACCCGGTTCGACGTCGAGGAGCTTGGCTTCTTCTCGCCGGGGATGCGCCCGGCCAAGCACCTCTCGGCGGGCGAGGTTGGCTACATCATCACCGGGCTGAAGGACGTCTCCCAGCTGCGCGTCGGTGACACGCTTACGCTCGCGAAGGGCGGGGCGGAGGCACCGCTGCCCGGCTACAAGGACGTCAAGCCGATGGTCTTCGCCGGCCTGTTCCCGACCGACTCCGACCAGTACCCGGAGCTCCGCGACGCGCTCGAGAAGCTGAAGCTGAACGACGCCGCGCTGTCCTACGAGCCGGAGGTCTCCCAGGCGCTCGGGTTCGGGTTCCGATGCGGCTTCCTGGGACTGCTGCACATGGACATCGTGCGCGAGCGGCTGGAGCGCGAGTACGACCTCGACCTGCTCGTGACCGCGCCGAACGTCGCCTACCGCGTGGAGGACGTGAAGGGCGACTGGCACGAGGTGCACAACCCGGCACAGATGCCGGACTCGGGGGACATCCTCGCGACCGAGGAGCCCGTTGTGCGCGCGTCCCTGATCACGCCGAAGGAGTACGTCGGCACGCTGATGGAGCTGAACCAGGAGCGCCGCGGCGAGTTCCAGCACATGGAGTACCTGAGCGAGGACCGGGTGCAGCTGGTCTACGACCTGCCGCTCGCGGAGGTCGTGCTGGACTACTACGACCAGCTCAAGTCTCGCAGCCGCGGCTACGCCTCGTTCGACTACGACCTGCTCGGCTTCCGCGAGGGCAAGCTGGTCAAGGTGGACGTCCTGCTCGCCGGCGAGCAGGTCGACTCCCTCTCACTGATCACCCACCGCGACAACGCATACAAGCAGGGCAAGGCGCTGGTGGAGGCGCTGCGCGAGCGGATCCCGCGCCAGATGTTCGAGGTGGCGATCCAGGCGGCGATCGGCTCCCGGGTGATTGCCCGCGAGACCGTCAAGGCGAAGCGCAAGGACGTGCTCGCGAAGTGCTACGGGGGCGACATCTCCCGCAAGCGCAAGCTGCTCGAGAAGCAGAAGAAGGGCAAGAAGCGGATGAAGCAGGTCGGCAACATCGAGGTGCCGCAGGAGGCGTTCCTGGCGGTGCTCGACATCAACCGCGACGGGGCGGCGGCATCGTGAGCTCGAGCGCCGAGCACCTCTACCTGCACGTGCCCTTCTGCGGGCACCGCTGCGGTTACTGCGACTTCGTCACGGTCACCGGCCACGGTGAGCTCCACGTCCGCTACGTCGACGCGCTGATCGCCGAGCTGGCGCGCGAGCGGCCGCAGCCACGGACGACCTTCATCGGCGGCGGCACCCCGTCGTTGCTCGGGGACGACCTGCTTGCGCGGCTGCTCGCCGCGCTGCCGGCGTGCGAGGAGCTGACCGTCGAGTGCAACCCGGAGACGATCACGCCGGCGAAGGCGCGCACGCTGGTGGACGGGGGAGTCACCCGCATCTCGCTCGGCGCCCAGTCGTTCCAGCCGCATCTGCTGGCGACGCTCGAGCGGCGGGCGTCCCCGGAGCGCGTGCTCGACGCCGTCGCGGTGCTGCGTGAGGCGGGAGTCCAAAACCTCAACCTCGACTTGATGTTTGGGGTTCCGGGGCAGACACCCGCGGAACTGATGCGCGATCTCGACCAGGTCTTGAGGGTGGAGCCGGAGCACGTCAGCTACTACGAGCTCGAGGCCAAGCCGGGGACGCGCTTCACGCACCGGCACGGCGCGGCGCTCGCGGCCCAGGAGGAGCTGCTCGAGCGCCACTACGAGACGGTCGTGGAGCGGTTGCGCGCAGCCGGCTACCGGTGGTACGAGACCGCGAACTTCTGCCGCGACGGCCGGCGTTCGCTGCACAACCTCGGCTACTGGGAGGGTCGCGACTATCTCGGGCTGGGCGTGGGAGCCGTCTCGACGCACGGGCTCGAACGCCGGCGGAACCTCGCCTCGCTGCCGAGGTACCTGGCCGCGGTGGAGGCGGGTGAGCGTCCACCGGCCGAGGTCGAGCTGCTCACGCCCGCAGAGCGTGGGAGCGAGCGGGTGATGCTGGGCCTCCGCCTCGACCGTCCGCTCGCGATGGACGGCCTTGCGGGCGTGATCGACGATGGCGAGCTCGACCGGATGCGGCGGGCAGGCCTCGTGGAGGTTTCCGGCAGTACAATTTCCCTCAGCGAACGTGGCCGGTTCATGGCCAACGACGTCGTCAGCACCATCCTGCGATGAGCGACCAGCGGCTGCAGCTGACCCCCCGTCAGGCGGTAATCCTGACGCGGGTGGTCACCGAGTACATCCAGACCGGCCACCCGGTTGGCTCGAAGGCGCTGGTCGAGAGCGGAGTCGTCGACGCGTCCTCGTCGACCGTCCGCTACGAGCTGGCAGAGCTCGAGTCCCGCGGCCTGCTCGGCCACCCGCACACCTCCGCCGGCCGGGTGCCGACCGACGCCGGCTACCGGCTCTACGCCGACCAGCTGCTCGAGCAGCCGCTCGGGGCGGCCCAGCTCCCGATTGACCTCTCGGAGGTGCGCAACGAGGTGGATGCAGCGCTGCGCAGCACCACCGAGATGATGTCTCAGGTGACGAACCTGCTCGCAGTGGTCACCGCGCCTCCGCTGGAGACAGCCGAGATCCGCCACGTCGAGGTGCTGCCGCTGCAGCCGCGGGTCGTGATGGTCGTCGTCATCACGTCGACCGGCGGGGTGACCAAGCGGATGTTCCCGTTCGAGGATGCGGTCGACGCGAAGCTGGTCGAGTGGGCGAACGAATACCTCAACGAGCGCCTGACCGGTGTCCGGCTGGGCGCGCTCACGCTCCGGCAGCGGCTGTACGACGACGGGCTGTCGCCACGCGAGCGGGGGTTCCTCGAGGTGCTGGAGCCGGCCTTCACGGAGCTGGTCAGCGGCGCGGAGCAGAGCCTCTACGTGGGCGGCGCGGCGCGGCTGTTCGAGGAGATGCGTTGGGCCGACCTGGCCGAGATCAACGACCTGATGCATGCGCTCGAGGAGCGGGTCGGGCTGCTGCGGCTGCTGCGCGGTGCGCTCGAGTCGAACCGGCTGTACGTGCGGGTGGGAGCGGAGAACGAGATTCCGCACCTGCGCAGCCTGTCCCTGGTGGCGGCGAACTACGGCCTGCCGGCGCGGAACCTCGGCACGGTGTCGCTGATCGGGCCGATGCGGATGGACTACGCGACCGCGATCCGCTCGGTGCGCGGCGCGGCGGCGCTGCTGAGCGAGTTCGTGGAGCAGGTGTACGAGTAGCGTGGAGGCAGGCTTAGCGCCTGACCCGCTCTGGGGTCAGGCCGGAGGCCTGACCCCTTAAAAGAGTCGCGCGTCGGAGTGGGGCTCCAATCCACTCCGACGCGCTTTTGACTCCGACCCCCCGGCTGCGAGTTGGGCGATGAGACCCCGTGGAGACTTCTGAATCCTTCCCGGCGGCCCACCGGTTGAGGGTTCGTCTCCGGCACCGCCGTCTCGCGTGCCGCCTTTGCGTTGTAGGCTCACGATAGCCACCCGCACCCCGGGGGTCAAGTACCCAAAACGGGGGAAATCAAGTAGTCTGTCAAGCAGTACTTCACTGGCCTCATATGCCCGTCAATAAAGGGTTCAGGCGATCGGAGAAGAAATTTCGGACACGGTCTGGTCAAGTAGTCCGAAATCCGCTACGGTGAGGTCATGGCAGACAGCGCCACGAAGGTCGAGACGCAGGGGGTCACCCGCACGACGCGCGCGACGGGGGTCGGCGCGCGTGTGCGCGACGCGCGTCTCGAGGCGGGGCTCACGCAGGCCGAGCTGGGGGGCTCGCGCTTCTCGAAGGAGTATGTGAGCCAGGTCGAGCTCGGAAAGACGCGCCCGTCACCGGCCGCGCTCGACTGGTTTGCCGAACGCCTCCACGTCGACCGCCTCACGCTCGCAGGGGAGAGCACCACGGCGGTACGCGCGGCGTGCGAGGCTGCGATCACCCGGGCCGAGGCCGAGATCGAGGCACATCGGTACGCCGAGGCCCTTGCCGAGCTGGACGGAGCCCGGGGGGCGCTCCGTCCCGACGGCGACGAGCGGCTGGCGCTGCGTCTGCGCCTCGCCCGCGGGTGGGCGCTGCAGAACCTGGGGCGCATGGACGAGGCGCTGGCCGAGCTCGGGGATGCTCGGCTTGCGGCTGAGGAGGCCGGGTCGAGCGAGGCGCTCGCCCAGGCGCTGTACCGGACAGGGGTCGTCCGGTACAAGATGGGCAGCCTGGCCACCGCTGCGTCGCTGCTGGACGAGGCGCTGCGCGCCTCCGAATCCGCGACCGACCCGTCCGACGCCCTGCGCGCTCGCATCTTCAACGCGCGCGCGAAGATCCGCCGGCGCCAGAAGGACTTCACGGCGGCGGCGGAGGACGTGGAGCAGGCGCTCGAGCTCGCCCACGCCCTCGACGACGACCGGGTGCTGGCGGAGACCTACCTGGACGCGTCGCTGGTTGCAGAGCGGCGCAACGAGTACACGCTCGCACGCGAGCACGCAGAGCGGTCGAAGGCGCTGTTCGAGCGGGTCGCCGATCACGAGTACGTCGGCAAGCTGCTGAACAACCTCGGCCAGCTCCGCGCCATCACCGGACAGCCGGAGGAGGCGGTACCGCTGTTGCGGGAGTCGTTCCGCATCGCGGTCGAGCAGGACAACCGCATCGACGCCGCATTTGCGGCGTCATCGCTGGCATCGGCACGGATGCACAGCGGAGACCTCGAGGGTGCGATCGAAAGTGGAAATCGCGCGATCGAGTTATTGAGCGGACGCGAGGAATACCGAGAAGAAGAAGGGAACGCCTACATCGTGATCGGCCGCGCGGCACTTGCGCTCGACCGGATCGATGAGGCGGAGCTGTCGTTCACGAAGGCGGCGGAATGTTTCGCCGTCGTCGAGACCGTCAGCCATCTCGCCGGCGCATGGGTCGCGCTGGGGGATGTCGCGGAAGTTCGCGGAGAGTCGAGCAGGGCAGCGGAGCTGTATCGCAGGGCGGCGGAAGCCCTGCAGGACGTCCGCTGGTAGGGGGAGGCCCCCGTGAAGGAGGTAGGCAGATGAAGTACTTGACGAAGCGCCCCACGGTGTTCTTGTGGGCGATCGTAATCGCCATGCTGGTGGGCAAGGCCGGCGGTCACACCCGCGGCTTCCACCAGTGGTTCGGTTTCTGAGCCACCTGGCGTTGTGACCATGCGGGCGGCCACCCGGCCGCCCGCATCTCACCTCTTCCAACGTCTGAGATGGGTGATCCCATATCGCCACGCGCCTGACCGCCCGTCCCGCGCGTGGGAGGTCGGCGCGAAGTGAGCTGCGGCCGCAAACCGTCCCCTCCCAATCTGCGTAATCGCAGATCGGTCGTGACCGCTGCAAGGCCTGCGGCCTTGCACCTGCGGCGTCCTCGGTCGGGCCGATATTCCCGATATCGACCCTCCCTCGATCCTTGCGCTGCTCGATTTGCAGCCGCTCAGGACGCCCGGCGACATGGGATCACCCATCTAGACTCCCGCCCGTGGCGAAGCGGGATTACTACGAGGTGCTCGGCCTCGAGCGCGGGGCGAGCGACGGGGACGTCAAGAAGGCGTTCCGCCGGCTTGCCCGTGAGCTCCACCCCGACGTGAACCCCGACCCGGAGGCGACCGACCGCTTCAAGGAGGCGGCCGAGGCCTACGAGGTGCTCTCGGATCCCGAGACGCGCGCCCGCTACGACCGCTTCGGCCATGCCGGCGTCGACGGCGCCTCGCTCCACACCGAGCAGTTCATGGACTTCGGGTCGCTCTCCGACCTGCTCGGCGCCTTTTTCGGCGACGATCTGTTCGGCGGAGCCATGCGGCGTGGGCCCCAGCGCGGCGCGGACGTCGCCGTCACCGTGTCCCTCGAGCTGGGCGAAGCCGCGTTTGGCGTCCACCGCGAGCTCGAGATCGAGGTGGTCTCCGCCTGCGAGCACTGCGCCGGCACCGGCGCGGAGCCCGGCACCGAGCCGGAGACCTGCGAGACGTGCGGCGGCCAGGGCCGCGTGCAGCGCGTCCAGCAGACGGCGCTTGGGCAGTTCGTCCAGACCACCACCTGCCCCACCTGCGCGGGACGGGGGGTCGTCATCCCCACGCCCTGCACCGTTTGCCGGGGGCGCGGCCGGGTGCCGACCACCCGCACGGTGGAGGTCGACATCCCCGCGGGCATCATGGATGGCCAGCGCATGCAGCTGCGCGGGCGCGGCCACGAGGGGGAGCCGGGCGCCCCTGCCGGCGACCTGTACGTCGGCGTCCGCGTCGCGCCCGACCCCCGGTTCCAGCGCGACGGCAACGACATCGTGGCGGTGCTGAACGTCCCGTTTACCCGCGCGGCGCTGGGCACGACGGTGACCGTGGAGACGCTGGACGGTGAACAGCAGGTCGAGCTGCACGCCGGAACCCAGCCGGGGGACGTGCTCGTCCTGAAGGGCAAGGGCGTGCCGGTGCTGAACGGCCGCGGGCGGGGCGATCACCGGCTGCTGGTGAACGTGATGCTGCCCAAGCGGCTGACCGACGAGCAGCGGCGCCTGCTCGGGGAGTTCGAGGCGGCCGTCACCGACGACACCTACCGGCCCGACGAGTCGTTCTTCGGCCGCATCCGCTCCGCGTTCTCCTGATGCGGCGCTACAGCCTGCGGGTGCCAGCCGCGGACGCCGAGCCGGCGATGCTGCGGATGCTGGAGTGGTTCCCCGCCGGCGTGCAGGAGGAGACCGTCGGGGACGAGGTGGTGCTCTCGGGCTTCGGTGAGCGTTCGCCGCACCCCGACCTGGTCGAGGAGCCCGTCCCCGACGGGTGGGAGGACGCGTGGCGGGCATACCACCGGCCGATCCGGGAGGGGCGGATCTGGGTGGGGCCGCCGTGGTTCGATGCGGAGGAGATCGCCGTCGTCATCGACCCGGGCCGCGCGTTCGGCACCGGCGCGCACGGATCGACGCGTGCCGCGCTGGCGCTCCTGCAGGAGCTCGAGCCGGAGCCGGCGCTCGATCTCGGCTGCGGGTCGGGCGTGCTGTCGATCGCGGCGCTGAAGCTCGGGTTCGGGCCGGTGCACGCGTTCGACATCGACCCCCTTGCGGTGTCCGCCACAGCGGAGAACGCCGCGCGCAACGGGGTGGAGGTGCCGGCCGAACGTCGCGACGTGCTGGTCGACCCGCTGCCCGAGGCGCCGCTCTGGCTCGCCAATCTGGAGCTGCACCTGCTCGAGCCGCTGCTCGAGCGGCCGGATCGGCCGCCGCTGGTGCTCGCCTCGGGGCTGCTCGAAAACCAGCGGCTCGGCGATGGGCAGCGGCGGGTGGTGGACGGCTGGGCGGCCGAGCTGGTGTCGCGCTGATGCCGGGGGAGCGTCACACGTACCGCTTCTTCGCACGTGACGTCCGTGACGGCGTCGCAGCGCTCTCCGATGCCGACCGCCACCACCTCGCGCGCGTGCTGCGGCTCGGCGTCGGCGATACTTGCGAGGTCGTGTGGCAGGGCCGCGTCCACCGGGCGCGCGTCACGCCGGAGGGATGCGAGCTGCTCGAGGAGGTGGAGGACGTGGCGAAGGCGCCGTCGGTGACCGTCTGGCTGGCACAGCCGGGCGCCCGCTCGGACGAGGCGGTCGAGAAGCTGACCGAGCTCGGAGTCGCCGCCATCGGGGCGCTCCAGACCGATCTTCTGAAGGGCAGCTTCAGCGCCTCCCGGCTCGAGCGCTGGTCGCGCGTGGCGGAGTCGGCCGCCAAGCAGGCAAAGCGTGCGGAGCTGCCGGAGCTGCTGGGCCCGAGCCCGTATGGGGAGGTGCTGAGCCGCCAGGCGGTCGTGCTGAGCAACACCGGCACCTCCGGTGGGCTGGCCGACCGCATCGTCGGGCGGCGATCGGCCACCCTCCTGATCGGCCCCGAGCCGGGCTTCTCTGGCGCGGAGCTGGAGCTCGCCCGCTCGCGCGGCGTCGCCGTGGCCACATTCGGCCCCGTCGTGCTGCGCACCGAGACGGCCGCCATCGTGGCCGCCGCACTGGCCCTGCGCGAGATGGGCTTTCTCGGGTGACGACGTTCTCGACGGAGTTCCTGGGCTGCAAGGTCTCGATGACCGACGCCCAGCAGGTGCGGGAGCGCCTGGCCGCAGACGGCCACCGGGAGGTGTCGTCCGAGGCTGCGGACGTGCGGGTGATCAACACCTGCTGCGTCACCGCCGAGGCGGTCGCGAAGTCACGCAAGGCCGCACGCCGCGCGGCGCGCACCGCCGAGCGGGTGATCGTGACCGGGTGCGCCGCGGCCCTCGACGGCGCGTTCGACGGGCTGCCCGACAACGTGTCGGTGATGCACCGGCGGTCGGAGCTGCTGGCGGAGGCGGTGTCGTCGGCGGTGGGCCCGCTCGCCTGCACCGGCGCCGCCGAGACGCGGTTCGGCCGCACTCGGGCCTACGTCAAGATCCAGGACGGCTGCTCGTTCACCTGCAGCTACTGCGTGATCCCGCAGGTGCGCGGCGCCAGCCGCAGCCGGTCTGCCTCCGCGGTGCTGGCGGAGGCGGCGCGGCGGGCGGCGCAGGGGCACCGGGAGCTCGTGCTCACCGGGGTCAACCTCGGCTGCTTCCGTGACCGCGAGGCGGGCTTCGACTTGGCCGGGCTGCTCGCGGCGGCGGCCGCGGTGGACGGCGTCGAGCGCGTCCGCCTGTCCTCGATCGAGGTCAACCACCTGAGCGACCGGCTGCTCGACACGATGGCGTCGACGCCCGGCATCGCCGCCCATCTGCACGTCCCGATGCAGTCCGGGTCGGACCGCGTGCTCCGTGCGATGCGCCGCCACTACAGCTCGGCCCGCTACCTGGAGCGGATCGCCCGGGCGCGGAAGCTGGTTCCCGGGGTGAACGTGACCGCCGACGTGATCGTCGGCCATCCGGCTGAACGGGAGCAGGACTTCGAGCGCACGCTCGAGGCGGTGCGTACCGCCGGATTCACCAAGGTGCACGTGTTTCCGTACTCGCCGCGACCGGGCACCGTCGACGCCGGCGACGATCCGGTGGCGCCGGAGGAGAAGCGCCGCCGGTCGGAGGCGCTGCGGCTCCTGTCCGACGAGCAGGCCGAAGCGCACCGAGCGACCAAGATCGGCCGGCGTGAGCTGGTGCTGGTGGAGGAGCGCGACGGCCGCGGCTACTGCGACGACTACACGGCGTTCGTCGTGCCCGGTGCCCCGCCGGGAGAGCTGGTACCGGCAGTCGGCGTCGGCCTCGAGCCCGACGCGGTCGCGGGTAGGCTCTGCGCATGACGTTGATGGAACGGGTGCAGGCGGAGCTCCGGGACGCGATGAAGAGCGGCGACCGGCAGCGCCTCGAGGCGCTGCGGCTCGTGTACTCCTCGCTGCAGAAGGCCGAGAAGGACGCGCCGGAGTTCGGCGACGACCAGGCGATGGCCGTGCTGCGGCGCGAGCGCAAGCAGCGCGTTGAGGCGGCCGAGGCGTACGAGGCGGCCGGGCAGACCGACCGCGCCGAGCGCGAGCGGGTCGATATCCCGGTGATCGACGAGTTCCTCCCGGCCGCGATGAGCGAGGCCGAGCTGGAGCAGCTGGTCGACGCCGTCATCGCCGAGACCGGCGCCTCGTCGATGAAGGACATGGGTCGCGTGATGGGGCTGGTCACACAGCGCGGGGAGGGCCGGGCGGACGGCCGGGCGGCGTCCGCTCTCGTACGCGACCGGCTCGGCGCGTAGACTGAGACTCATGCGAATGTTCCCCAGCGAGGAGCGCCAGCAGGCCTGATGGCACGTGTGAAGGTGTCGGTCGGGAACGACCTGGCAACCGAGCTCGGCGGCGACCGGGACGCGGTGCTCCACGAGCTTGCGGAACGGACGGGCGCGGCGGTCTACCTGCGAGGCAACGAGCTGACGCTCGAGGGCGAGGATCCCGCCGTCGAGCGCGCGAAGGCGATGGTGGACGAGCTGTCCGACCTGGTCTCGCAGGGCGTCTCGATCGGCCCGCAGACGGTTGACGCGGTGGCCGGGGTGCTGACCGCGGACGGCCGGGCGGTGGACGTGCTGCACGACGTCGTCTGGCGGCACCGTGGGCAGCGCGTCTCGCCGAAGACGCTCGGCCAGAAGTCCTACGTCGACGCGATCCGGACGAACACCGTCACCTTCGGCATCGGCCCGGCGGGCACCGGCAAGACCTATCTCGCGATCGCGCTCGCCGTCGCCGCGCTGTCGGAGCACGAGGTCGCGAGGATCATCCTCACCCGCCCGGCCGTCGAGGCCGGCGAGCGGCTTGGGTTCCTGCCCGGCGACCTGCAGGCCAAGGTCGACCCCTACCTGCGTCCGCTGTTCGACGCCCTCCACGACATGCTCGACGCCGACAAGCTGGCCTCCTACATGGACAAGGGCATGGTCGAGGTGGCACCGCTCGCCTTCATGCGCGGCCGCACGCTGAACGACTCCTTCATCATCCTCGACGAGGCGCAGAACACGAGCCCCGAGCAGATGCAGATGTTCCTCACCCGGCTGGGCTTCGGCTCCCGCATCGTCGTCACCGGCGACATCACCCAGATCGACCTGCCGCGCGAGCAGCGCTCCGGCCTCGTCAACGTGATGCGGGTGCTCGACGGCGTGCCGGACATCGCGTTCATCCGCTTCTCCGACGCCGACGTCGTCCGCCACAAGCTGGTGCAGCGGATCGTGAACGCCTACAAGCAGCACGCCGAGGCGACCGGCGGCCAGGAACGTCCGGAATGACCCTCGAGATCGAGGTCGAGAACCACACTGCCTGGCGGATCGACGAGCCTGCCGCCGCGGCGGCGGTGCGCTCGACATTGGCCGCCGAGGGTGTCGACGCCGGCGACGTGGGCGTCATCTTCGTCGACGAGGCACGCATCGCCGAGCTGAACGGCGCCCACCGGGGCAAGCCCGCGCCCACGGACGTGCTGTCGTTCCCGGTCGACGGCAGCGACGAGCTGCCGGACGGCGTGCCGCGGCAGCTCGGGGACCTGGTCGTCTGCCCGGCGGTGGCGTCGGCGGAGGGCACCGACATCGCCACGCTGCTCGTGCATGGCGCGCTGCACCTGGTCGGTTACGACCACGAGACCGACGATGGCAGCATGTTGCGGCGGCAGGAGCAGCTGGTACGGGAGGTGGCGCCCGTTGTCGCCGACCCTGCGTAGCCGCGACGACGTCGTCAAGCAGGCGCGGCGGGCGGGCCCGTTCCGGGTCGCTCGGCAGGAGGCGGCGGGGCTCGTCACGAGCTTCAACTACGCGTTCGAGGGGATCATCTACGTCGTCCGCACCCAGCGGAACATGCGCGTGCACTTCGCCGTCGCGCTGGCCGTGCTGCCGCTCGGCGTGGTGCTCGGGGTGACCAGGTTCGAGCTGCTGGCGCTGCTGCTCTCGGTCTCGTTCGTGCTGATCGCCGAGATGCTGAACACGGCGCTCGAGAAGGCGATCGATGTCGCCACCAACTCGTTCGATCCACTCGCACGCACCGCGAAGGACGTCGCCGCCGGCGCGGTGCTCGTTGCCGCGGTCAACGCGACCTTCGTCGGCTACCTCGTTTTCGCTGAGCGCCTGCGCGACCCCAGCCGCCGCGCGATCGACAACGTCAAGCAGTCGCCGGTGCATCTGACCGTTATCGCCCTGGCGATCGTCCTGCTGCTGGTGATCGGGCTCAAGGCGCGGACCGACCGCGGCACGCCGATGCGCGGCGGACTGCCGTCCGGGCATGCGGCGCTTGCGTACGGCGGTTGGGTGGCGATCACGTTCGCGGTGGCGGATTACCGGCACGCGGTGATGGTCTCGACGCTCGTGTTCGTGATGGCGACGCTGGTCGCCCAGACGCGGGTCGAGGCCGGGGTGCACACGACGCCGGAGGTTGTGCTGGGCGGCCTGTTGGGCGCGACCGTGACCGCGGCCGTGTTTCAGGTCTTCAGCTGACGCCGCGGTGCGGACGGCGGGAGGTTGTCACGCTTTCGTGACACCTCCTGTCTAGTTCCGTGACGCGGCGCTCCCTAGCCTGGGTGCATGGCCGAGACCGCCACCTCCAACGCCCTGGTGATCGGGGGCCGGTACCTGGCCAGCCCGGCGGCGCTTCGCGCCCGACCGGAGGGCCCGATCGACGCGCTCGACACCAGCTCCGGCCGCGCAGCGCAGGTCCGCATCCTGTTCGCGAGCGAGGGGTGGGAGGACGACGCGTTCGCAGAGGCGGTGTCGCGCTGGTGCGCGCTCGCCTCCTCCGAGATCTGCGGGGTGCTCGACTTCGGCGACCACGAAGGCCGGCGGTTCCTGGTCGTGCCGCCCACGCTCGGCATGAGCGTGGAGCGGTGGCAGCTGACCCGGCGGCCCGGCCCGGCCGATGCGGCCCGGCTCGCTCTGGCCTTCGGCCGCCTGGCCGAGCGGATCGCGGCGGCGGGATTCCCCGTCGACGCCTGCGATCTCGGGGATTGCGCGGTCGGTCCGGGGCCGACGCCGTTCATCGAGCGCCCACTGCTCGGTTCCCCGCTCGTCAACGACGTCCTGGTGGGACCGCGCGACGGCCAGCGGACGCTGGCCGCAATCCTCCGCGCTGCCTCAGGCGGCCAGCCGGCGGAACCGCTGGATGCGTGGCTGGAGGCCGCCTCACGGGCGGCATACGGCTCGCTGACGGAGTGTCTCGACGAGCTCGAGCGCTGCGGCAACGAGGTGCGCTCCGGCGACGGCGACCAGCAGCTGCTGGGCCTGGACGGGCTGTTCGACGAGGACGATGCAGCGTTCGAGGCGCGCTTGCTGGGGCCGGAGCCGCGGCGCTGGCCCAGGCGGCTGATCGCGGGGCTGGGCGCCCTGGCGGCCGCCGTCCTCGTGGTTGCGGCGCTCGGCCACCGTGGATCGGCAGGTCCGGAGGCCGTGCCGGCCGCCGCCGTCCCCCAGCCGGTCGCCGTCGCGGCCCCGAAGCCGTCGCACCACCACCGGCGCCGGCCCGTACGCCGCGCCCATCACCGGCCGCATCGGCGCACGCACCGGCCGGCGGCGTCGCACCCATCCAGCCCGCCTCCCTCAACGCCGACCACCTCCCAGCCGCCGCCCGCGAGCACATCGTCGGGAACGCCGCTCCCGAATCCCGGGTCGATCAACACGCTGCCGCCGCCCTGATGGTCATCTAGGCTGCGCTGCGTGGCACTCAGCGACGCCGATACGGAGCTGTACGAGCTGGCCAGGGCCGCGTCGGCGAACGCGCACGCCCCGTACTCGCGCTTCCCCGTGGGGGCGGCTCTTCGGCTCCGAAACGGCGACGTGGTGACCGGCGTCAACGTCGAGAACGCGTCGTACGGCCTCACCAGCTGCGCAGAGCGAAACGCGGTGTTCGCCGCCGTGGGATCGGGGCAGGTCGACTTCGAGGCGATCGCGATCCACGCCGACGCGGCTTCGGCGCCCCCGTGCGGGGCGTGCCGACAGGTGATGACGGAGTTCGCGCCGGAGCTGCGGGTGATCTGGAGGCGCGACGGCGAGGTGGTGTCGGCCCCGCTGTCCCGGTTGCTGCCCGAGCGCTTCGTGCTTTGACCGAGACCGGAGAACCGCACAGGTCCGGCCTCGTGGCGCTCGCGGGTCGGCCGAACGCCGGCAAGTCGACGCTCGTGAATCGCCTGGTGGGCGAGCACGTCGTGGCCGTCTCGTCGCGGCCGCAGACCACGCGCCGCCGGGCGCTCGGCGCGGTGCGCGGCCCGGGCTGGCAGATGGTGCTGGTCGACCTGCCGGGCGTGCAGAAGCCGTTCGACCGGCTGACGGAGCGGATGCAGCGGTCGGTCGAGGAGACGCTCGCCGACGCCGACGCTGTCGTCCTGATGCTGAACGGCCCCGAGGGCGTCGGACCGGGCGACCGTCACATCGCCGCAACCGTGCTTCGGCCGGGCGCCCCGCCGTGCCTGATCGCCATCAACAAGGTCGACCGTATGCGGCCGAACGAGATCGCGCAGGTGATCGCCGCCGCTGCCGAGCTTGGGGAGTTCCATGCCATCCATCCCATCAGCGCCAGAACCGGCGACGGCGTCGATGCGCTCGCGGCCGATCTGGCGGCGCTGATGCCGGAGGGACCGGCGTACTTCCCGGAGGGCGTGAGCACCGATCAGACTGCCGAGCAGCGCATCGCGGAGGCGATTCGCGAAGCTGCGCTGGAGGCGCTGCGCCAGGAGGTGCCACACGCGGTGGCCGTGCTCGTGGAGGAGATCTCGCGTGGACGGAAGGGCGTCACCGTCGTCCAGGCCTCGGTGATCTGCGAGACCCAGTCCCAGAAGCGGATCCTGGTCGGGTCGGGGGGCGCGATGATCCGCGGCATCGGCACCGCGGCTCGGCCGCTGGTCGAGCAGATCGTGGGCGGCCCGGTGTTTCTCGATCTGACCGTCAAGGTGCGGCCGAAATGGCGTCGCGACGAGGCGGAGCTCGACAGGCTCGGGATCTGATTCTGGAGTCCGATGCATTACACTGGGGATGGATGCTTCCGTCCGACGACGACGACCTCGACAGCACAGCCGGCACGCTGAGCGACGAAGCCGAGCACCTCTGCAGCCAGGCGTATGCCCTCGCTTGAGAAGCGCCTGAGCTCGGCCCGAAAGGCGGTCGAGCAGCGACGCTCCGCGCGTCCCCTGAGCGACCTCGAGGCGGCCGTCGCGGCGCTGCCGCAGATCCGCCCGTTCACCGAGGCGATGTCGGGCGAGGAGATCGACTTCGTCCTTCGCCTGAAGGATGTCGACAGCACGCTGCTGCGAACGGCCGAGGACCACGAGGTGGCCGGCCTGGCCGCCTCCGTCGAGCCGCTGGCCGCGCTCCACCGCGAGACGGCGCTGCCGCTGCTCCTGACCGACGTGATTGTCGACGGCTACCAGCTGTACGAGGCGCGGCTGGCCGGCGCCGGCGGCGTGGTGCTGATCGCCGCGGCGTTCGACGACGAGAACGACCACGACCACATGGCCGACCTGTACTCGCTGGCCGGATCGATCGGGCTGGACGTCATCGTGGAGGTTTCGGACGAGGAGGAGATCGCGGACACGCTGGAGCTGCTCGACCCCGACTCGTTCCTGGTGCGAAACCGGCCCGAGGACGGCGGCGCCGTCGACTTCGAGCGCACGTTCTCGCTGCTCGAGGAGGTTCCGGCTGGGAAGTTCGTGCTCAGCCAGGGCGGTGTGCGCGAGCGCGAGGAGGTCGACGCGCTCGAGCGCGCGGGGGTGGACGCCGTGATCCTGGGGCCGTGGGTGGCGGCGGGCGATCTCGCTGACACGCTGCGCGTGCTGCGCGGCGAGTCGCGCTAACCGAACAGCGCCTCGGCCTGGCGGTAGAGCTCGGGCGGCACGGTCTTCAGCTCGGCGACCGCGTCGGCGATCGGCACGGCGACGATGTCGTTGCCACGGAGCGCGGCCATCATGCCGAACTGGCCGTCGAACACGAGGTCGGCCGCCTTCAGGCCGAACCGGGTCGCGAGCACGCGGTCGTGGGCGGTGGGGGAGCCGCCCCGCTGGACATGGCCGAGCGCGGTGACGCGGGTCTCGAACCCCGTCCGCTGCTCGATCTCGCCGGCGAGCACGGCGCCGATGCCACCGAGTCGAGCGTGCCCGAACGCGTCGGTCGTTGCGGCGGCGACGACCTCGGCTTCGCCGCCCTCGAACCGCAGCTCCCAGCCCTCGCTGACGACGACGATCGAGAAGTCCTTGCCGCGCGCGTGGCGGCGCTGGATCAGGCCGCAGGCGTGCTCGACGGTGACCGGCTGCTCCGGAATCAGCACGACATCCGCGCCGCCGGCGATGCCCGAGAGCAGCGCGATCCAGCCGGCGTGGCGGCCCATCACCTCGCAGACCATGACCCGGTCGTGCGACTCGGCGGTGGAGTGGAGGCGGTCGATTGCCTCGGTGGCGATGGAGAGCGCCGTGTCGAAGCCGAAGGTGTAGTCCGTCGCGGACAGGTCGTTGTCGATCGTCTTGGGGACGCCGACCACCGGGGCGCCGTGCTCGGCGTGGAGGCGGGCGGCGACGCCGAGGGTGTCCTCGCCG
This sequence comes from Gaiellales bacterium, assembly GCA_036263035.1. Classification (GTDB taxonomy): domain Bacteria; phylum Actinomycetota; class Thermoleophilia; order Gaiellales; family JAICJC01; genus JAICYJ01. The sequence goes on along the minus strand of DATAHR010000143.1, from coordinate 1,381 downwards.
CCGATCGCGACGAGCGCGTCCATGCCGGCCAGCGTCGCGAGCGTGCGCTCCACACCGTTGTCCACCTTGTAGGGGTTGGTGCGCGACGTGCGGAGGATGGTGCCGCCGCGGGGGAGGATGCCGCTGATATCGGCAGCCGAGAGCGGGCGCATGGCGCCCTCCACGAGGCCGCGCCAGCCGTGCAGTACGCCGATCACCTCGTCGCCGCGGTCGAGCGCGCGTCGAGTGACCGCGCGGATCACGGCGTTCAGGCCCGGGCAGTCGCCTCCACCGGTGAGGATGCCGATGCGCATCCGCGTGATGCTATCGCCGTCCGCCGTCGAACCCCGCCCGATTCACGTACCCTGAGTGCGCAGGGCCGAAGTGGCGGAACCGGTAGACGCGCCGGACTCAAAATCCGGTGACCGCAAGGTCGTGTGGGTTCGAGTCCCACCTTCGGCACTCCGGATGGTAAGGCCGAAACCCGCCCGGTACGACGGCCGCGCAGTAGGGGCGGCGGTGGACGGGGCGGCCTGCACCTCTCTGAGATCGAGCTCGCCGCCGCTGGGTGCCGAGAGGCGCTGCACCACCAGCGTGGCGAAGATGCGCTGCGCGGGCTGCTCCACGTTGGCCGCTACTTCAACTAAACCGTCTAGACCCGACTGCCTGCCTCGTCCCGCCGCCGGCACGCTCTCGACAATCCAACGGGTCTCGCCTACGAAGCCACGCGGTTAGGGTCGGCTGTGCGGTCGGGCGGCGCGTTCTTCCTCGCTCAGATCCACCCATCTGCGGCGACGCACCACGAGTCTGATGTGCCGACCGCTTAGACGAGCCTTTTCCTCGGGTAGGTCGCCGGCATCGAGGTGACGTTGAAACTGGCCGCTTCGCGAGAAGCGCATCTCGATTACGGTCTCGCCGACCGTTGCGGTCTTCGTCCAACCCATCGCGAAGGGTCCTCCGTCCTCGTCGCTGGAGCCGACAGGTTATGGGACTATAGCGCCCCGCCCCGAGAGGAACGTCGCCCTCTTTGGGTCTCGAGTGGCGCGGCGTTCCTGCCGAGACAAGCGGCGACGCGCCCCTGCCGGGGGGCTTGGAGAGGGCTCCAGCACGAGGCGCGCCGCCGCCGGTGCCTTTCGCCGTGGCCGAAGCCGGCCCTGCCAGGTGCGCGGGGTGCCGGGGACTCATCGCGGGCCTGGACGCTACGACCTGCCGCGCAGCAGTGGGCGACCGGCGAGGATCGCCGGGACAGTTCCGGCGACGGCCCTCCCGCCCGCGGTGCGCGTCGCATCCGTGCCGCCGGCTGGCGCACATGGTGCGCAGAGCGTCTCCCCTGTGCTGCGGTAGCGGCTGAGCTTGCATCCGCATGTGGCGCAGCGGCGGGGGGCGCCTGGTGTGAGTGGCG
>DATAHR010000142.1:0-12236 GCA_036263035.1 Gaiellales bacterium | reverse complement strand
CCCGCTCGTCGGTTGGCTCGCGCACGACCAGCTCCGGCTTCATGCCGAGGTGGCCGAGCACGGGTGGGTCGAAGGTCACGTCTTCCGATCGGGGCGGAAGAATGGTCTCCACGGTGTCTCCTCTCCTCACGCGCCGGCCCGGTCGAGCTCGGCCTCGAGCTCGTCGACCAGCCGTCGCTTCTCGTCGTCGTCGAGCTTCCCCAGCTCGTTGCGCAGCGCCCGCTCGTCCACCTTCTGGTTCCACCAGTCGACCGCGTCGGCGCCGAGCAGCGCCCAGCGTCCGACGATTCCCTGCGACACCTCGTTCGACGGTGCCATCACCCAGCCGGCCTTGGCATCCCGGACCAGCCGCTCGATCTCGCCGGCGCGGGCATATCCCCGACCGCCGCAGAGGTGCAGCATGGCATCGGAGACGCGCGAGGCCAGGCCGGCGGCCAGCACCTTCGCCTCGAGGCCCCACGACGTGAAGGCGGCGCGGGGCGCCGCGTCCGGTTCGGTCTCGTAGAGCGTCCAGTCGCCGCCGTTCGTGGCCGCGTCCAGAGCCTGGGCCATGGCGTAGGCGAACAGGCGGGACGCCTGCGCCTCGCACAACGCCTTCCCGAAGGCATCCTGGGACGTCGCGTAGTCGGCGATCCGCCGGCCGTACTGGGCGTGGGACGTGCGCAGGGCATGACGGCGGGCGACGTCGAGGCAGGCCATCGCAATCCCGTTGTACGCACCCGCGTACATGAGGAACGCGAGCGGGTCGATGGCCTCGTCGTTCGAGCGGGCGCCGTCGCCGGGCCAGCCGACGATGCGGTTCTCGGGGATGACTGCGTCGATCGTCACGGGGCCGGACTGGTTGGCATGCATGCCCATGGCATCCCACCGGCCGGGGCTGCCCTGAACCTCGTCGCCGTAGAGCAGGAAGACGCTGAGATCGGCGTAGTTACCGTCGAAATCGGGGCTCGTGGTCTGTGTCAGGTACCAGTCGGCGAATCCGCTGGAGGTCGTGAAGGCGCCGCTCTTGCGAACGTGCCAGCCGCCGTCGACGCGCTCGGCCCCCGAGGTCTTGGGGTACCAGAAGTGGCCGCCGGTCTCGGGGTCGGTGTAGGAGGCGGTGCCGATCAGCGCCTCGGCGTCCATGCGCCGCAGGAGAGATTCGATCTCCTCGTTCCCCTTCGCCCGGAAGACGAGGCCGGCGACGGCGACGAGATGCATCATGAAGATGACCGCCGTGGAGGGGCACCCGTAGCGGGCCACCGCCTCGGTGGCCATCAGCACCTGCGTGTGGCTGGCGGCGCGACAGCCGTACCGCTCGGGGGCGATCATGGCGAGCAGGCGCAGCCGGCCGAGCTCGTCGACCGCGGCCCGGGGATACGCCCCGGTGCGGTCGCACTCGATTGCGAGCGGGCGGATCACGCGCCGGCACGCATCGATGATCTCCCGCTCGAGCGCACGGTCCTCCTCGGTCAGAAACCACACCGGATCGAACTCGTGGCCGAGCCCGAAGTACTCCTCGTCGCCCCACATCTTTGCCGGGAAGTCATCCATGCGCCGGATGTTGGCCCGGTTGGCACCCGGCCGCTACCACGTCTGTGCGGCCGGTGGCACGGCCGTGCGGTCTGGCTATGGCCGCGTGCCGCGTACCGCCTCCGTCAGACCCCCATCCGGCGACGGTACTCCGCGGGAGTCACGCCGGTCGACGCCCGGAACACCCGCCCGAGGTGGCTCTGCGAGTGGAACCCCGTCATCACGGCCACCTCGGCGATCGAGTGGGCCGAGCCCTGAAGCAGCTCCCGGGCGCGCGCCAGCCGTCGCTCGCGCACATAGCCGTACGGGGTGTGGCCGGTGGCCGCGCGGAAGCATCGCGTGAAGTGCGCTCGGCTGAGGCCCGCCGACTCGGCCATCTCCTCGACGGTGATCGGCGACCCGAGCCGCTCGTCGACCAGCTCCCGCACCCGCCGCAGCCGGGCAGGGGCGATCGCCACCGTCGGAGCGCGGCACTCGACCGAGCAGTGGTCGCGGAGCAGTCGCAGCGCCACGGTGTCGGCCACCGATGACGCGAACAGCGGCCCGCCCAGGCCCCCGCTGCGCCGCTCGTCGAGCAGCGCGCTTGCCAGCGAGTGCAGCATGCGGTCCTCGAAGCCGAACCGCGGCAGCAGCAGCGGCACGGCCAGGCCCGCCGCGTCGGCCGTCTCGGCGAGCCATGACCGGGAGACGTACAGGTGCAGCTCGTCAGTGCCGCGGTTCCAGCGCCACGCGTTCTCCTCGCCGGCAGGAATGATCAGCGACATCCCCGGGCGAAACGCGCAGCGCTCGAGCGGCCCGCGGAGCTGACGTTCGATGATCAGCCGCCCGGCCAGTGTGAAGGAGATGTAGTGGGCATCCATGGCCGGAAGCACCAACCGCTGGGGCAGCCACGGGAACCGGAACATCGCGACCTCGACGGGCGCGCAGCGCTCGACCGGCACCGGGGCGAGATCCACGCCGCGCAGCAACGTCACCCACTCGTGGGGTGTGATGGTGCCGCCCCCGGTCCCCTCGGGCGTCAGCGCCGTCATCCGAAAGAGCGTACCTCTTGGCGGGGCGGCTGGGGAGGACAACCGAACGGGCCGCGCGATACGCTGCCCGGCCATGATCCGGGCGCACACCGACGTGGTCGGCAGCCTGCTGCGACCGCCCGAGCTGATCGAGGCCCGCGAGCGGCTCGACCGCGGCCAGCTTGCTCCGGCCGAGTTCAAGCGGATCGAGGATGCGGCCGTCGACGCGGCCGTACGGCTGCAGGAGGAGGCCGGCATCGACGTCGTCACGGACGGCGAGATGCGGCGGCTCTCGTTCCAGAGCGGGCTGCCGGATGCCGTCGACGGGTTCGGCGAGGTGCCGCTGGACGCGTACCTGTGGGGCGACTGGCACGGCGACGAGCAGGTCGGCGACCGGGCCACGGAACGCCCGCCTCGCCTGGGCGTGAAGGAGCCGCTTCGCCGGCGGCGACACATAGCGTCGGAGGAGATGACCTATCTGCGCAGCCGTACGACCCGCATCCCGAAGATCACGCTGACCAGCCCCAGCCTGTACGCGAACCTGTGGTCGCCCGACGTCTCGCGCGATGCCTACCCGACGCTTGACGGCTTTCTCGAGGACATCGTCGAGATCATGTGCGACGAGGTGCGTGAGCTGGCCCGTCTCGGCGCCGTGTACCTGCAGCTGGACGCGCCGCACTACCCGCTGCTGATCGACCCGACCACGCGTGCCTTCTACGAGTCGCAGGGGTGGTCGCTTGAGCGCTGGCTCGACCGCGGGATCGAGCTGGACAACGCGGTGATCGACGCGGCGCCGGGCGTGACCTTCGGCTTCCACCTCTGCCGGGGGAACCAGGGCAGCCGATGGCTCGTGTCGGGCGGGTACGACCCGATCGCGCCGCGGGTGTTCCGGGGCGTCCGGGCCGACAGGCTGCTGCTCGAGTACGACGATGAGCGGTCGGGCGGGTTCGAGCCGCTGCGGGAGGTGCCGGACGACCGGATGGTGGTGCTCGGGCTGGTGACGACAAAGTCGAGCCGGCGGGAGACGGTGGAGGAGCTGGAGCGGCGCACGCGCGAGGCCGCGCAGCACATCGACCTCGAGCGGCTGGCGATCTCGCCGCAGTGCGGGTTCGCGACCTCGGTGATCGGCAACGCGATCACGGTCGATGACGAGCGGGCGAAGCTGCGGACGATCGCAGAGGCCGCGGCCGGCATCTGGGGCTGAGCGCCCCCCGGACGGTCTCAAAGCAGGCCGTCGGGCCACGTGGCAGGATCGGCACACGATCGTTGCGATCGCCATGGAGCCTGGCCGCTGCGCGGCCAGGCGGTCTCAAAGCAGGCCGTCGGCCGGCTTGACCGGTTCGGTGCCAGGCCGGGTGAATAATCACTCGCGAGCCGCGAGATCCGCCGCTACCATCCGCGAACCCGTCACAGCTCGGACGGTGAAACGCTCGCACCACTGGAGGGACTGACGAGCATGAAGCGGCTACTGGTGGTTGCGCCCACCAGGCGAGACCTGCTGAATCTCGCCGACGGCAGGCTGCTCTCCCGCTACGACCTCGTCTTCGAGGAAGGGCCGGGAGTCGAGGGCGTGTTCGGCTCGAGCGACTCCACCGCCGCGCTCGCCGTCGTCGTCGCCGACCGCCTCGGACTCCCCGGCCCCGGTTACGAGGCCTTCATGCGCTGCCATGACAAGCTCGTCTGCCGCCGCATCCAGGCCGAGGCGGTGCCCGAGTCCACACCCGCGTTCGCGCCGCTCGACGCGCAGCGGCCGCCCGAACGTCCGCCCCTGCCCTATCCGTTCTTCGTCAAGCCCGTGCAGGGCCACCTCTCACAGTCCGCGTACCAGGTCGACTCCGATGAGGTGCTCGGACGGGCCCTGGCCAGCGCCCGCGCCGCCGGCTTCCGCCACATGATCGCCGAGCAGCTGCTGTCGGGCCGGCTGGTCACCTTCGAGGGCTTCGTCAGCAACGGCCGCCTCACGCCGATCGGGGTCACCGACGCGGTGCTCCACGAGAACGGCATCAGCTTCCTGCGCTTCGAGTACCCCACCAGCCTGCCCGACGAGCCCCAGCGCCGGATGGCCGAGATCGCGGCCCGCCTGATGCCTGCGCTCGGCTTCGACCAGTCCGTCTTCAACATCGAGTTCTTCGTCGGGCCCGACGGGCACCCGTGGATCGTCGAGGTGAACGGCCGCATGGCCTCCCAGTTCGCGCCGCTCGTCCGCGCGGTGCACGGCGTCTCGACCTACGAGCTGCAGCTCGAGCTCGCCGCCGGCGGCACGCCCGTGCTCCCGCCGCCGCGCGAGGGTGTGGTCGCGGCCAGCTTCCTGCTCCGTACCTACGAGGACGCAATCGTCCGCAGCGTCCCCGCCACCGTGCCCGTCACCGAGGAGATCCCCGGCGCGCAGGTCGAGGTGCTCGTGCGGGAGGGGCAGCGGCTGAGCGAGAACGACGACGACACGCTCTCGCACCGGCTGGCCGTGGTCGCGCTTTCCGGGCCCGACCGCGACACCCTGATCAAGCGCTACGAGCGGGCCGTCGAGCTGCTCCCGTTCGAGCTGTCGCCGGTGCGCGCGAGGCTCCCCTACGCCTCGCCTTCCCAGTAGTCGACCGCATCGGCTCGCCGGACGATCACGTCCTCGCGCTCGTCGCCGGTGTACGCCATCACCTTGGCGCTGTCTGGAAAGACAACGACAGCCGGCCGGCCCTTCGTCGAGAACAGCATCACGCGGCTCGGCTCCTGTCCGTCGTTGACGAGGCGATGGGCGCCCGCCGGCCCCTCGGCGAAGCAGACCAGATCGCCCGGCTCCAGCCGGTGCTCGCCGTCCGGATCGCGGAGCGTGGGTGTGCCGGTGACGACCAGCAGCCATTCCTCGCAGCCGTACTCGTAGTGGTAGGGGAAGCTCGCCTGCCCGGACGGCAGCTCGTACAGCGTCGCGCCCATCTCGGCGGCGCCGATGTGCGGGCCGAGGACGGCGGCGTTCCAGCTGAATCCCGGCTGCTCCTGCGAACGATCGAGCGGGACGGTGTGGATGTTGACGCGCTTCACCTGCGCCTCCTCAGAAGGTGTAGCTGCACCATGGATCGCGCTCGGCGCGGAACAGCGAGTCCGCCCTGACGCAGGCACCCGGGGCACGTTCGCGCAGCCGCATCCCGTCGCGCAGCTGCGTGAACCGGTAGCCGCCGAGGAAGGCCGAGGCCAGCGTGTCGGCGCCGAGCTCGATCTCCGGCTCGCGGTCGGTGGGCAGGCAGTGCCCCTCGCCGCCACTCGCCTGAACCAGGTACGGCGTCCCGTCGACGGCCAGCGCAACCTCACCGTCGGCCAGGTAGCCGCGCGCGGACAGCGCCGCGGGCAGCTCGAGCAGGGCGACCCAGAGGCCGTCGGTGACGTGACGGACGTGGAAGTACCGCCACTCCGAGAGCAGCCAGCGGATAGGGTCGTCCAGCGGACGGTTGTGGACGACGACCGTGCGGATCAGCCGCAGGTCGAGCAGGTACCGCCAGAGCGCCGCATGCGCCTCGGCGGTCGCCGACAGCAGGGTGCCGACCTTGAGCCGGTTTTTCGGAATCGCCTCGTGCTCCCAGTGCTGGTCGATGGTGTAGGCGGCGTACCCGTCCCAGCGGCCCTCGGCATCGCGATGAGCGACGCGGAACTCCTTGCGGTCGGCCACCTTGAAGCCGTCCGTGATGTCGCCGTCCATGCGGTCGATCTCACCCGGGATCCCGGGGCGGGCGCGGTCGATCACCTCCCGCACGACGGCGAAGGGCTCCGGCTCCTCGAGCATGACGACCGCGCCGGAGTCCGTGAACGGCACCGCGAACTGGCCGTACCGGGTGTCGATCTCGGCCTCGGTTGCAACGACGGTGGCCGGCCCGTAGCCGAAGCGCCCGTAGATCGTCGTCTCCGAGGCAAACAGTGCGGAGAAGGCCAGGCCCTGCTCGCGGAAGCTCGCGTGCTGGTGCTCGATCATGGCCCGCAGCGCGCCCCGGCCGCGGTGGGTGGGCAGCACACCGACCCAGGTGATGCCGCGCATTGGCGCCATCCGCCCGCCGGGAAGCGTCATCTCGAACGGCTGGTCGACGCTCGCCCCCACCATCGTGTCACCGTCGAAGGCGGCAATCGCGTGCACCTCGGGCAGCCACGGCAGGATCACGTTCTCGAGCTTGTCGTCCTCCCACCGGTGGCCGAACGCGGTCGCGTGCACGCGGGCGAACTCGCGGAGCTCCTGCTCGCCCTCGATGGGGCGAACCTCGAGCGTCATGCCCGGTCCGGGCGCCGCTTGGCGATGCGCGCCAGCGCGCTGACGTCCTCGTCGCCGAAGCCCTCAACGATCAGCTCGTCCTCCTCCTCCAGCACGAGGTCGGAGACGGCGAGGTGCACGCCGAGGCGCCGCGCCTCGTCCAGCGCGATGGCCACGTCCTTTCGGTGCAGCGAGACCTTGAACCCGAGCGGATAGCTGTCTTCCACCATGTTGTTCGCCCGGTTGGACAACACCCAGGAACCTGCCGCCCCGGCGGACAACGCCTCGAGCAGCTCCGGCAGCGGCAGCCCGGCTGCCTGTGCGAGCGCGATCCCCTCGCCGACCGTGGCGTACGTGCCCGCGATCATCACCTGGTTCACCGCCTTTGCCATCTGCCCGGATCCGCTGGGCCCGAGGTGGGTGATCCGTGAGCCGAACGCCTCCAGCACGGGCCGCGCCCGCTCCACGTGCTCCGGCCGGCCGCCGACGAAGATCGTCAGCGTTCCCTTCTCGGCGCCCTCCGAGCCGCCCGACACCGGCGCGTCGACGAGACCGAGGCCACGCTCCTCCAGGCGCGCGGCCAGCTCAGCGGTGGACGAGGGCGAGACGGTGGAGCAGTCGACCACCACCCCACCCCGCGGCAGCCCGTCTGCGACGCCGCCGGCGCCGAACAGCACCTGCTCGAGGTCGGGGGTGTCGGACACGCACGTCAGCACCGCCTCGGCGTTCGCGGCCGCCTCGGCCGGGCTGGCCGCGCGGGCGGCACCAGCCGCGGCGAGGGGCAGCTCGCGCTCGCGGGTGCGGTTGTGGACCGTCACGTCGTGGCCCGCGTTCAGCAGGTGCCGCGCCATCGGCGCTCCCATCGTCCCAAGTCCCACCACCGCCACACGCATAGGTCGCGATGATAACGCGGGTCCGGGTAGCCTCCCCGCTCATGTTCGAGAACCGGATGCCGCGCTACGAGATCCTCTCCGAAGAGTCGATGGCCGTCTTCGAGCGCGGATGGCGCCGGCTGATCTCCGAGATGGGCGTCGAGTTCCTGCACGACGAGGCAGTCGCCCGCTTCCGCGAGGCCGGCCAGTCGGTGGACGGCAACGTCGTTCGCTTCGACCCCGACTTCGTGCTCGAGCAGGTGGCGAAGGCGCCGGCCGAGTTCGACCTCGCCGCTCGCAACGCAGACCGGACGATCCACGTCGGCGGCCGGCACATGTTCTTCGCTCCGACGCAGGGCCCGCCGTTCGTCCGCATCGGCGACGAGCGGCGGGAGGCGACCATGGCCGACTTCGAGCAGCTCGTGCGCCTCAGCCAGGTGTTCGACGAGCTGGACACGCCGGGTGGCCTCTGCTGCGAGCCGAACGACCGCCCGCTCGACTCCCGGCACCTGGACATGCTGCTCGCGGTTCAGACGCTGACCGACAAGCCGTATCTGGGCGCGGTCATCACCGGCGAGGCCGCGCGCGACTCGATCGCGATGACGGACATCCTGTTCGGCGGAAACGACGCGGAGCACCCGGAGGCCCGCGTCTTCGCAGTGGTCAACGCCAACTCGCCGCTGCGCTTCGACACGCGGATGCTCGAGGCCATGATTGTCTACGCCGAGGCCGGCCAGGTGAACGTGATCACACCGTTCCTGCTGATGGGCGCGATGGCGCCGGTGTCGACGCCGGCGGCGCTCGTGCAGCAGACGACCGAGGCGCTGGCCGGCCTCTGCCTCACCCAGCTCGTGCGGCCGGGCTCTCCGGTCATTCTGGGGTCGTTCCTCTCGCACACCGATATGCAGTCCGGCTCACCCGGCTTCGGCGGCCCGGAGTCGGCACTCGGGCTGCTCGCCTCCGGCCAGATCGCCCGGCGCTTCGGGCTGCCGTGGCGGGCGGGCGGCGGGTTCCTCACATCGAGCCAGACGCCCGATGCGCAGGCCGCCTACGAGGGCCTGAACACCATGCTGCCGGCGTTCCTCGCCGGCGCGAACTACGTCGAGCACGCCGCCGGCTGGCTGGAGTCTGGGCTCGTGGCCGGATTCGAGAAGTTCATCGTCGACATCGAGATGCTGCGGGTGCTGAAGGAGGAGTTCCGGCCGATGGAGATCGACGAGGCGTCGCTCGCGTTCGACGCCCATCAGGAGGTCGGCTACGGCGGTCACTTCTTCGGCGCTGCGCACACGCTCGAGCGGTTCCGGGACTGCTTCTACCGGCCGCTGCTCTCCTCGACGGAGAACTTCGAGCGCTGGCAGTCCCGCGGCGGCCATGACGCCGCCGAGCGAGCGGCGACGCTGTGGCGCGAGGCGCTCGACCGCTACGAGCAGCCCGCGCTCGACCCCGGCCTGCGGGCGGAGCTCGAGGGCTTCGTCAGCCGCAGACGGGCAGAGCTGGGCGATTGAGCGCGATCACCGCCATCCGCGCCTACCGCCACTGGCAGCCGTTCGCCGAGGGCACCTACGGCACGTCCGGCGGCTCCGCCGACGGGTTCGACGCGGTGGTGGTCGCCGTGGAGACCGCATCGGGCGTGACCGGCTGGGGTGAGATGGCTCCGCTCGGCTCCTTCTACTCCGAGGCCTTCTCTGGGGGCGCACGCGCCGGGGTGGCCGAGCTCGCCCCGCAGCTGCTGGGGCTGGACGCGGCGCAGCCACGCGCGCTGGCGGAGCGCATGGGCGCCCTGCTCCGCGGCCATCCGTACGTGCGCTCGGCGCTCGACATGGCGTGCTGGGACGCGGCGGCGCGCGAGCGCGGGCAGGCGCTGTGCGAGGCGCTGGGCGGCCGGTTCGGCGACGCCGTCGACCTCTACCGGTCGGTGCCGCCGCTGCCCCCCGAGGAGGCGGCCGGCCTCGCGCGCCGGCTGGCCGGCTCGGGCTACCGGCGGCTGCAGGTCAAGGTGGGCGGCGATCCGTCACTCGACGCCGACCGCCTGCGGGCCGTGCGCGACGCGGTCGGGCCCGACGTGGCGCTGGTCGCCGACGCGAACGGCGGCTGGACGTCGGCCGCGGCGATCCGGTTCATCGGCATGACGGGCGACGTCGACCACGCCCTGGAGCAGCCGTGCGCAACGTTGCAGGAGTGCGCGGCCGTCCGCCGGCGCTGCCGGGTGCCGTTGCTGCTCGACGAGTCGATCGTGACGCTCGAGGACCTGCTGGCCGTGCGGTCGGACGGCACCGCCGACGGCGTCACCATCAAGCTGTCGCGGGTCGGCGGCATCACCCCGGCCGCCCTGCTGCGTGACGTAGCCGCTGCATCCGGCCTGGTTGTCACGGTGGAGGACACCGGCGGCGCGTCCATCGACACCGCCGCGATGGTGCACATGTCCCTCTCCACTCCCGAGCGCGTCCGCGGTGCCACCGTGGACTTCAACGCCTGGGTGACCGCGGACAATGCGACGGGCATGCCGGCGCCGGCCGACGGCCGCCTGGCGGCACCCTCGGGCCCCGGCCTCGGCGTCGACGTGCTGGAGGACACGCTGGGCGATCCGTTCGTCCACGCGAGGTGAGCGCCATGGGCGATGATCAGGCGATGGCGCAGCCCCCGCTCGAGCTGGACGACCGCCTCAGGATTCCGGACGTCGTCGCCGTCGCCCGCGGCAGGCGACGCGTGACGCTCGCGGAGCCCGCCGCAGCGAGGGTGCGGCGGGGCCGGGAGGTGACCGAGGCGCTGCTCGAGCGCGGCGAGCGCGTGTACGGGCTGACCACCGGCGTCGGCGCGCTGAAGCGCGTCCCGGTCGGCCAGTCGGAGCAGGAGGAGTTCAACCGCCTGCTCGTGCTGTCGCACCGAACGGGCACCGGGCCGGCGGTCGAGGAGGCGGTCGTGCGGGCGGCGATGCTGGCGCAGGCGGCCGGGTTCGCGCGCGGCCGGGGAGGTGTCCGGGTGGAGCTCGTGGAGCTCCTGCTGGACGCGCTGAACGCGGGCTTCGCGCCACGCGTGCGCACGACCGGATCGCTCGGGCAGTCCGACCTGGGCCCGCTGGCGGATCTTGGCTCGGCGCTAGCGGGCGAGGGCGAGTCCGGAGCGGGGCTGCGCAACCTGGGCCTCGAGCCGTGGCGGCCGGCCGACAAGGAGGCGCTGGCGTTCGTGAACTCCAACGCGTTCACGCTCGGGTGGACGGCCCTGGCGATTGACGACGTCGGCGCGCTGCTCGACCGGTTCGACGAGTCCGCGGCGCTGACGTTCGAGGGGATGCTGGGGAACGTCGAGGCGCTCGATCCGGCAATCGCCGATGCCCGGCCCGTGCCCGGGATCGCGGAGGCGATCGAGCGGATGCGGCGTCTGCTCGCGGGCGGCCGGCTGATCGAGGGCGGCATGCATCGTCACCTGCAGGATCCGCTGACGATGCGGGTCGTTCCACAGACGCACTCGGCCGCGCGGGTGGCGCTGCAGCACAGCAGCGCGATTGTGGAGGCCGAGCTCGTTGCCTCTCACGACAATCCTTCGATCGCTCCGGATGGTCGTGCGCTCTCGAACGGGAACTTCGACTCCGTCCCCTACGGCGTCACCGTCGACTACCTGCGTCTGGCGCTCGCGCACGTGGTGACGGCGTCGTGCGAGCGGGCCAACAAGCTCGTGTACTCGGCCTTCAGCGGCCTGCCGACCGGCCTGCGCGAGGACGATGGCTCGAGCCAAGACGGGCTCGGGATCGTCGTCTACGGCGCGACGGCGGCCGCAGCGGAGGTGCGGTTGCTGGCGCAGCCGGCGACGCTCGAGCTGCCGAGCAGCAGCGTTGCGGAAGGGATCGAGGACCGGGTGATCTCGACGACGATCTCGGCGCGGCGCCTGGCGGAGATGACGCGGCTGGCCCGCTACGTGGCAGCGGTGGAGCTGTACCTCGCGGCCCAGGCGGTCGACCTGCGCGAGCGGTCGGCGGAGCTGGGGCAGGGCACGCGGCGGGTGTACGACCAGGTGCGGCGCCACGCGCCGCGCTGGCGGGCCGGGGCGCTGCCGGTGGCCGACCTGGAGCCGCTGGAGCAGGCGATGGCCGACGGCGCCTGGGACGCCTGAGGATGGCTACCCCCGGGTGGCCGCGTCGGCGCCGCCCAGCGCCACCTTCGCCCGCGCGGTGATCAGGTGGTACAGCACGAGCAGCTGCACGATTGCGAGCGAATCGCTGCGGTGCAGGTCGGTGCCGACGGTGAACTCCCCGAGCCGCTCGGAGCGCAGATGGCTCGCGAAGTGCATGTGCTCCCAGATCCGCTCCTCGAGCTCGAGCGCGACCGCCGGCTCCAGACGCCCGGGCACCCGCAGGTCCTGCTCGCCGTCGATGCCCACGAGCGAGAGCCCCTGCTCGGAGTCGTCGCCGACCACGTCGGACAGGTCGGGATGCGGCAGGCCCGGCCGCAGCAGCAGGTGCGCGTCGAGGTGCGTCCCGTCCTCGCCGTCCGACCCCGGCGGCGGCGCGAACCGCACCACCATGTCGGCGCTGTGCCGCTGCGGGCGGATGTACCGGTCGGAGTCCGTCTCGCGGCGATCGAGCTCCTCGAGCACCTGCGTCGTGGTGTATCCGCGCCGTGAGCA
>DATAHR010000141.1:0-26515 GCA_036263035.1 Gaiellales bacterium | reverse complement strand
GATGTCGAGGATCACGGCTGTGCGGTCGACCACGCGGGACTGCAGCTCGTCCTCGAGGCGGCGCTGCTGGCGGGGCGTGAGCTCGTCGTCGCAGACGACCACCTCGGCGTGGAGCCGGGAGCACAGCTCCTTCAGCTCCTCGAGCTTGCCTGGGCCGAGGTAGGTGCTCGGATGCGGCGCCGGCCGATGCTGGACGATGGTCGCGACGGTCGCGACGCCGGCGGTGCGGAGCAGCTCCTCCATCTCGAGCAGCATCGGGCCACCGTCCTCGCCGGGCGGGACGGTGAGCATGATGACGCCGCGTTCGGGCGCGACGCCCGGCGAGGCGCCGTTGCGGGAGACCGCGTCCATGCACCTGAGTATAGGGGCCGTCCCGCCGCCGGCCCCGGCCGCTCAGACGGCCACGCGCAGGTGCTGCTCGATCCGTTCGACCGCCTCGCGCAGCCGGTCGTCGGGCAGCGTCAGCGACAGACGCACGTAGCCCTCGCCGTTCGGGCCGTAGGAGGACCCGGGCGAGACGACCACACCGGCCTGCTCGAGGACGAGCTCGGTGAACGACACGGACGTGTGGCCCTCCGGCACCGGCACCCAGATGTACATCGTGCCGCGGGGAGGCGTGACCTCGATGCCGACGGCTCGCAGGGCGCCCACGGCGAGATCACGCCGGCGGCGGTACACCTCGCACATCTCACGCGCGACCGCGGTGCCCTCACCGAGCGCCCGCACGCCGGCCATCTGGATGGCGTCGAACATGCCCGAGTCGATGTTGGTCTTCAGCTTCCAGAGCGCGTGGATCATCGCGGCGTTGCCCACCGCGGCCCCGACCCGCCAGCCGGTCATGTTGTACGCCTTCGAGAGCGAGAACATCTCGATCCCGGCCTCCTTGGCGCCCGGCGCCTGCAGGAAGCTGGGCGCGACGTACCCGTCGAAGGTGATCTCCGAGTAGGCGTTGTCGTGCACGACCGGGATCTCGTGCTCGAGCCCGAAGCGGGCCAGACGCTCGAAGAAGTCGTCCTCGATCACGGCGCCCGTGGGGTTGTTGGGGTAGTTGCAGAAGAGCAGGTTGGCACGCCCGCGGTTCGGGCTGTCGATGGCCTCGAGGTCCGGCTGGAAGTCGGTCTCGGCGGTGAGCGGCATCAGCACGGGCTCCGCGCCGCAGAGCAGCGGCCCGGAGGTGTAGACGGGATAGCCCGGGTCGGCGGCCAGGCAGACGTCGCCCGGGTCGAGCATCGCCCAGCAGATGTGCGCGACGCCCTCCTTGCCGCCGAGCAGCGGCAGCACCTCGGTCTCGGGATCGAGCTCGACGCCGAAGCGCCGCTCGTAGAAGTCCGCGACGGCCTGGCGGAAGGCGGCACGGCCCCGGTTCGAGGGGTACTGGTGGGTGTCCGGCCGCGCCAGCTGGCGCTGCCCCTCCTCGACCACCGCCGCCGGCGTGGGCAGGTCCGGGTCGCCGATGCCGAGCGAGATCACGTCGACGCCGGCCTTCCGCTTCTCCTCGATCTTGCGCTCCAGCTCTGCGAACAGGTACGGCGGGAGCTGGGTGACGCGCTGGGCGATCCTCACAATGCCTCCAGGAGTCGGATGAACGCCTCGTCGAACTCACCGCGCAGGATCGGTTCCACCGGCCCTGTCAGCCGCACGTCGAGGTCGTCGGTGATGTCGATGACCAGCTGCCCGCCGTCGAGGTGCACCGTCACGGGCGACTGGGCGCGCCCGTTGACCACTGCCGCCACGGCGGCTGCGCTCGAGCCGCTGCCCGATGAGAGCGTCTCCCCCGCGCCCCGTTCCCACACCCGCATGCGGATCTCGTGCTCGGACAGCGGACGGTAGAACTCGACGTTGGTGCGATTCGGGAACCAGGGATGGTGCTCGATCGGCCGGCCGGCCGCCTCGAGGTCGAGCGGGTCGGGATCGTCCACCTCGATCACGCAGTGCGGGTTGCCGATCGAGACGAACGTGTAGCGCTCCGCCGGCGGCGGTCCGCCGTCAGGGCGGTGGTCGTCGGAGTCCAGCGTGGCGCGGCCGGCGTCGATGGTGATGACGTCTCCCCGCCGCTCGCCACGGATCACGCCCTTCAGCGTCGACATCTCGACCTGATCGGTGCCGTCGCGCTGCATCAGGTAGCCGGCGGCGATGCGCGTGCCGTTGCCCGAGAACTCCGCCTCGCCGCCGTCCGGGTTGAAGATGCGAACCCGCGGCCGCTCGCGGTCGGAGGAGATCAGGAGGATGCCATCGCCGCCTGCGCCGAGGTCGGCGTGGCAGATGCGCTGGACGCGGGCGGCAGTCGGCTCGACCGGCAGGTCGACCTCCTCGATGACCAGGTAGGCGTTGCCGATGCCGTGCCACTTCTCGAACCGCACCGCGGCAGGATACCCGGCGGCCTGCGGGTCACATGTCGAGAGCCGCACCCACGGCCACCGCCGCGCCCAGCGCGAGGGCGACGACAGTGAGCCCGATAATCACCGGCTCCGTGGTCGGGTAGCCGGCGACGAGCAGCAGGGCGACACCGAGGCTGCCGGGGATCAGCTGCAGCGTCCGCAGGGCATGCGGCCGGACGTCCCACCATCGCCGAGCGACGCGGTCGGCAACCAGGAGCGCTGACGCAAGGCAGATCAGCAGGATCGACGCCATCAGCAGCGTGCCGGCGATCCACCGCAGAAAGCCCCCGACCTGGCCGGTTGCGAGGCCGAACAGCGCGGCCAGGATGACGACCGGCGGCGTCACCGACCCGATCACCACCAGGGCGTCGCGCGCCTCGCGGACGGCGTCGTGCTCCGAGGGCCTCACCGCGCCACCGCGCCGACGACGTCCTCAGGAGCGACGGGGCGCAGGCCGGGCAGCCGCCGCATCCACACCCGCTGGCGCTTCGCGTACTGGCGTGTGCGCACATCCAGCCGCCGGATTGCCTCCTCGCGATCGATGTCCCCGGCGAGCAGCGCGCGGACGTCCTGGAGGCCGTGGATGCGGGCGGCGGTGGACGACAGCTCTCCGCCCAGGGCACGACGCACCTCATCCTCGACGCCGCGTTCGAACATGGCGCCCGTGCGTTGCGCGATGCGGCTTCGAAGCTCGTCCGGCGGCACCTCGAGGCCGAGGATCACGGTGTCCGGCGGCGGCTCGCTCCACAGCGAGGCCTCGTCCGGCGCGAGCGAGGCGCCGATCTCGGCAAGCTCCAGCGCTCGCACCACCCGCCGCCGATCGTTCGGGTGAACGGCGGTGGCCGCCGCGGGGTCGCGGCTCGTGAGCAGGGCGTGGGCTGCGCCGGCGCCCTCGGTGTCGTACAGCTCCGCAAAGCGCTCGCGGTCCCCCGGCCGCGGCCGCGGCGGCAGGTCGAGCGGGGCGAGGGCGGCGCGCAGGTACAGCCCGCTCCCGCCGACGAGCACGGCGTCGCGGCCGCGCGCCCGGATCTCGGCGATGACCCCGCGCGCGAGGCGCCCGTACTCCGCCACGGAGCCTTCGTGGTCGAGCGGCCAGATCCCGACCAGGTGGTGCGGCACGGCGGCCAGCTCCTCCTGGGACGGCTGATTGGTGAGGACGGGCAGCCCCGCGTACAGCTGCATGGCGTCGCAGCTGACGATCTCGGCGTCGAGCGACTGCGCCAGCTCGAGGGCGGCGGCGCTCTTCCCCGACGCCGTCGGCCCGAACACGGCGATCACCTGCGTCACGGCGTCACACCGCGACGGCTGCGGCCTGGCGGCCGGACAGCGTCTGGGACGTCGCCCGGTCGATCTCGACCAGCACCAGATCGCCCTCGGCCGCGTCGCCGCGGAACAGCGCCGTCTTGTTGCCTCGCGTGCGACCGCGCAGGACGTCCGGATCCGTCCGGCTCGGCCCTTCCACGAGCACCTCCTGCGTGCTGCCGACCAGGGCGGCGTTGCGGGCCGCCGCGTGGCGCTGCACCGCGTCGACCAGGCGGACGATGCGCTCGCCCTTGACCTCTTCCGGCACCTGGTCCGGCATCGCGGCCGCCTCGGTGCCGCGCCGCGGCGAGTACACGAACGTGAAGGCGTGGTCGTAGCCGACCTCGTCCACCACCTCCAGCGTCTCGCGGAAGTCCTCCTCGGTCTCGCCGGGGAAGCCGACGATGATGTCGGTGGTGAGCGCGATGCCGGGCACGGCCTCGCGAATGCGGGCGGCCAGCGCGAGGTACCGCTCGCGCGAGTACGTGCGGCGCATCGCCTTCAGCACCCGTGTCGAGCCGGACTGCAGGGGCAGGTGCAGGTGCTCACAGACGGCGGGGCACTCGGCCATGGCGGCGATCACGTCGTCGCGCATGTCCTTCGGGTGGGGGCTGGTGAAGCGGATGCGCTCGATCCCGTCGACCGCGTCCAGCGCGCGGAGGAGGCCGCCGAAGCCGGCGCGCTGCCCGGGCGGAAGGTCGCGGCCCCACGAGTTGACGTTCTGGCCGAGCAGCGTCAGCTCGCGCACGCCGTCTGCGGCGAGCCGCTCAGCCTCGGCGACGAGGTCGTCCATGGTGCGGCTCTGCTCCCGGCCCCTGACGCTCGGGACGATGCAGTAGCTGCACTTCGAGTTGCATCCCTGCGAGATCTGCAGCCAGGCCTGGTGCCGGCGCTCGCGCTTGCCGGGCAGGTGGCCGGCGAAGTGGTCGAAGGTCGAGAAGTGCCCCTCCGGGACATCGCCGCCGGCCCGGATGAAGTCGCCCAGCTTGTGGATCGCGCCCGGCCCGAAGGCGAGGTCGACGAACGGGTAGCGCTCGAACAGCTCGTCCTTCATCGACTCCGACCAGCAGCCGCCGACCACGATCCGCTTGTCCGGGTCGCGCTGCTTGGCGGCCCGCGCCTCCATCAGGTGCGCGACGAAGCGGTCGTCGGCCTTCTCACGGATGGTGCACGTGTTGAAGACCAGGAGGTCGGCCTCGGCCGGATCGGCCGCCTCCCCCATGCCGAGCGACTCCAGCAGGCCCTTCATCCGCTCGGAGTCGTGGACGTTCATCTGGCACCCGAACGTCTGGACGTGATAGCGGCGGTGCATGGGGTCAGTCATCGTGCTGGCGCGGTCGGACGCGGCGTGGAAGCATAGACCGATCAAGCATCTTGCCCTCCCCGTGACGGATCAGGAGGCCTCCCGCCGGTTCTACGAGACGTACTTCGGCTTCGGCGCGGAGCCCGCGCGCCGCTACGAGGGCGGCGTGCTGATGCTCTACAACGGGGAGGGGTTCTCGCTCGCGCTCGGGCCGGCCGACGAGCCTCCCCGCCTCCCCTCCTTCCTGCACTTCGGGGTCCATCTTGCGAGCCGCGAGCAGGTACAGGAGCTGGCGGCCCGCCTGGCGTCTGACGGTGTGCCGATTGCCGAGCGCTGGGACGAGCCGGACTACGTCAGCGTCAAGTGCCTCGACCCCGACGGCTACGTCGTCGAGGCGGCGTGGGAGCCGCATCTGCGCTGACCGCTCAGCGGCTGAGCACGCGGGCGGCGTCGTCGCACACGGCTTCGGCAACCATCGCCAGCGACGGCGCGTCCACGACCAGCTGCACGGCCACGCCGCTTCGCGTCGCGCTGCTGTCGACCGCCCGCCCGGCGTCGACCCAGACGGTCACGCCCACCTCGTCGATCGCAACGGGGACGCTGGGTGGGGCGAGATCGACGCCGAACACCTCGTCGGCCGGCACGAAGTGCCCGAAGCCGTCGGCCGCCGCGTCCAGCAGCGCGTGCCCGAGGGCGAACAGCTCCGCCGGGCTGAGCGCGGCCCGCTCCACGCGGGCCACCTGGATCCCGCCGGCGTGCAGCGCAAGGTCGTACGGCACCTCGTCCGCGAACGGCTCGGCGCTGATGTCGAGCTGGACGGAGATGCCGGACACGTCCTGTGCGGTATCGCAGAGCGTGTAGCGCATCAGCCGACCCGGCCGTTCCCGTTGACGTTCGACGAGGGCAGCGACAGCGTGAAGGTCGTCCCCTGCCCGGGCTCGCTGTCCACCGTCAGCCGTCCGCCCAGCGCGTGGGCGAGCTCCCGGCCGATCGACAGCCCGAGCCCCGTGCCGCCCTCGCCGCGCCTGCTATAGAACGGGTGGAACACGGCGTCCTGGTCGGCCGCCGGGATGCCCGGCCCGGTGTCCGAGATGTGGATGGCCGTCGTGCCGTTCGCACTGGCATAGCTCAGGGTCACCGTGCCCTTGCGGGGCGTCCACCGAAACGCGTTGTCGAGCAGGTTGGACACGATCTGCAGCACCCGGTCGCCGTCCGACAGGATCGTGGGAGCGCCGGCCGTGAGCGCGTCGAAGTTGACGTCGTTGGCCCGTGCGCGGTCGCGGAACGAGGTCGCCGCCTGCTCCAGCAGTGCCTCGAGGCCGACCTCCTCGCGCACGAGCCGGAACTGGTGGGCCTCCAGGCGCGTCAGGTCGAGCAGGTCGTCGACCAACCGCCCGATCCGCCGCACCTCCTCCCCCACCGCTCCGAGCGACGCGTCCAGGTCCTCGGGACCGACCAGCCCCTCGTTCATGGCCTGCACATGGCCGGAGATGGCCGTGACCGGCGTCCGCAGCTCGTGCGTGACGCGCATCAGGAAGTTGCGCTCGAGCTCGTCGACCTCGCGCAGCCGGTTGACCATGCCCTGGAACCGGTGGGCCAGCTGGCCGAGCTCGTCGTCCGCCGTGTCCTCCCCGGTCACGTGCACCTCGAGGTCACCGCGGGCGACCCGGTCGGCCGCGGCGCCGATCTCCTTCAGCGGCCTGGTGATGCGGCGCGCCACCAGCGTCGCCAGGATGAAAGCGACGAGCAGCCCGATGGCCGTGCCGAGGGCAACGCGCCCGGCCACCTTCGTCCAGGCGCTGTTCACGTCTGCCAGCGGCTTCGCCATGACGATCGCGCCCATCGGGAGACTGTCGACGGTCATCGGCGCCGCGGCACCGATGTACGTATGGGGATCGTGGGGCGGCACGAACTGGAACGTTCGCGTCTGGCCTGGCTTCATGTTCTGCCAGTCGAGCTTCGTATCCGAGCCGGCGAATTGCAGGAGCTGCGACGCCGAGGGAAACGGCGGTACCTGGCCAACCCAGAGCAGCTTGCAGCTGCAGATGTGCTGGAACTGGTTGACGGTGAGCCCGGTGGGCGCACGGTGGTTGTGAGCGCCATACCCGACCACGGCACTGCTGAAGTACTCAGCGGCACCGACGACCTGGTGGCGCAGGTCACGCTCGGTCTGGTCGCGGTTGTAGGACTGATAGAGCCGGATCGAGGCGGCGCCCGCGATCACGGTCGCCAGCAGCAGCGTCCCGGCAAACAGAAGGGCGAGGCGTGTCCTAAGCGACCGGAGCATCGTCAGCGACCTTGTACCCGACGCCCCAGACGGTGGCGACCGGGCACTCGTCGCCGAGCTTCCGGCGAAGCTGGCGAACGTGCACGTCGACCGTGCGCGTGTCGCCCGCAAACGTGTAGCCCCAGACCCGCTCGAGCAGCTGGTCGCGGGTCAGCACGAGCCCGCGGTGGTCGAGCAGCTCCCACAGCAGGTCGAACTCCTTGGGGGCGAGCTGCACCTGCTCGCCGTTGACGGTGACCTCACGGCGGCCGGCGTCGATCTTGATCGCGCCGTGCTCCATGACCGCCTCGGGCGGGCGGCCGCTCTTCTGCGTCTGCGTCGCGCGGCGCAGGATCGACTTGATCCGGGCCACCAGCTCGCGCGGGTTGAACGGCTTCGTCAGGTAGTCGTCGGCGCCCACCTCGAGGCCGACGATCTTGTCGATGTCGTCGTCACGGGCGGTGAGCATCAGGATCGGGACGTCCGAGGTGGAGCGGATCTGCCTGCACACCTCGAGGCCGTCGATGTCCGGCAGCATCAGGTCGAGCACGACGAGGTCGGGCTTGACGTTCTCCGCCTTTTGCAGCGCTTCGCCACCGTCCCGCGCGATCTCGACCTGGTAGCGCGCGTTCTTCAGGTACATCGACACGAAGGAGGCGATGTTCCGCTCGTCCTCGACGATCAGGATCTTCTCGGCCATGGGCCTACATGGTAGCCGTCGGTCGGGACGAGCTCAGGAGGACAGTGTGAAGGAGCGGCCGCCGGAAGGCCAGGAGGGCCAGCCGCTCGAGTTGCTGCCGCCCAACCCGTTCAGGCTCCACTTGCCGTCGCCCTGGATGAACCCGTAACCATTTGCCCGCGTCGTCGTCGAGATGCCCCACGAGCCGTTGATGCGCACCGTCCAGCTGGTCTTCACCAGGTAGGACAGGCCCTTGCCCGAGAAGTAGGCCCAGCCGTCCTTCGACCAGTGATGGTCCCAGCCGGAGACGCTGTAGGCAACCAGGCCGTCATTGCTGCGGTCGAGGACGGCGATCGTCCCCTGGCCGACCGTCCCGTAGGTGACGCCGGTGCCGGTCTGGCGAAGGACGCCCGACCCGTGCACCGCGCCGAGCGTGCCACAGTGGCTGCACGTCGTCGTCCGCGCCGTCAGCCCGACCGCGCCGTAGGCGGTCATGCTGGACGCGAGCATGAGCAGTACTGTGAGGAGGGTGACCCGACCCTTCATGCTACTCACTATCGGAAACTTGTGTTTGGAAGCTTCTGCTGTATTGTAAGTGTTTTGTTAGTGCGTCAATGGGCCACGTCCACGGCCCGCGACTCCCGGATCACGGTCACCTTGATCTGGCCCGGGTACTCGAGCTGCCCCTCGATCTCGCGGGCGATCTCGTGGCTGAGCAGCGCGGCGGTGTCGTCGTCGACCTCCTCCGGCTTCACCATGACGCGCACCTCGCGTCCGGCCTGCATGGCGTAGACGCGGTCGACGCCGCGCTTGGAGTTCGCGATCTCCTCGAGCGCCTCCAGCCGCTTGATGTAGTGCTCGAGGCTCTCGCCGCGCCCACCCGGCCGCGACGCCGACACCGAGTCGGCCGCGATCACGAGCACGGCCTCCACCGTCTGCGGCTCGACGTCGTAGTGGTGGGCCTCGATGGCGTGGGCGACGCTCGGCGACTCCCGGTACTTGCGGGCCATCTCCGCGGAGATGACCGCGTGCGAGCCCTCCACCTCATGGGTGACGGCCTTGCCCAGGTCGTGCAGCAGCGCCGCCCGGCGGGCGGTCTTCTCGCTCGCGCCCAGCTCGGCCGCCATGATCGCCGCCAGGTGGGCGCACTCGATCGAGTGCTTGAGCACGTTCTGGCCGTAGCTCGTGCGGTAGTGCAGCCGCCCCAGGATCTTGACCAGCTCCGGATGCAGGCCGTGGACGTTGGCCTCGAAACAGGCCTGCTCGCCGGCTGCGATGATCTCGGCCTCGATCTCGGCCTTCGACTGGTAGTACATCTCCTCGATCCGCGAGGGATGGATGCGGCCGTCGGCGATCAGCTTCTCGAGCGTGAGCCTGGCCGTGGCGCGGCGGACGCCGTCGAAGGCGGACAGCACCACCGCCTGCGGCGTGTCGTCGATGATGACGTCGACGCCGGTGAGGTTCTCGAGGGCGCGTATGTTGCGCCCCTCGCGGCCGATGATCCGTCCCTTCAGGTCATCGGAGGGCAGCTGCACGACCGAGACCGTGGTCTCCGCCGTGTGCCCCGAGGCGGTGCGCTGGATGGCGACAGAGAGGATGTTGCGCGCACGCCGGTCGGCCTCGAGCTTGGTCTCCTCGTCGACCTGGCGGATCACCTTCGCCATGTCATGGCGGGCGCGCTCCTCGGTCTGCGCGAGCAGCGTATCGCGGGCCTGGGCCGCCGTCATGCCGGCGATCCGCTCGAGCTCGGCCAGCTGCGCGTCCTTCGCCGCCTTCAGCTCCTCCTGCATCTGGCGCGCGTGCGTCTCGCGGTCGGAGATCGACTGCTCGCGACGCGCCACCTCCTCGGCCTTGCCCGCGGTGATCTCCTCGCGGGCGGCCAGCCGTTCCTCCACCTTCGCGATCTCAGCCCGGCGGTCGCCCAGCTCGCGCTCCTGCTCGGCACGCTGCTGCAGCAGCTCTTCCCGGGCCTGGACGCGCGCCTCCTTCAGCTGCGCCTCGGCACGCCCTTCGGCGTCCTCGAGGATCCGTGCGGCCTGCCGCTCCGCCTCGGCGATGCGGCCGGCACCCACGCGCGCACGCACGGCGAAGCCGATGACCGCGCCGACGATCAACGCCGCGAGGCCGATCAGCGCCTGCTCCATTGTCGCTCCTTACTGTCAGATCGCCCGCGCGAAGCGGGCGTGGAAGATGTCACGAGGAGCAGGGCGCCTTCGTTCGGCCTCAGGCGCTCCGGGCCTCACCCCGGCCGGCGCGGATGCCGGGCCGTGGGATGAGAGACACCCGAACCGTATGAGAACTCCTGCATTTGCAGGCGAAACGTGCTGAAGACGGAGACCAGCTCCGGCACGCATCGTACCGGACGGGAGAACGGCTCCGCAATCCCCGAGAGCGTCGCGTTCGCGCTCAGAGCATGTCCAGGTCGACGCCGACGGCCGCCGCGACGGCGTCCTCCGCGAAGCCCCGTCGCCACAGGTAGGACGCCGCCCGCCGGGCGACGTCGGGCTCGTACGGCGGGGAGCCGAACCGCCGTGCCACCAGCTCGCATGCCCGGCCGGCGTCGCCGGCCGCATGGTCACCGACCACCGGCGCCGCGGTCGATGCGTCGACTCCCAGCCGGTCGAGCTCGTGCGCCGCCCGCAGGCTGCCGTGGCCGCGCCGCCGCAGCGCCGATGACACGTCCGCGGCCACCGCGCCGTCGTCCAGCAGCCCGGCGGCGCGCAGGCGGCCAAGCAGCGTTTCGGCGCGTCCCGCGTCCACGCCCCAGGCGCTCAGCTGGCGATCGATCTCGGCGCGCGATCGTGGCCGGACCGCGATCAGGCGCAGCACACGCTGCTCGAGGCGCTCATCCTCGGCGGCCGCGCGCAGCTCCGCCAGACGCCGGTCGTCGAGCGCATCGCCAGGTGCCAGGCGCAGCTCCGCCAGCCGGCGGGTGGATAGGAGCAGGCGCTCACCGGACTGCAATCCGACCGAGACGAGCTGCCCGGGAGAGCGGGCCGCTGTCAGTGCGACGACGGCGTCCACCGGCCGGCGGGCGTCAGCTCGGCTCCGCCGCCAGCGTCGTTGTGCCGTTCGGCGACTCCGCGTCTGGGTCCGCCGCGTCGTCTGCGCTGGTTCCGCCCTCGCGCGCCGGGAGCGTGGTCGGCCCCGCGGCCGATGGCTCGCGCCTGGGTACGACCACGTCGGGCAGCTGCGCCTGGATGTCGTCCAGGATCTTGGCGGTGACATCCGGATGCTCGACAAGGAACGCCTTGACGTTGGTGCGGCCCTGGCCGAGCCGCTCGTCGCCGTAGGAGAAGTAGGAGCCGGACTTGGTGATGATCTTCTTGTCCAGCGCAACGTCGAGCACCGACCCCTCCCACGAGATGCCCTCGCCATAGGCGATATCGAACTCCGCCTGCTTGAAGGGCGGCGCCACCTTGTTCTTGACGATCTTCACGCGCACGCGGTTGCCAACCGCCTCTGTGCCCTCCTTGAGCGTCTCGATCCGGCGGATGTCGAGCCGCACGGAGGCGTAGAACTTGAGCGCCCGGCCGCCGGGAGTGGTCTCCGGCGAGCCGAACATGACGCCGATCTTCTCGCGCAGCTGGTTGGTGAAGATGCAGATCGTGCCGGTGCGGTTGAGCGTCCCGGCGATCTTGCGCAGCGCCTGGCTCATCAGCCGCGCCTGCAGGCCGACGTGCGAATCGCCCATCTCGCCCTCGATCTCGGCACGCGGCACGAGCGCCGCCACGGAGTCGATCACGAGCACGTCGAGGGCGCCGCTGCGGATCAGCATCTCGGCAATCTCGAGCGCCTGCTCGCCGTTGTCGGGCTGGGAGAGCAGCAGCTCGTCGACGTTCACGCCGATGCGCCGCGCGTAGGTCGGGTCCATCGCGTGCTCGGCGTCGATGAAGGCCGCCAGCCCACCCTTGCGCTGCGCCTCCGCGATGACGTGGTAGCAGAGCGTCGTCTTGCCGGACGACTCGGGGCCGAACACCTCGACCACCCGACCGCGCGGCAGCCCCCCGATGCCCAGGCCGAGGTCGAGCGACAGTGCGCCGGTCGACACGGAGTCGATGTCGACATGCGACGCCTCCCCCATCTTCATGATCGCGCCCTTGCCGAACTGGCGCTCGATCTGGCTGACTGCGGCGTCCAGCGCTTGCTCTCGCTCCATGATCTCTCTCACCTCTTCTCCGGCCGCGTTGCCGGTGGTGTTTGCATTCCGACGTCGAACGAGTGTTCGTGCCGGAATACTAGACCCGCGATCGGACGCACCTCAAGGGCCGCCCGGTCACGGATGTGCGTCGAAATGCTCGAGCAGCGCGTGCAGCGCGGCCACCGTCGCGCGCAGGCGGATGTCCGAGCGCCGCCCGCCCCACTGCATCCGCATCGGCGTCTCCCGCTCCGGCCCGCTGACGTGGAGATACACCAGGCCGACCGGCTTCTCCTCCGTCCCCCCGCCCGGCCCGGCGATGCCCGTCACCGCCACCGCCACGTCGGCGCCAAGCCGGCTGCGGGCGCCGCGGGCCATGGCCGCCGCCACCTCCGGGCTGACGGCGCCGTGCTCCTGCAGCAGCTCGTCGGGCACGTCCACGAGCTCGTGCTTGAGCCGGTTGGAGTAGGTCACCGCCGCACCGGCGAAGACATCGGAGCTGCCCGGCACCGCGGTCAGCTCCGCGGCCACCATGCCGCCCGTGCAGGACTCGGCCGTGGCCAGCGTCGCGCCGCGCGCGCGGGCGGCGTCCAGCACCAGCTCGGCCGCCGACCGCTCGTCGGTGGCGAACACGTGCGCTCCCAGCCGCTCGCGCATCGCCCGCCACAGCCGATCGCCCTCCGCCTCTGCGCCGGAGGCGGCTCGGATGTCGATCTCGATCTCGTAGTTGCGCGCGCAGATGCTGGTCTCGACACCGGGCGGATCGCCGCCCGCCTCCGCGAACAGGTCGGCCACGTGCGACTCGCCGATCCCGTAGGTGCGCAGCAGCAGCCGGCGGCGCGGCTCCGCCCTCGCCATCAGCGGCGCGAGGCGCGGGTGGGAGGGCGCCATCTCCCACAGCCGCCGGAGCTCCGACGGCACGCCCGGCAGCACGACCACCGTTGATCCGTTCACCTCCATCACCAGGCCGGGCGCGGTGCCGGCCAGGCCGAGCACGTCGGCGCCGCGGGGGATCCGGGCCTGCTTCCGGTTGCCGGCGTCGAACCGGGCGCGGTCGAATCCCATCCGGTCGGCCACGCTGTCCGTCCATGCCGTGATCTGCCCGAGCACCTTTTCGTCCAGCTCGAGCGGCACGCCGGCGACGTCCGCCAGCGCCTCGACTGTCCGGTCGTCGTGCGTCGGGCCCAGCCCGCCGGAGGTGACCACGAGGTCGTGGGCACCGCAGAGCTCGCGCACCGCCCCCTCGATGTCCGCCAGCGGATCGCCCACCATCAGCGTCCGCCGCATCTCGAACCCGAGCGCCTCCAGCCGTTCGGCCAGGTGGGAGGCGTTGCGATCGGAGATGACGCCGCGCAGGAGCTCGCTGCCCGTGAGCAGGATCGCGGCGGTCGGGCGGCTCACGCCTGGCTGATGCCCTTGCGCGTGATCGTGAACTTGAGGCCGGGCGGCAGCTGCTGGGTGTGGCCGTTGATCGTGATGGCGATGCTGCCGGGTGCGCCGATCGTGATGGCGATCGGGCCGGTGGCGTGGATCTGGGCCGTCTCGCCGGGCTGCATCAGGTACGACGACAGATCGGTGTGCTTGACCGACATGGCCGCCGGGCCGTTGGGCGTTCCCTTGTGGGCGTAGATCCACGAGGCGCCCGACGCCGTGAGGCCGATGGTGTAGGCCTTCGACGCCGCGTGGTGGTGCCGGGTGTGCTTCGTCTGCTTCTTTGCCGCCGTGGTCGACGGGTTGCTGCTCGACGGTGTGCTCGGGGGCGGCGGTGGCAGGTTGACGTGGCTGTTGCCGCCGGCGCCCATCACCAGGAAGACCATGGAGGCGATCGCCACGATGGCGGCCAGCGCGATCAGGACGATGCTGGTCTCCCGCCGGTGGCCCGAGGCACGCGGCCTCGACGGCGGGTAGATCGGCTTGTCGTCCTCCCGGCGGGGGTCGTGGTAGCGGGAGTTGAACTCGTCGATGAAGAGATGGCCGTCGAGCCCCAGATAGTCGGCGTACGCACGCAGGAAGCCCTTGGTGTACGTCGCCCCGGGCAGCACGCCGAAGTCCTCCTCCTCGAGGGCGCGGATGTAGCGGGCCCGGATCTTGGTGTCCTCCTCGACCTGCGGGAAGGACAGCCCCTTGCGCTCTCGGGCATCGCGAAGTGCTGAACCGATTTCAAACATGAGGACGACGCTGACGGCGGCGGAGCGCGTAGTGTACCGATTTAGCTCCGGGGGAAATAGCGGTCGCGAAGCAGCCCCGCCACGCCGGCCGCGCTCCCGACCAGCACCGCCACGAAGGCATAGTCCGCGAACTGCAGGCTGCACCCGCCGTCGCCGCACGACTCGCTGCCGCCGGCCACGCTCGCGCCGATCACCACGCCGAACACCAGCAGCGGCGCCAGGGCGGCGATCATCCCCATGCGGGCGCCGAAGATCGCCCCCAGCACGATCGCCTCGAGCAGCAACATGGCGCCGGTGTAGTCGGACGAATGGCTGGACGCGGTGACCAGCACGATCAGCGTCTCAGAGGTGAAGCCGACCAGGAGCGGCAGCACGTACTCGCGGAACGACGGCGCCGGCCTGCGCACGCCCAGCACGCGCTGCGCCACCGCCGTGTTCGCCGTGGCCAGGGCCTCGAGCGCCGACCGCGACAGGCCGGTCTGCTCCATCGCCGCATCGAGCCAGTCCTCGCCCGCGGCCACGCGCGCGGCCAGACGGTCGCGTGTCACCGGCCCCTCGTGCTCCACCACCCGCGCGATGCCGAGCGTGGCGGCGCCCAACCGGCGGTGCTCGTGGTCGCGCTGGGCGGACACCTCCACCGGCAGCCCGTTCACGGAGAACTCGGCGAACACGGCGTCCTCGGGGCCGAGCGAGCCGGGGTGCACGGCGAGCCCGCCGCCGCTCTCGCCGTACGTGCGCTCCAGCACGCGGGCGAACGCGGGCAGGTCGACGGCGCGGCAGACGACCTCGACGCGCTCGCCGTCGGACGCGAGCCCGAGCGGATAGCTGCCGACGATCACCGGTTCGTAGGGCGCAAGGGTGTCGAGCAGCCCCGAGGCGGTGAGCCGTTCGTACCAGTCGTCGGTCACGGCCTGCAGGGTAGTGAAGGAGGCCCTGCCGGCCGCCCGCTCAGAAGGTGAGGTCGTCGCCCGGCTCGTCCACGGCGGGCGCCGGCTGCGCGTCGCCGACGATCCGCGGCAGGTCGGCCTCGGTGATCAGCACGTTGCGCGCCTTCGAGCCCTCGTAGCCGGAGACGATGCCGCGGCGCTCGAGCATGTCGATCAGGCGGCCGGCCCGGGTGTAGCCGACGCGCAGGCGGCGCTGCAGCAGCGAGACCGACGCCGTCTGGTGCTGGGCGACGAGGCGGATGGCGTCGTTCAGCACGGGATCCTCGTCCGCATCGAGCTGCTCCGGCTCCACGTCCGCGGGCAGCTCGAGCAGCTCCTCCTCGAAGGACGGCTCACCCTGCTTGCGGCACGCCTCGACGATCCGCCGCGTCTCCTCCTCGGAGATGTAGGCGCCCTGGACGCGCTGCAGCTTTGACGTGCCGAGCGGCTTGTAGAGCATGTCGCCGGCGCCGAGCAGCGCCTCCGCGCCGTTGACGTCGAGGATCACCCGCGAGTCGGTCTGCGACGAGACGGCGAAGGCAATGCGCGACGGCACGTTGGCCTTGATCATGCCCGTGATGACGTCGACGCGCGGGCTCTGGGTCGCCAGCACCAGGTGGATGCCGACCGCACGCGACTTCTGGGCAAGGCGGATGATGGCGTCCTCGACGTCGGCCGGCGACACCATCATCAGGTCGGCCAGCTCGTCGATCACCACGAGGATGTGCGGCACCCGGTCCTGTCCCAGCTCGAGGCGCTGGCGATTCCACTCGGCCAGGTTGCGCGCCTTGACCGCGCCCATCAGCTCGTAGCGGCTCTCCATCTCGCGGACGATGTTCTGCAGCACCAGCGCGGCGTTCTTCATGTTGGTCACGACCGGTGTCAGCAGATGCGGGATCGACTCGTAATGATTGAGCTCCACCCGCTTCGGGTCGACCAGAATCATCCGCACCTCGTCCGGCGTCGCGCGCAGCAGGATCGAGCAGAGGATCGCGTTGATGCTGCCCGACTTGCCCGAGCCGGTCGTGCCCGCGATCAGGAGGTGCGGCATCTTGGCGAGGTCGCACGCCACGCCGGCGCCGGAGATGTCCTTGCCCAGCCAGGCGGTCAGCGGGCTCGAGCCGGACGGCGGCTCGCTGTAGATGTCACCGAGCGTGACGGTGTTGTGCGACGTGTTTGGCACCTCCACGCCGACCGCCTGCTTGCCCGGGATCGGCGCCAGGATGCGGATCTCGGTGGTGGCCAGCGCGTAGGCGAGGTCGTCGCGCAGCTGGGAGACCCTGGAGACCTTGATGCCGGGAGCCAGCTGCAGCTCGTAGCGCGTCACCCGGGGCCCGGACACCATGCCCACGCACCGCGCCTCGATGCCGAAGTTCGCGAGGGCGTCGACCAGCTTGCGCGCCACCTCGCGGTGGTCGTCTCCCCCGCCCTTGCCCGCGGCGCTCTTCTTGAGAATCGCCGGGGAGGGCAGCCGGTACTCCGTCTTGGGACGCGGGCTCGCGTCGAGCTCGACCGCTCCGCTGACGACCTCGGCCGTGACCGGATCGTCCGGCTCGGCAACCGGCTCCGGGGTCTCGATCGGCTCGGGCTCAGGGAGGGCGGCCTCCTCTGCCTCAGGTGTCGGCGGCTCGAAGTCGGGGATGTCGCCGAAGATGTCCGCGTATTCCTTGCTGCCGTCCAGCGGCCGGGCGGCTCGTCCCCGCTTCTGCGACTTCTCACCGGGCACGGCGACCAGCGTCGGGCGGGACGACGGACGCTCGCGGTAGCGCCGCGCCACCTCGCCGCCAACCCGCGCACCGGTGCCCGCGGCGCGGGCGACGTGCCGGCCGGAGCTGCGCATGATCGCGCCGATCGACGCGCCCGTGATCAGCACGATGCCGGCGAGGACGCCGGTGACGACGAGGATCGAGACGCCGATGTCGCCCACCAGCCCGCTCAGCATGATCCTGGCGTACGCACCGATCAGACCGCCGTGGTCCTGCGGCGCCAGCGTGTCCGTCGTCGATACCGCGAGCGTCAGCGAGGCCAGCAGCACCAGCACGCCGAGCCGGAGGGGACGCAGATGGCGGAGCGGGCTGTCGACGAAGATCATCGCGCCAAGCGCGATCAGGAGCGGCGGCAACAGGGCCGCCGTTCGGCCGATCAGCAGGTGCAGGAGGTCGTGCAGCTTGAGCCCTACCACCCCGCCGTCCCAGCCGCGGTACTCGACGAATGCAAGGAACGTGCCGAGGGCCATCAGGCCACCGCCGACCAGGTCGCGACGCTGCGAAAGGGAAGTCCGACTCGACGCACGCCTCCGCTGGGGGGTCTGGGAGCGGATGGGGGTTTTGCGCGTGCGCCGAGCCGGTTGTGGACCAGGAGCGCGATGGGTCCGTCGCGTGGTGGTCCTGGCCATTGGCGATGGTATTCACCCAGTCGGACGGTATTCCTGCACGCCGAGTTGACTGCCAGCGCGGGATTCCGTAGAAGTGCCGGTACCCCTTCGAGGAGAGGAGCGCCGATGCTTTCGGAAGAGATCCCCGTCCACGCACCAGACGGCATCTCGGGCATCGAAACCCGGTCGATCGACTGGATTCCGGAGAACGAGCGGCACGGCAAGCTCTGGCACCAGCTGCCGCTCTGGTTCCTCGGGAACTTCCAGTACTTCTCCATCCCCATCGGCTTCGTCGGCCCCAGCCTCGGCCTGTCGCTTTGGTGGACGATCGTCGCGGGGACGACCGGCATCCTCACCGGCACCATCTTCATGGCCTTCCATGCGTCGCAGGGCCCCACCCTCGGCCTGCCGCAGATGATCCAATCGCGTGCGCAGTTCGGCTACCGCGGCGTCATCGTCGCCCTGTTCGCGACGCTCTTCACGTACATGGCCTTCAACGTGGCCGATCAGGTGCTGATGTCGGAGGGGCTGAACGGCACGTTCGGCTGGAACGCCGACGTGGTGGCGATCGTGACCGCGATCGGCGCCGCCCTGCTCGCGATCTACGGGCACGACTGGGTGCACCGGGTGTTCCGGATGCTGCTGTACGTGCTGCTGCCGCTGATGGTGATCGTGACCATCGGGGTCATCACCGGGCATGCCGGCGGCGCCCCGAGCAAGGTGGCCTACGGGTTCACGTGGACGGCGTTCATGGCCCAGTTCTCGACCGCGGCGGCGTACAACATCACCTACGCGCCGTACGTGTCGGACTACTCGCGCTATCTGCCGAAGAACACTCCGCGCGGCGGGATCATCGCATCGGTGTTCGCCGGCGCCTCGACGCCGGCCATCTGGCTGATCGCGCTGGGAGCGTGGTTCTGGATCCGGCTCGGTGCCACCGATGGCCTGGTCGGCCTGCAGACGGCCGGCAACAACGTCTACGGCCATCTCGGCTCGGTGACGGCGTTCCTCTCGGCCTGCGCGCTTGCGGCCACCATGGGCATGAACGCCTACGGCGGGATGCTGACCACGCTGACCGGTATCGACTCGTTTCGCACCATCCGGCCGACCCGCGCGTGGCGCGTCGTCACGATCATCGTGCTGGCCGTTCTGTGGTACGTGATCGCCAAGAGCATCACGACGAACGCCGTCGGAGCGGTCTACGGCTCACTGACCCTGATGCTCTACTTCCTGGTGCCGTGGACGGCGACGAACCTGATCGACTTCTTCTTCGTCCGCCGGGGTCACTACGCGATCACGGACCTGTTCCGGCCGAACGGCATCTACGGCGTCTGGGCGTGGCGCGGCCTCGCCGCATACGGGCTCGGATTCGCGGCCGAGATCCCGTTCATGTACGTCTACAACCTGTTCACGTTCAAGACGTACTACCAGGGGCCGTTCTCGAAGGACCTGAACAACGTCGACATCGCGTGGATCGTGGGCCTGATCGTGACCTCGGTCGCCTACGTGCTGTTCACGAGGAACCTGGACGTGAAGGCCGAGCAGCCGGCCATCGAGCGCAGCGAGTGGGAGCTGGCGGAGGGGTTCGATCTGGATAAGCGATAACGCCGCTAGACCTCGACGACCACGGGCAGCACCATCGGCCGCTTGCCGGTCATCCGGTGCACCAGCGGCGCCAGCGCGTCGTGCAGCTCCTGCTGCAGCAGGTTCGGCTCCGTCATCCGCTGCGCCAGGCAGCGCTCGAGCACCTCGTCCACCGCGTCCCGCGACGCGTCCAGCAGCTCCTGCCCGTCGCCGTCGGGCATCTCGAAGCCGCGCGCGATCACCTCGGGGTCGCTCACCACCTCCGCGCTCTCGGCTGCGATCGTCGCAACCACGATCAGCACCCCGTCGCTGGCGAGCCGCCGCCGGTCTCGCAGCACCTCGTCACGCACGTCGCCGACGGAGTAGCCGTCCACCAGCGTCATGCCGGTCTCGATCTGCCCCGTCACGAACAGGCCCTCGCCGTCCAGCTCGAGCACCATCCCGTTGTCGGCCACGCGCACGGCGTGCGGCGGCACGCCCGCCGCCTCCGCGATCCGCGCATGGGCTCGCAGCATGCGGTACTCGCCATGGATCGGCAGGAACGTCCGCGGCCGTACCAGCTCGAGCATCCGGCGCAGCTCCTCCGCGGAACCGTGGCCGGACACGTGCACGTAGGCGTTGTTCTCGGTCAGCACCGTCGCGCCCATGCGGTTCAGCCGGTTGACCGTCTCGCCCACGTTCACCTCGTTGCCGGGGACGGCCTTCGACGACATGACGACCGTGTCCGTCGGATGGATCTGCAGGGCGGGATGGTCGCCGTGCGCCATGCGCGTGAGCGCGGAGCGCGGCTCCCCCTGGCTGCCGGTGCAGAGCACGACCACCTCGTGCGGAAGCACGGAGTCGAGGTCGCGCGGCTTCAGCATGATCTCGTCGTCCACCTCCGCGTAGCCGAGGTTGCGCGAGATGTTCAGGTTTCGCACCATCGAGCGGCCGATCACGCACACCTTGCGGCCGTTGGCCGCGGCGGCGTCGATCACCTGCTGCAGGCGATGGATCTGTGAGGCGAACGAGGTCACGATCACCCGTCCCCGTGCCTCGCCGATGATCCGCCGCATGCTCGGGCCGACCGTCATCTCCGACGGGGTCGTCCCCGGGTTCTCCGCGTTCGTCGAGTCGGCCATCAGCAGCGCCACGCCGGCGTCGCCCAGCGCCCGCAGGCGGTCGATGTCGATCGGGCGGCCGTCGACCGGCGTCATATCGACCTTGAAGTCGCCGGTGTGGATGATCGGCCCGTGCTCGGTGTGCAGCACGACCGCGACGGCGTCGGGGATCGAGTGCGTCACCCGGACGACCTCGGTCTCGAACGGGCCGACCTGCACCCGCGATCCATCCGGAGTCACCTCCACGAGTTCGGTCTCCGCCCCCAGCCCATGCTCGTCCAGCCGGGACTTGACGAGCCCGAGCGTGAGCCGCGTGCCGTACACCACCGGCCCCGGGCCGGTCTCGCGGAGCAGGTAGGGCAGCGCCCCGACGTGGTCCTCGTGGCCGTGGGTCAGCACGATCGCCCGCAGGCGGTCGGCCCGGTCGACGACGTAGGAGAAGTCCGGGAGCACCAGGTCGACGCCGAACATCTCCGCCTTGGGAAAGGTGAGGCCCGCGTCGATCAGGATCAGCTCGCCGCCTGCCTCGAAGACGGTCATGTTCTTGCCAACCTCGCCCAGCCCGCCGAGCGGGATGATCCGCACGGGATCGCGCATGCTCACGCGGCCGCGATCGGAAGCAGCCCGGCCACCTCGAGGGCGGCCTGGATCGTCGCGGTCTGCCGATCGTCGGCCTCGACCAGCGGCAGGCGCAGCCCTCCCACCTCATGACCGAGCAGGTTCAGCGCGGCCTTCAGCGGGATCGGGTTGGTCGTGACGGCAAGCGCCTCGAGCAGCGGCACCAGCGCATGGTCGATCTCGTCGACCCGATCGATGTCGCCGGCCACCGCGGCGGTGATCATCTCGCGCATGCGCGGCCCGGCGATGTGCGACGCGACACAGATGCCGCCCACGCCGCCGAGCTTGAGGAACGGCCCCAGCAGGTCGTCGTTGCCCGCATACAGCTGCAGGCCGCCGTGGCGGACGATCGCCTCCGCCTGATCGAGGTCAGGCGTCGCCTGCTTCACCGCGACCACGTTCGGAATCTCGGCCAGGCGCTCGAGCACCGGCGGGTCGAGGTTGATGATGACCCGAGACGGGATGTTGTAGACGATCACCGGCCGCCCCTCGGCGGCCTCCGCGATCGCCTGGTAGTGGCGCACGATGCCCTCGACCGGCGGCTTGTTGTAGTACGGCGTGACCACCAGGAAGCCGTCCACGCCGGCAGCCAGGGCAGAGCGGGTGAGCGCCACCGAATGATGGGTGTCGTAGGTGCCGGTGTTGGCCACCACGGTCGCGGATGACCCCACCTCGGCCACCACCGTCTCGAACAGGTCGAGCTTCTCGCGGTCGTTGACGGTCGGCCCCTCGCCGGTCGTCCCGCACACCACCAGGCCGTCCGACCCGTTGTCGACCAGATACCGCGCGACCCGCCTGGCCGCGTCGTGGCTGACGGTGCCGTCGGCTGCGAACGGCGTCACCATCGCGGTCAGCAGCTCTCCGAGCAGGGGCCGGGTCATCACCTCGATTCTACTCCCTTCCCCGGGCGAATCCTCCGGGCGCGGCGGTAGTGTTCGCCGCGATGAAGGGCACGATCGAGCAGATCTTCCTTGCCGCCGCTGAGGGCGAGCCAACGTTTCCGGTGGACGTTGTGGAGGCGCACGCCGGCCGCGGCCTGGAAGGCGACCGGAACCTGTCGCCGCCCGATCGGTGGATCGGCAGCGGCAACGCCCTCAGCCTGATCGAGGCGGAGGCGATCGAGGCGGTGCTCGAGGAGCACGATCTCGACCTGCGCGACGGCCGTTCGCGGCGGCAGCTGGTGACGCGCGGCATCCGCCTCAACGACCTGGTCGGCAGGGAGTTCAGCGTGGGCGGCGTCCGCTGCCGCGGCGTCGAGCTGTGCGAGCCGTGCCTGCACCTGCAGCAGATGCTCGGCCGTACGAACACCATCAAGGCGATGGTGCACCGGGGCGGCCTTCGCGCGGACATCCTGGACGGCGGGACGCTCTCGGTGGGCGACCCGATCACCGCCGGTTGATGCCGGAGACCAGCTTCAACCAGGGCATCATCGACGAGTTCCGTGCCAACGCCGGCATCGTGTCGCGGCCCTACCCGGATTCGACGCTGGTGCTGGTGACGATGCGCGGGGCGAAGAGCGGCCGTGAGATGACCCTGCCGCTCGAGTTCCTCGAGATCGACGGTGCGGCGCACATCTACGCAACGCGCGGAGGGGGCCCCCGCCACCCCGCCTGGTACTTCAACCTGCTGGCCAACCCCGAGGTGACCGTCGAGCAGGGGACGGAGACCTACCGGGCACGGGCTCAGGAGCTGAAGGGCGCGGAGCGCGACGCCGCATGGCGGGCTCTGGTGGCGTTGAAGCCCCGGTTCGCCGAGTACGAGGCCAAGACCGACCGGGTGTTCCCCGTGTTCCGACTGAACCGGGTGTAGATGATTGATTCCACGACTCCGCGCGTCTGACCGTCACGATGCCCGCAGATATCGGGCGCACTGTGGCTGCGGCCGCACAGCGCCGTGGGATCACTCATCTAGCTCGAGCGCTCGAGCGACCGCCGTGCCTCCTCGAGGGCGCGCCGCTGCTCGGCCGGCAGCTCAGGAAGCCGGAGGTCGAGCGCGTCCACGGCGTCGACCAGGATGCCTCCCACCAGCGCCCGGGCGCGGTGCTTGTGATCCGCCGGCACCACGTGCCACGGCGCCCACCGGGTGGAGGTCGCGGTCAGGGCCGCCTCGTAGGCGCGGCGGTAATCGTCGAAGAACTCGCGCTCGCGGACGTCGGCTGCCGAGAACTTCCAGTGCTTGGAGGGATCCTCGAGCCGCGCCAGGAATCGGCGCCGCTGCTCCTCCCGTGATATGTGCAGGAACACCTTGACGACGCGCGTGCCGCTTCGCACCAGGTGGCGCTCGAAGGCCTTGATGTCGTCGAAGCGCTCGTTCCACAGGTCGTCTCCGGTGGCGAGCTCCGGCGGCCGGTGCTCGGCAGCCAGCAGCTCGGGGTGCACGCGGACGACCAGCACCTCCTCGTAGTACGACCGGTTGAAGATGCCGATCTCGCCGCTTGCCGGCAGCTGCCGGGCGCAGCGCCACAGGAAGTCGTGCCGCAGCTCCTCCTGCGACGGCTGCTTGAAGGAGGCCACCCTGCAGCCCTGCGGGTTGACGCCCGACATCACGTGCTTGACAGTGCCGTCCTTCCCGGACGCGTCGAGCCCCTGCAGGATCAGCAGCACCGACCACGTGCTGCTCGCATACAGGCGCTGCTGCGCCTCGTCCAGCGTCTCGCGGAACGCCTCCAGCTCGCGGTCGGCGATGTCTGCCGACCGGTCGCCCATCCAGTCAGACTCCGTGTGCTCGGTGCTGCGCCGGTCGAGCCGCGCCGGCTCGCCGGGTGTGACGACGAGCTCCCGCATGACTGCGCGCGGCAGCTTCATGCAGACCGGGCGAGCAGGATCTCCAGGCCGACCGTGAGGCCGGGAGGCAGGTCGCGCACCGTGCGAACGGCAAGCAGCACGCCCGGGGCGAACGCCTCGCGCGAGGTCGTGTCGTGCCGGATCGTCAGGGTCTCCCCCGGGCCGCCCAGGATCACCTCCTGGTGTGCGACCAGGCCCGGCAGCCGCACGCTGTGGATGGGGACGTCACCCGCCATGCGGGCGGCCGTCGCGCGCGACGTGCCCGACGGTGCGTCGCGCTTGGTGTCGGCGTGCAGCTCCACGATCTCCGCCGCGGGCAGCCGGCGGCTGGCCTCCTCGGCGAAGCGCATCATCAGCACGGCACCGATCGCGAAGTTCGCGGCGTGGAAGATCGGCACGCCCGCTGCGGCCGCCTCGTCCCCAAGCTGGTGCAGCGCATCCTCGTCGATGCCGGTGGTGCCGAGCACCAGCGGCACGCCGGCCGACGTGCACAGCCGGCAGGCCTCCTCCGCGAACTCCGGCGCCGTGAAGTCGACGACGACGTCCGCCGCCGTGTTCTCGAGTGCGGAGCCGAGCTCGATGCCGAGCGACGGCGCCGCGACAGCGGCCAGCTCGAGATCCTCCGCTGACTCGATCGCGGGGAGCAGCGCACTCCCCACCTTCCCTGTGGCGCCGGACAGGATCACGCGGATCATGGCGTGATCCTATAGATCGTTGGTTCCATATCGCCGTGCGGTCTGAGCGGTTGGGGGGCAAGCAGCGCAAGGATCGAGGGAGGGTCGATATCGGGAATATCGGCCCGACCGAGGACGCAGCAGCTGCAAGGCCGTAGGCCTTGCAGCGGTCACGACCGATCTGCGATCACGCAGATCGGGAGGGGCCGCTCCCCGGCCGCAGCCCTTGAGCCGTGGTATACGACGTAGCGCTCAGACGTTCAGGCGCGCGGGGATATGGAACCAACGATCTTGATCAGCTCAGGGCCGGGCTGAGCAGCGAAACGGCCTCGCGGAACCGGTCCTCGTCCGGCCCGATGCCGGCCACGGACAGCCGCTCCGGCGCGAACAGCTGCCGGGCAAGCGACGCGATCGCGTCGGCCTCCACGGAGTCGATCTCGGCGCAGATGCGGTCGAGCGACAGCAGCTCCGTATCCGTGAGCACGGATTTGCCCAGCCGGCTGGCGCGGTTTGAGGTCGACTCCATCGACAGCATGATCCGGCCCTTCAGGTTCTCCTTCGCCCGGTCGAGCTCCTCGGGCGTGATGTCGCCGGTGCCGATGCGCGCGAGCTGGTCGGCGGTGATCCGGACGCACTCCGCGAGGTTGTCCTCCCGGGTGCCGACGTAGACCCCAACCATGCCGGTGTCCGCGTACTGCGCGCCGAAGGTGTAGACGGAGTACGCCATGCCGCGCTTCTCGCGGATCTCCTGGAACAGGCGGGACGACGCCGAGCCGCCGAGCATCGAATCGAGCAGGGAGGCCGCGAAGCGCCGGCGGTCCGAGCGCTGCAGGCCGATGCCGCCGAGGCAGACGTGGTACTGCTCGGAGGCCTTGGCCTGGAACACCGTCTGCGGCTGCGACTCGCCGATCCAGACCGGCCGCACACCGGCGGTCGGGTCGGGCAGCTTCGCGTAGCTGTCGAAGCGCTGCTGGATCGCATGGACGAGCGGCTCGTGCTCGACGTTGCCGGCCGCGGCGATGACGATGTTCGGCCCGACGTAGCGGTTCTCGTGGTACTCGCGCACCATCGCGGGCGTCGTTGCGGTGATCGCCTTCGCCGTGCCGATGACGGGCCGGCCGAGCGGGTGGTCGCCGAACACCGCCTGGGCGATCAGATCGTGCGCGAGGTCGTGGTAGCTGTCCTCGTACATCGCGATCTCCTCGAGCACCACCTCGCGCTCGGACACGAGCTCCTCGGGGTCGAACGTCGGCGCCAGCAGCATGTCGCCCATCACGTCAAGCGCGGTGTCGAGGTGGGCGTCCAGCACCCGCGCATAGAGCACGGTGTACTCCTTCGCGGTGGCGGCGTTCAGCTCGCCGCCCAGCCCGTCGAACACCTGCGCGATCTGCACGCCGGAGTAGCGGGCGGAGCCCTTGAACAGCAGATGCTCGATGAAGTGGCTGATGCCGGCCTGGCCGGCCGCCTCGTCACGCGAGCCGGCGCCGATCCAGATGCCGAGAGCCACGGAGCGCACCGACTTCACGCGCTCGGTGACGATCCGCTCTCCGCCGTCGAGCGTGGTGACGGTGTATCGCTGCACTGCCGCGCACTGTAGCAGTGGGGGTCTGGGCTGACCCTCCCCCGAAGGGGTCAGTTGCGGGGCCCAGCCTGACGCCGGTCGCGGCCGGGGGTCTCGACCGGGATCAGCCTGAAGGCTGACCCCGGTCGACCCCGCGTTCTCCCTACCGCCGTCCGCGGTCGCGACCGCGATCGCGGTCGCGCCGGGGGCGGTCGCTATCGGAGCGCTCGGGTGCCGGGTTGGCCTCGGCCACTGCCACCAGCTCCTCGGGCGTGATCTCGCCGCCGTCGTCGGTCTTCTTCGCCAGCAGCGTCAGACCGATCCGGCCGCGGTCCTTGTCGACCTCAACGACCGTGACCTTCACCTTGTCGCCGCGCGCCAGCACCTGCTCGGCGGATGCAAGCCGGTTGCCCTTGGGCAGGATCCGGCTCACGTGCAGCAGGCCGTCGACGCCCTTGCGGAGCGAGACGAACGCGCCGAAGTCGGCCAGCTTGACCACCTCGGCA
Source organism: Gaiellales bacterium (assembly GCA_036263035.1). Lineage (GTDB taxonomy): Bacteria > Actinomycetota > Thermoleophilia > Gaiellales > JAICJC01 > JAICYJ01. The sequence continues at coordinate 155 of DATAHR010000141.1, read as the reverse complement.
TCGTCGTACTCGTCGCCGACCTCGATGTCCTTGGTCATCGACTCGATCTCGCGCCGGGCCGCCTCGGCGAGCTCGCCGTTCGTCCCGTAGATGCGGATCGTGCCGTCCTCCTCGATGTCGATCTGCACCTCGTAGTCGGCCTCGAGCGAGCGGAT